>NC_014760.1:668936-1003404 GCF_000183385.1 Mycoplasmopsis bovis PG45 | reverse complement strand
AATAAATAATAATTAATATTGTTAGTTTATAAAGTGTTTATATAACAAGTTATCCACAGTATTCTAACAAGTTATCCACAGTTCATTGTTAATATGTAGTTTGACTATTAATGAGCTTAATTTAATTCATAAGGTTATTATTGCTCTATAATTAATAAAAATGATTGTATCAAGCAACAGTAATCAAGAATTAATTAAATTAAAAGGAAAGTTTTTAACAATCAAATGAAGCGGGGCTGACAGTAGTGGGACAAGAGAGCTCTGGATTTTTGAGTCTATTTCTGACAAAGAACGTTATTTTATTTATAGTAGTAAACAAGGAATTAAAAGTTCTTGTTTTTATGATATTGAAATTAAAGCAAAATCATTTAAACGTTCTAAGTATCAAAACCAATCATACGAATTGATTAGTTGCAAAATTGTTAGTCCTGATAACGACAGTGATGTTGAAAAAATGCTAGTAAGTAATGTTAGCGGCCTAGGGGTAAAAGGGATCCAGAAAATAAAAAAAGAATTAAACTTATCAAGTATAAAAGAGTTATTTAAGGATGTTACTGTTGTCCAAAATGTGCTTAAAACAGCGGTATATGAAAATTTAAAGGCGTTTATTGAAAGTTTCGATCAAAAAGATTATGACTTTTTTTATGAACATGGTCTTTTGAAGCTGTATGACAAACTGCATACAAAATTTGAAAATAAAGATTTTGTTAGCAGGTACAAAAATGGTGGAGATCCATATGAATTATATGTTGATCACTGAATTGATTTTAAACTTGTAGATACTTTTGCTTCGATTATTAATCCTGAGTTAGATGCTTACAAAAAAGTAAGAGCGTTTACTTACAAAATATTAAGAACCAATTTTAGTAGTCTTTGTTCAATGTACTACGATGACACACCGCTTTATAGGCAATTGTGAAATTTTTATGATTTATATAGAAATGATAATTCTGACAATAGTACACTTTTTGAACAATCGTACATTGTTTCATTATTAGGTATATTGTTGGGAAAATATAGTATTCCCAATGATTTAATCATTGAGTCTCTTAAAATAATGATTCAACGTGGTGAAATATATTTTGATAACTTATCTAAAAGACTTTCATTGAATGAAATTTATGAACAAGAACTTTTTATTAGCAAAAAACTTATAAAAATAAGAGATCAAGAAATAAAGAAACAAATTATTCCCTTACCATCACAAAATTTATCAAACGAACAAAAGGAAGCTTATTCTAGTGCATTAAATAATCCGATCTCTGTAATAACTGGCTATCCAGGAACAGGAAAAAGTTATTTAATCACTTATATTGTAGAGACATTATTAGAGGGTAAATATTATAAGAAAAAAGACATTGCTGTTTTAACTCCAACAGGTAGAGCATCTACCATATTAACTTATAAAACAGGTATAGAAGCTAAAACAATTCATAGTTTTTTAAAACTTTCAAAGCCTGATGAAGATGAATCATTCATTGAATCGTTTGAAAAAGAGAACCCAGTCAAAGTTGTTGTGGTTGATGAGTTTTCGATGGTCAGTTTACCAATATTTTATGAATTATTAAAGATATGCAAAAGCATTGAAAAATTAATTCTTGTGGGTGATAGAGACCAATTACCATGTATTGGAAAAGGGAACTTATTAGAAGATATAATAAACAGTCAGAAGTTTCCAACATTTGTATTAAAAGAAGTGCATAGAACAGATAAAATTGACATATTTGACCATTTTATATCTATAAACGAAAACAAGGTTCCAAATTTAAATACTGCTAATGTCAAGTTTATTGAACAAAATGGCACCCAGTTTTTAAATAACATTGTCAGAATATATGAAGAAAAGACTAATAAGTATTCTATTGATAATGTAATAATTTTACTTCCTTCATATTTAGAATTAGGTCAGCCAGG
Organism: Mycoplasmopsis bovis PG45; assembly: GCF_000183385.1. GTDB lineage: Bacteria > Bacillota_I > Bacilli_A > Mycoplasmatales > Metamycoplasmataceae > Mycoplasmopsis > Mycoplasmopsis bovis. The sequence continues at coordinate 1,001,490 of NC_014760.1, read as the reverse complement.
AATAAATGAAGTTAATAAGAGACTTCAGGATTGAAATGTCAAAAGAACAGGCACAAAGAAAAATTTATTTATTTACAATAATTTAACCTTGTTTATAGGTGACAGAGTTATTCAAACAATAAATGATTACGATAAAAACGTGTTCAATGGTGAAATAGGAATTGTTGAAGAGATAAGTTCGAACAACAGAAATGGACATATAATTGTTGCATTTGGAAATGGCAAGAAGATTAAATATACAAAAAGCGAAATTTTAGAGAATTTATCGTTAGCATATGCTATAACAGTGCATAAGTTTCAAGGGTCAGAAGCAAGCTGTGTTATATTCGGGATTTTAAGGAATAGAGTTGAACATATGTTTACTAAAAAATTTATGTATACAGCTGTTTCAAGGGCAAAAGAGGAATTATTGCTCCTTGGGTCAATGGATTTATATGCTCAAAAAATTCAATCCCCGAATGCTGATTTAAAATACTACACAAACTTGAAAATGCTTATTGAGAAAGAGGCAGAATAATGAAATTGATTGTTGGATTAGGAAACCCAGGAAACGAATATAGATTTACAAGACACAATGCAGGGTTTTTAGCAATTGATAAAATTTGTGAAAAGCTAAATATTTCTCTTAATAAAGAGAAATTTAATGGTGAATTTGTCATATCTGACGGATTTATTTTAGCCAGACCTTTGACATATATGAACAAGTCGGGTGATTTTATTTATTCAATAGCTAATTTTTACAAGATTGATTCATCTGACATAATAGTTATTTATGATGATTTAAGTTTTTCAGTTGGACAAGCAGCAATAAAAATTGGTGGTTCTAGTGCCGGACATAAAGGAATAGAAAGCTTAATGAGCAAATTTAAAACTAATGATTTTAAAAGAATTAGAGTAGGAATTGGAGCAAGTAATAATCTATCTATAAAAGACTATGTTCTTTCACTGTTTTCAAAAGAAGAAATGCTTATTATTGAGGAAGTGTTAGAAAAAGTAGCTGATGCTGCAATATCATTAGTTTATAACGACATAAATTATGTGACAAGCAAATTTAATACTGATAATAAAAAGAGAGTTATATAGTGATTTTATTAGGTGTTAGTGGCGGTCCAGATTCAATGTATTTGCTTGATTTGTTATATAGCAAAAGAAAAGATATTGTTGTAGCCACAGTTAACTATAATGTTCGAGAAAACTCATCATATGATGTAGAAGTAGTTAGAAAGTATTGCCAAGAAAAAGAGATTATATTTGAGCACTTAGAAATTGACAAGAACGCCTGTTTTAAAGGAAATTTTGAACAATGGGCGCGAAATATTAGGTTTGATTTTTTCAAAAAACTGTATGAAAAATACAATTGTGAAGCTTTGTATTTAGCACATCAAAAAGACGATTTTATAGAGAGTTATTTTATGCAAAAAGAATCAAACAGGAAGCCTGATTTTTTTGGCATAAGAGCACAAAACGAAATATTTGGAATGAATGTTTTGAGACCACTTGTCAACAAGGTGTTTAAGAGTGAAATTTTAGACTACTTGCATAAAAATAAAATCGATTATGCCTATGATTATACAAATGATTTAACTATTTATACTAGGAACAAAATTAGAGATAGACTAAAAAACCTATCAAACAAGGAAAAAAGTAAAATTATAGATGAAATTAATAAACTAAATCAAAATTTGCAGATGACAGAAAATGAAGTGCTGTCTGAATATATCGAGTGAAAAAATACCAATTTTAGCCAGGACACATTTGCTAAATTCAAAAACAAAGATAGATTAGTTTATAAACTTATTTATGAAAAGTTTTCTAATATTAGCTTATCAAAAGGAAAAATAAATTCAGTAGCAGAGTTTATTCTTAGCAAAAATAGAACAAGCAATTATTTGTTAAAAAATGATGTTTTTATGCAAAAAAAGCACGGAAAATTAGTTTTTTAATTTTCGACTAAATTTTAAAATTACATTAAAATTATAAACAATAATATAAATAAAAAGGAAGGAGAGCTGTATGGAAAACGAAAGAAAGCAAAAGATAGCTAAAATTGTGCTTTGAACAATACTATCAGCAGTAATTCTTTTAATAGTCACATTACTTCTCTGAAACCGTTTTAAACCCAAAGTGAAAGTTGGTAATTTTAACGACTTTTTAAATGATGTGAAAGCAGCCACTGCAAGTTTAGAAGACAATACATACTTAGAGCAAGTAAAACTAGACAGTGTGTCAGATGTCATTAAATATACATTTGTTGATAATGGTGTTGCTAGAAGCCGTGAAATAAGCCTTGGTGGTGAAGTAATTAAGAAAACCTTCTTGTTCCTCCCTGATAAGTTCTTTATTGGAGACAAGGAATTCCTAATTATTAATTTATTAAAACATCCTGGAGTTTCTGCTGACGTTATATCTAATAATTGAAGCACAACAGGAATAGTCTTAGAGAAAACCAACACATTCGCTAGAATTGCGCTTTCAATATTACCTACATTATTATGGATAATTATTCTTTTCTGATTGTACCGTTCAATGATGAAAAGAAGCATGAATATGATTGGTGCTATTGGAGATGAAAAGAACCCAGCACAAAAAATTAAAAGTGATAAAACCTTTAAAGATGTCGCAGGAAACAAAGAAGCAGTTGAAGAAATTAAAGAAATTGTCGACTACTTAAAAAACCCTAAAAAATATGAATTAGCTGGCGCAAGAATGCCACACGGTATTTTATTGGGAGGCCCACCGGGTACTGGTAAAACCTTATTAGCCAAAGCAACCGCAGGTGAAGCCAATGTTCCTTTTTACTTTATTTCAGCATCAAACTTTGTTGAAATGTTTGTCGGTTTAGGAGCAAAAAGAGTTAGAACTGTTGTTGATGAAGCTCGTAAAAATGCACCCGCAATAATCTTTATTGATGAACTTGATGCAATAGGTAGAACTAGAGGATCAGGTATTGGTGGCGGTCATGATGAACGTGAACAAACACTTAACCAGTTGCTTGTTGAAATGGATGGGATGAAGGAAAACAACGGAATTCTATTCTTTGCAGCAACAAACAGGACTGACGTTTTAGACCCTGCATTAACCCGTCCTGGTAGATTTGACAGAACAATTACTGTTGGACTTCCTGATGTTAAAGAACGTGAAGAAATTCTTAACTTACATGCTAAAGGCAAGAGAGTATCTCCAAATGTTAACTTAGCTCAAGTTGCAAAAAGAACCCCTGGTTACTCTGGTGCTCAATTAGAAAATGTTATAAATGAAGCTGGATTGCTTGCTGTTAGAAGAGACTCGGAAATCATTGAGCGTGATGACATTGACGAAGCTATAGACAGAGTAATGGCAGGACCTGCTAAGAAGAATAGAGTTATAACTAAGAGTGAATTAACAATGGTAGCCTACCATGAGGCAGGACATGCTGTTGTTGGTATTAAAATGCCCGGTGCAAATAAAGTACAAAAAATTACTATTATTCCTCGTGGTCAAGCAGGCGGATATAACTTAATGACACCCGAAGAAGAAAAGTACAATCTCACCAAAAAAGAACTTATTGCTATGATCACTAGTTTTATGGGCGGTAGAGCTGCTGAAGAAATTATTTATGGAAAAGAAAATGTTTCAACAGGAGCTTCTGATGACTTACATAAAGCAACTAAGATTGCTAGAAAAATGGTCACTGAGTGAGGTATGTCTGAACTAGGTCCTATCCAATATGAACAAGATGAAGGATCTCCATTCCTAGGAAGAGACTATTTAAAGTCAGCACAATTTTCTGCTCAAGTTGCACATGAAATTGATATCGAAGTTAGAAACATAATAACTGAAGCCGAAAAGAAAGCTAAGGAAATTATTGAAGAAAACAGAGAACTTCATGAATTGATTAAAACAGCATTATTGGAAAAAGAAACAATAGTTGCTGAAGAGATTGAGTATATTGCTAAAAATATGAAGCTTCCTTCAGAGAAAAAAGAAGAAAAATCCGAAAATATTAACTTAACAATTGATGATATTTTAGAAGGAAAGTCTGAAGAAAAACCGGAAACGATGTAAAAACATCGTTTTTTTCTTTTTAGAAGAAGGAAAACGCATAATTGTTAGTTTGTCTAAAATACCTATAAAAAAGGAATAGGCAGTCTTAAACTTAGGCAGACTGCTGTGAAAATTAAATAATTTATTTTTAATAAATTATATTTATAATTTCTACACTTTATATTTAGGATTAAATTTGCTATGTGGAGATTATCAAAAGAAGTTTTTAAGTCCTTATCAAAAAACAAAATTATGGTCATAGGCTTAAGTATACTTATTTTCATTACTTCAGCTGTTTTTACCTTGCTTTCATCACTAAGATCATCAATTGTTTCTGGTTTTGAAAATTATAAAAAATTATCTGTTAAACATGATTTATCTGTTGACTTAAATTTACCTAGCCAGGGTAGTGCATACAACCAGGGTTATTTTGTTAATGGAGAAGTTTTAGGGCATAATGGAGTTAAGGAATATAAACCAATTAAGTATTATTTAGCTAACGGGACTGGAGAATATAGAGATTCTGTTGAAAATGTCTTGTATTTACAAAATACAGAGTTTATTAAACTGAGTGATTTTACTGGTATTGATGAAAATAATGAAAGCAATAGCAACTACTATCTTAGAAGAGATGATTTGGATATTTTATATTCAATTTATAGTTCTAATAAAAACAATTCAATTGTTGAATTTAAGCTAGGGAACAATGAAAACGATGCAAACAATGCTAGTTTTAAATTAAAACAAACTGATAGAACTTTTAACATTTATGAGAAAAAAAGCAACAAATTTGAAATTGTTAGACACACCCAAAGTTTAAATAGTTCTGATAAAGTTAAATTCGATAAAGACAATCTCAAGCTTTCAGATTTAATGATCTTAAAAAAAGGAACCGATTCTAGCAAGCCAAATATTGTTTATGCTGAACAAGTTCAACCCTTATTTATAAATGTTTTAGACAAAAAGATCACAAATGAATATAGTGTTGGTAATAGTTGGGTAGCCGAAAATAAAGGAATTATTATTCCTGCTAATGAATGAATTGAAAAGTTTGGATTTAAAAAACTTGGAGACAACAATTTTGTCTTTATAAATGAAGGTAATAATGATGTCAAATTATCAAAATTTTTGGACAAAGCTGAGTCAAATAACTCGGAATTATTGGATGAAAAGTCAAAAGTAAAAGGCGAGTGAACAATTAGTGATTTTTATGATAAATCAACAATAGACGCAAAACCAGCAAAAACTATAACAATCAAAAAAGACACTAAAATAACAATTAATAAGAATTTGCTTGCTAAAAAATATAGAAATGTCTCATTTGAAAGATGGAATTATCATACAACATATGTTGGTGATAAGAAAAATCAATGAACTGGTGCTTTTAAAACATTTGTTGATGAACTTGAAAAAAGCAAAGATGATCATAATTCAGCTAATTATAGGAAGTGAAAAAACTTAAAAGAGTTTTCAAACTGAACAAAAAATATAAAAACTGTTTTTGTGCCATATGGTTCATCTAATTTTCCTAAAAAAGAAGTTAATATAAGTACATTAATTAACGAATTAGATGCAAAGCAAAAATTATATAACAGCGATGATACAAACAATAATATTTCTGAATCAAGATCAAATTTTCCAGGCGGATCTACCTATAAAATTGGTAAATCTGGTGCAAAGACTATAGCTGAAATTGAAACATTTATTGATAAAAAAGATCCTAATTATGAGAGAAAGTTGCTTGACGCAATAAATGATAAAGACTTAAAAAATAAAAATTTTAACTTTATAAAGCAAGAAGCATATGAAGTAACTAAAAACATAATCATAGACAAGATTGCTAAAGAGGTTGGTGGTAGAAAAAATATAGGTTTAAGAAAAACTATAACTGTTGATGCAATAGATGAAAAGACAAAGAAGCAAAATGTTTTTCATTTCATAAACACTGGAGATGAAAACGGTGAAGTTGATGGCATAAAACTTAATGTCGGCAAGCTTTTCGGAGAACAAAAGAACAAAAGTGCACTTATACCAACTAGTAGATTTGATGAATCAGTTTATAGGCAAAATCAATTACCTCCTTATATTGCTTCGCTTCTTATCCAGACTATAGGCAAGAATCTTTTTCCAGATCCTAAGTATGTTGAACCAATTTATGAATTTGCTGAAGTCACTGATATGAATCCAGTTACAAAAGCTATTCGTAAGGAAAATTCAAAAATTGTTTTATTAAACAAATATTTAGTTAATGAGAATAATAGAAGTATTGATCAAAATACACTAGAGAGTGAGTACAAGAAATTAAATTTAGGGATAACCTTTAGAGGAAATAGGTATAAATTAGTTACTTTAGCAGATTCTAACAATCAGCTTTTTTGAAAAACTGTATATGGTGAAGGCATAGACCAATTAGGGTTTGATAAAGGTCTTTTAACAAAGTGAATGGAGCAAAACAAGATTACTTTAGCAACCAAATTTATTAAAACTGATGATGAAGGCTGAGTTAAAAAAGACCAAACATTAGCAAACATTTCGTATGTTCCGACACAATTTTTGTCTCCAAAAGCAGAATTAATTAATGATATTTTAGCAACAGGCAAGGTTGACTTTCTCTCTGAAGCAATCGAAAAGGAATTATTAGATTCAGCATTAGTTAAAGAAGAATTTATTTCACAGGAAAATGTTTTTTTAATTACAAATGCGCTTAAGAAAGTATTAAACAACAATAATTTTGCTAGCGCATTTACATCATCAAAAATAAATAGAGAATTGTTACCAAAAATTGGGTTAGATTTACTTTATGAGCTTAGTCATAGTGATTCTGGCAATATTTTCAAAAGTGTTTTATTCAATATTTTTGAAAAGATTAAAGCTAAAATAAGTGAAAAAGGCACACTTGAAAATCAAAAGAAATATGTAATTGATGAGGTAAATAATATTTACTCATTAATTAATGGATTAGCAGGCATTGATATTAGTAAATATTTAAGTGCTGAAGATATTGTTAATTTTTCAGAAGATCCTAAAGAAGTTATTGATGCGTTTCAAAATATAATAACTAGTATAGATGCTTATAAGTTTAGTCAATATGCTAATGATTGATATAAAAATGAGTGAAGGAAGCAAGTTGATCATAATAAGGACAAATACACTAACAGACTAAGCTCTGGATTGTTGATTAACTGATTATTTAAGTCGGTTGACCAAAAAACTCTTAAAACAGGGCTTAAGAAACTAATAGATAATTTAGATTTTGAAAAAATAGTTAGTTTAGATGATAAAAATAGTTTTCTATATAAGAAATTAAATTCATCTGTGCCTTCGTTAATTGATGGAATTAATGTATTGCTTAAAAAAATAAGCAAAGATGGAAAATTCGACAACATTAAAACAGGGCTAAACAGCATTCTGCAAAATATTGATTTCAACGTTTTATCTGACTACCTAGATAATCATTTAGAAACTAATTATTTTGAATATAAAAAATCAACATTTGATTATGAATTAAATAAAGAGAAGGTGTTAAAAGAAAAAGTAGCACTTAAAACCATAAGACCTAAAGATGGAATGATGGCCTTAATTTACGGATTATTCAAGAATCCAGGCACAAACAGAGAATTTAAAGATAATCTTATTAAGATGTTTAATCTATCTAGTAAGGTTACTGAATCAAAAGTAGAAAATGGGACAGGCACAACAATAATTCCAGATAGTGATCCTGATAAACTTAGCTTTAGTGACTTTCTTGCATTTTTCCCTGCACTTTTAAGTTCTGACCAATCCAAAGCAATATTCAAAAATCAACAAATTTTCAATGAAATTGACAAAGCAAAACAACATATTATCAGCATTTTATTACATAAAAGAAACTCAGCCAATATATTTGATTTAGATGTTAAAGTAGTTGAAACACTAAAAAGATTTAATGTTATTTCTAATGAGACGATTATTAATCAACAAGTAATTGATAAACTTACTAATATAGAAAACTTCCTTAAACAAACAACAACCAGCATAAACGAAAAAATAAAGGTTGTTGATGAAAAAAATAAAACGCTTGCTGATTTGATTTATGACTTCAACAACTTTAGTGATGGAGATGCCACTTGGCAAACATTTAAAAGTTTAATTGGAGCTTATGGACAAGCAAGCATAACTAATAAATTTTCACTAGGTGCACAAGCTTTTGATCTACTATTGCCTTGAATTAATATGCTTGCATTTAATAAGGAAGCAAACCAAAAAGAAGCATTAAAGTTTATTAACGATTTCTTAAAATTAAGCATTGATTCAGATATATTAAAGCATATTAATAAGCTAGCCGAAGATGAAAACTTACCAAGTTCTGCAGACAATAAATTCGGGCTTTCAATAGCATTACATAGGCCTGAACAGGTTACATTATTTAATCAAAATAACGGCAAATTTACTAATGATAAAGTCGAAAAATTAGCAAGCGAAAATCCAAAGTTTAGGAAGTACTTAATTAGCCAAAAACGCAGTTTAATAGAGCTTTTAGGATTAATTGGTGCCAGTCAACAATACTCAAAACATGAGACAGAGCCTATTGAAGAAGGCAAAATTTATGCACCTAACGGTATTTATTATGAAACTATTAAGAAGTCAGTAGATAAATACTTTTCAACTAAAGAATTTTGAGACATAAGAGATATTGCATTATCAATTACAAGATCTATGCAAATTAACTTCCCAATTGAGCTATTTGGCCTATCTAGAATAATTATTAATCCAGTCTTAAGAAGTATGTATCCACAGTTAATGACTTCATTTCTTTCAACTCAAAAGAAAAATTTAGGAAGCATTAATGGCAATCTTGCATATATAGTTTTAAGCAGAATTGGTAATTTTGAAGAAATTATTAGAGATGAATCTAAAAAGTCAGAACTAGAAGCTTATTTTGAACAAATATGATCAAACAATGACACATCATTAGTTCCTTTAGATTACAATGAAGAAATTACACTTTCTTTAGATGGCGCTAGAATTAATAAGTTATTTAATGAAAATAACAAAAAAACAACAGTTTTTGGTATTGACTTTATGAACTTGGCTGGTAAGGTTATAAACGGAATTGTTGAACCTAAAGAATTAAAAGATATAGTGTTTAATGATATTAATAGCTACTATGCAAAAGTTAATTATGCATACTTAGCGAAGAATAATAAAGCTATATATAATGGCACACTTCCAAAAAACAATGTTGAAATGGAGAGCTTAATTAACACAATTGATGATAAATATATTTTAGATGTCAATGGCATTAAGTTCTTAATAGTTGGTGAAGATACAACAATTGATTATATTTACCCTGTAATAGATGAAAATCATTTACAAGTTAATACTCAGAATCAAGCATTAGTTTATTTAAATAATTATGGTTTTTCTAGAGTTGTTGCTGCTTATCAAGGAAATGTTATTAAAAAGAATTTATTAGTTGTTAATGGTTCGAAAAACAGCAATGAAGTTGCAAAAAGAAATATCATTAATATAGTTGATAGTTCGATTAGCGATGCTAATAAGTTAAAGAGAGTCTTTTTGTACAATGAATTAGATCCAATTAACCCTGAAAGAGCATTAAGAATCACAACAATTGAAAGAATGATAGGTGTTATTTCATCATCAATAATTGCTCTTATGACACTATTTATTATTATGGTGTCAGTTGCCATAATATTCATTATTAGAAGGTACATAGCAAACAAGGCAAAAGTATTTGGTATATTACTAGCACAAGGTTATAAATCAATTGAGATTGCAATTTCATTATTATCGTTTGCTGCGGTAACTTCATTAATTGGTGGTATATTAGGATATTCAATTGGGTTTAGAACACAAATACTATTACAAAATGTGTTTTCTAATTACTGAACGCTGCCTAAGTCGGCTATACCTTTTGACTTCTTCGCGCTTTTCTTTAATGTGTTTATTCCATTTATTGGAATGAGTTTGTTAATTATAGTAGTGGCACTTATTTCATTAAGAAAGAGTTCAATTGACTTAATTACTGGTGTGGACGAAGCTCCTAAAGGCAAACTATTCACATTTATGAAGAAGAAGTTTATTAACAAGAAAAATGTCAAGAAGCGTTTCCGTTTCACTCTTGCTTATAGCGGTTTCTGGAAATTAGCATCCTTTGGCAGTTCTGTGCTACTTACATCAATAGCAACAATGTTCGGGTTAGCTAACTTTAAGTCTTTCAATAAAACAATTAATGACACTTATAAAAATAGAGATTATAAATTTAAGGTGGATTTAGAATCGTCTACTGTTGAAGGCGGAGATTATTCATTATATAATCCAAAAGAACTAAATAACCTGATTTATACTCCTATTGGTTCATTGAATGAAGGAAATAGAGAGACCGCAGATTACTTTAAGCCTGGCAAGTCAAGCATAATTAATCCAAATAACAATGATAATGGTATGCCAAGTGATAAGTCGCCGCATATACTGTCACAATTTAGCGTTAATGTTACAGTAGATGCAGGTGTATCAGCAGATCCATGATTAATTGCTTATAACGGAATGCCTGATAGTCAGAAGGCTAAAATAGATAAAATTAGAGATCTAGTTGGCCACCAATTAGAATGGACACAAAGTCTTGATGACAATGGAGAATTAATTACTGATCCTAATAAGCCTATAATCAAGGTTGATTCAAATGGACTTATGTCTTATGAAGATGGATCTGGAAAGAAATATGATTTCTTTAAGTACTACAAGTCACCTAATGATAAACAAGGAAGTTTTAGACTTGCTCATTGAGATGAAGTTAATAAAGAATATGTAATGAAGATTATCAAAACAGGAAATTCTGGTGGAAGGAAAGAATACAGAGATTTCTTAGTAAGAGCATATAAAAAGAATGATGTTATAAGAAAGCAACATGAAAAGATGATTGCTAGTGGTAAATCAATAACAAATCCTATCCGCAATTGAACTAAATCAAATAACAGTTCTGACTTTTGATTAATTGATAAATCAGACTTAAATAGACAATGAGTAAATGACTATTTTATAGGCTTTGGTGGTGTTTTATTTGATAAAAGTTATGATGAAACATACACATATTTAAGCGGAACATATAATAATGTATCTGCAAAGATATATGGATATAGAAAACCTGTTGATTTTAAAAATGCTAAAGTCAAGCTAATTGACAAAGCAGGTAATAATTTATATGAAGTCTTAGACAAATATGAAGTTAAGAATAATGTGTATCCATTAGTTGTTAATGATGTGTTTGCTAAGAAACACAAATTAGGCATAAATGATTTAATTGACTTCAAAATCGGAAATAGAGTTGACAGATACAAGCAAAAAATAATTGAAAAAATTTATGAAAATGACCCTGTGAAACAGGCTGATTTAAAAAATGAGTACAACAAAAAGACAAATGCTAAATTCCAAATAGTTGGCATAAATCCAACATATATAAATGATGAGTTAATAACAACTCACAAAGCAGCAAATCTATTAATAGGTATGACTGACATTGATAATGGTTTTAATGGTGTGCTTACTCAGAATGCTAATCCTGTTCAAGTCACTGAATCTGCTGGTCTTTATTCAGTAAGTGGATATTGAGCTGGTCTTGATGGATTTGATGTCAGTTCACTTGATAATGGAACTGTTGAAAAAATGTTTGATGAAATATTTGGAAGTCCTGACAAAAAAGGTGTGATAGAAACTCAACATGGTTTAACTAAAAATGAAATTGCCAAATTCTTAGATTCAAGCGCAAATGAATTTAGTAAGTCATTATATGAAAGCGCAAAGAGCTCTGCTAAGTTGCATATTGATGAATTTAGCAAAATTTATAATAATAAATTGTATATTGCTCTAAGCAGCTCAATCGATTCAAAAGATATTGAAGTTGGTTTTGTTCTTCAGGTTGGATCAACCATAGAACAAATTAGTATTTTTATAATAGTTATAAACTTTGTGATTTCGTTGATCATTCTGATTATAATGTCATCAATCATTGTCAGCGAAAATGAAAGAAATATAGCTATATGGTCAATATTAGGATACTCACAAAAAGAAAAATTAATGATGTTCTTTGGTGCATTTATACCATTCTTAGTTAGTGCTATAGTTATTTCAATACCAATTGTAATTGCGTTGATCAGTGTATTTAGCGGTTTCTTGCTTTCTTCGTCTTCAATTGCATTGCTATTATCATTAAAATGATGACATGTTCTTATTACTTCAGGTTTAATGCTTACTATATTTGCTATAACATCTATATCAGTTTGAGTAACAATTAATAAGATGAAGCCTGTTGACTTATTGAAAGGTAAATAACAGCTTATGAATATTAACAATAATGAAGACAAGGACTTATTTAAAATGGATGAGTCACCCGAGACAGTTAAAAATGGTAATTTAGATAACAATAAGTTGAGCTCAAAGGCAAAGCATAAAAGAAAAATTGAAAGCAAAAATAAACATAAGAATGATCAAGAACTAAGTGCTGAAGAAATTATTGATGAGAACCTACAGACTGTTGAAATAGGCACAAACGTTAAAATTACTAAAGAAAATTTGTTTGATATTTTAGATCTGAACAGCAAGAACAAAAATATCATTGTGCCTAGAAAAATAAGATCTATTTTGAATAGAATAAACAGCAGACCAAGAAAAAAGGATAAGGGTTTTCATACCAAAAATACACCAGGAACAGTAATTGAGGTTAAAAATGCAAGCAAATACTATGTCAACGATAATATTGTTACCAGAGTATTAAAAAACGTTTCAATGGATGTTAAACAAGGTGAAATGATGCTTATATACGGAGTTTCTGGTGGCGGGAAAAGTACGCTCCTAAATCTAATTAGTGGTTTAGACAGACCTACTAAAGGTGATGTAATAGTTTGTGATGAAAACCTTCCCTATTTATCAAACAATAAATTGACTTCATTTAGAAGAAAACATGTTAGTTTCATTTTCCAAAACTATAATTTGTTAGCTAATCTTAATGCTTATGATAATGTCGAAACTGGTGGTTATTTACAAACTGATAAGTCGAAAAAATTAGACATTATTGAATTGTTCAAAAAGTTTGAAATGGAAGAAGAAATGCATAAATTCCCTTCTCAAATGTCTGGAGGACAACAACAAAGAGTTTCAATTATGAGAGCACTATCTAAGAACTCTGAGATTATTTTCGCTGATGAGCCAACGGGTGCATTGGACGAAAGTACAACTAAGATTGTGCTTAGAATTTTGTATGAAATAAACAAACAAAATGGAACAACTGTTGTAATGGTTTCTCATAACCCAGTTATGGCAGCAATGGCTGATAGAATTGTCTATGTTGTTGAAGGAAGAATTCAAAAAGTAGAAGTCAATAAAAATCCGGTTAACCCTGACCAAATCGACTTGTTTAAAGGGGAATAAGAAAAGGCACAACTATGTGCTTTTTTCGTTTAGAATAATACAATAAGCATGAGAAGTTATAAAAGCGAATAATGCTTTATAATTTTTTAATATAAATATATTAAAAAGAGAGGAGTTATATGTTAAAAAGCAAAAAAAATAAAAATGCAAATTTATCTAGAGCGCAACAAGACCTTATTGCGGCATCAAAAATGAATATAAGTGAACTTTGTAATAAATATAACTCCAGTGTCAATGGATTTCAAAATGATGAGCAAGTTGTTTTAAATAAAAGTGAGTACGGAGCCAACATTTTAAGCAAAAAGAGCAAGAATTCTGTTTTAAAAAGAATAGTTGATGCTTTTTTCAACCCATTTTCAATCATTTTGATTATTCTTTCACTCATTTCAATAATTGTTGACATAATTTTACCCCTAAGAAAAGGCGAAAGTGCTGAACCGGCAACCATAATAATAATCATGTCAATGGTTATAATTAGCGGGATTTTACATATTGTTGAAGACACCAAAAGTAGCTCATCTGCAGCCAAATTAGTCAAAATGGTTCAAACAACCACCAAGGTTGAGAGACAAGGAATAAACTATGAAATTCCACTTGATGAGGTTGTTGTTGGAGATATTATTCATCTAGCAGCGGGAGATATTATACCTGCTGATGTTAGGATTATTAGTGCAAAAGATTTGTTCGTTTCTCAGTCATCGTTAACTGGCGAAAGTGAAGCAATTGAGAAATTTGTTTCAATTGACTATGACTATGAATATCAAAATGTTACTGATAGGCATAATCTAGCCTTTATGGGATCAAACATAATTTCCGGGAGTGCAAAGGCAATAGTAATAGTAACCGGTGATGAAACTTACTTAGGACAAGTAGCGCAAAAAATTAATGAAAAGCCAGTTAAGTCTAATTTTGAAAAAAGTATAAGCTCAATATCATGGTTACTTTTTAGAATAATGATCACTGTTGTACCAATTGTTTTTTTAATTGCAGGAGCAAAGAATTTTAGAGATGGCCAAAAGTGATTAGAAGCTTTAATGTTTGCAATTTCAGTTGCAGTTGGTCTTACCCCAGAAATGTTACCGATGATTGTAACAAGCACGCTTGCCAAAGGCGCATCAAAAATGTCTAAAAGTAAGACAATTGTTAAGAGCTTAAGCTCAATTCAAAACTTTGGTGCTATGGATGTGTTTTGTACTGACAAAACTGGAACATTGACAATGGATCAGGTGGCACTAGAGATGCACCTTGACGTTTTAGGGAATGAAAATATAAGAGTTTTAAGGTACGGATTTTTAAATAGTTACTACCAAACTGGTCTTAAAAATTTACTTGATTTATCAATAATAAATAAAACTGACGAATTAAGCGATATTCATGAAGAGCTACGAAATATAGAAAATGTTTATGAGAAAATAGATGAAATTCCGTTTGACTTCAACAGAAAGAGAATGAGTGTTTTAGTTAAAAATAAGAACAAAAACACCGGAATTGAAATGGTAACTAAGGGAGCTGTTGAAGAAATATTATCAGTATGCAATACTTTAGAACTTAATGGAAAAATTGTTGGCTTAGATCAAACAATGATCAATAAAGTTCTTGTTCAAGTTGATAAACTTAATGATCAAGGTATGCGCGTTATTGCTGTGGCTAGAAAAAAGAATCCAAATAAGGTTGGACAGTTTAGTGTTTCTGATGAGAAGGAAATGACATTAATTGGTTATTTAGCATTCTTAGACCCTCCAAAAGAATCAACAGCCTCTGCCATCAAAAATCTCTATGAACACGGTGTGGACGTCAAAATTCTTACTGGCGACAATGCAAGAGTAACTAAAGCAATTTGTGCCAAAGTTGGTATGAAAACTGATGGTGTAATTCTTGGTAAAGATTTAATTAACCTAAATGATGAAGAATTAAGAGAAATTGTTGAAAAGCACAATATTTTTGCAAAATTAAGCCCAGATCAAAAGGCAATTATTATTGGAGCTTTAAGAGCCAACGGTCATGTTGTTGGTTATATGGGCGATGGAATCAATGATGCTCCTGCTATGAAAACGGCTGATGTGTCTATTTCTGTGGACACCGCAGTCGATATTGCTAAAGAAAGTGCAAATATTATTCTTTTAGAAAAAGATCTTAATGTTTTAGCAACAGGTGTGGTTGAAGGTCGCAAGACATATGCCAATATGAACAAGTACATTAAGATGACATTAAGTAGCAACTTTGGGAATATTTTTAGTATTTTAATTGCTGCGATAATATTGCCATTTGTGCCACTATTAGCAACTCAAATACTATTTTTAAATCTTGTTTATGACATTATATGTGGAACAATTCCTTGAGATAAAGTTGACAACAAATTTATCCAAAAACCACGGAAGTTCAACACCAAAAGCATTATAAAGTTTATGTTGTGATTTGGCCCAACTAGCTCTATTGTAGACATCTTAGCCTTTGTTATTTTAAACTGGCTATTTATTCCAAAGCTATATCCAAATATCAGTCCTAATTCCACAGAGTGAATTGCATTGTTCCAAACAGGATGATTCATAATTTCTATGTGAACACAAAGTTTAGTAATTCATTTTATAAGAACAGAGAAGATACCTTTTATTCAATCAAGGCCGTCTTGAATGTTGCTATTTGCAACATTAGGCGGAATTGCAATAGTTACTGCAACACCATATATTCCTGGACTTAATGGATTGCTTGGACTTAAAGCACTTAATCCTTGGTTCTACTTATTATTGGCTTCTTTGGTAATTCTATACATTTCATTAGTAATGATAGTCAGGTTAATTTACAAGAAAAAATATAAGGAAATATTGTAGCTTTTACAATATTTTTTTGTCTATAAAACAGACTTATTAGTGATATTTGGATGCAAAAAAAAATAAAAAAAATAGCCTGAAAGCTAAACTAGGACAATAAAAATAGACATTAAATTTTTATTTTTTACAAAATTCCACTCACAATTCATGTGGAGTTTTGTAATTAAATTTCTTGAGCATTCGCTCATTATTATACCAATCAATGAATCTATTTAGATGACGCTCAAGTTCCTTAAGCGTCATTTTCTTAACACTTTTCTCAAAATTTTCAAACATTTCAGTTTTAAGTACTGAGAAAAAGTATTCAATTTCTCTATTGTCAAGAGAATTGCCAATTCTTGACATTGATACTTTTCCATTAAGTCTTTCAATTAACTGAAGATATTCTTTAGATGAATATTGACTTCCGTGGTCAGAATGTATAACAAAATTTTTGGGAAAATTAACTTTTTTAATATTATCAATAACCAATGAATTATCATTGTACAAAGACAGGTTAAAACCTAAAATTTTTTTGGTTTTATGATGAATAACGGCCGACATATATACAAAATTTTGATCAACATCTATTGGCGAAGGTATGTATGTAACATCAGTAGCATAGATATCATTATATATGCCATCATAGTCACGAGAAGCAATATTTTGAAACGTTACAGCCACATTCTTAGATTCTTTTGTTCTTTTTGCTTTTCTTATTCTACAAACTAGTCCAAGTTTTTTCATTATTCTACCTAAAGTCCTATAATTAAGCTTTATTTGTTTATTTTTGCTAATATAAGCAGCCAATCTTTCTCTGCCGAAAATGCCTCCAGTTTCTTTAAAAGCTTGAACTACAGTGTTCTCTAATTCAAGATTCTTTTCTTTAATCATTTTCAATTTTTTTAGCTTTTTATAGTATGTAGATTTTTTAATTTTAAGCAATGACATAATAACTTTGTTCGATACCTTAAAGGGAAATGAATTCTTTATTTTGGTAACTGTTTCTTTAAATTTGTCCTTTTTTATCTTCTTAATTTCGTCATCTGTAGAAATTATTTTTATTATCTTTATCAAATCTTCTTTATTTAGATCATTTAAAAATTCATCTAATATTTCATCATTTGATTTTGTCTTTTTTGGCCTGCCGGAACCTTTACCTTTTTTAGGCGATCTTCCACTCATTGATTCTATGTTCATACCTAAATTATATCTTTTATACTTATTCACTAATCTCTTTCATTGATCGTCAGAAATGTGTTTTACATTTTTTATTTTCATCATTTCATTCAAAAAACATTTTTTAGTGAGTTCCCCAGATCTATGTTTTTCGTATTTTTCAAACAAATATTTCCATTCATTAACACTTAACTGCTTAGCCATTTTTATCTCCAACAAAAAACATCAGCAAATTTGCTGATGTCTACTTTTTTTGTCCTAGTGTAAGCTATTATGGCGAGTTTGGTCATATGGTCCCCAAGACAGGACTTGAACCTGCACGGATTTCTCCAGTAGATTTTGAGTCTACGGTGTCTGCCATTCCACCACTTGGGGAGTAATATTATAATACCATATTATTATCTTTAGGTTTTGCATATTTTTTAAACACAACAAATTTAAAGAGCAAAACAAGATTGTTTATGTGTACAAACTGTGCAATAACTAATGAAAAAATAATAGAAACTCTTGCAGACACAAGGTCAGGTGCTGAATAGTAGTTTCTGTAGAAAAGTCGCATTGTAATAGTCATTAATCAAGGATATAAAGCACAAGAAGAAATTATTACTATAACAATTAATACGCTTATGTGCCTGTATCACAGGCTTATTAGGTTTTGCATTCTGTATCATTCTTTTTCTTTTAAAGTAAAAAAGTAAAAAACTTTTACTAAAAAAGTTATAAGCATAAGAACAGTTAAAAATGTTAAGCCGACTGTTTCTGATGTTTTAATATCCATATAAAACCTCACGATGCTTTTTAAAAAGCTGGCGAACATAACACTTCTTAATATGGCTGCTACATCTCTGTCCTGACCAGGTTATAAGGTTGCTATTTCACCAGCTTTTTAATTATAACAATAAACATAAATATGATGAACAATAAAATTTTGTGAGATGTTTTCATATTTATTTTTTTTACTATAATAAGTATTATGAAAAATTTCTCTTACAAAGACATAGCTAGATTAGCTCACGTTTCAATCAGTACTGTGAGTCGTTTTTACAATGGTGGATATGTATCAAAACAAACTAAGTCAAGAATCCAAGATATAGTTACTAAGTATAATTATTATCCAAATCATGGAGCTAGACTAATACGTGGTAGTGATAATTCAGTTTTCATTATTATGCCTGAACAGTCTCCAAACTACTATCAATCAGTTGTTTTGGGCATTAGTCAACAAGCTAAAGTGTTTAATGTTAAGACACTTACTATTTATGCAGGTCATGATTTGGAAAAGTACATTGAAACAGTGAGATATGTTTTATCTTGAAAGCCATGAGCTGTGATTTTCTTTTTACCTAATAACAATCAAAATGCTATTCTTGATTACATTGCTAATAATGTTAATGAATGCACAACATTAGTTTATCCAACTACAGATAAAAGGGTAAATAATATAGCAATAGACTACACAAAGGCATTTTATGATTTAACTACCAAATTTTCATCATACATAGACAAAAACGAAAAGATTGCCTTTGTAGTTGATTCAAAGCTTTCAGAAGCAGAACAAAAGCAAAGAAGCGATGGATTTGAAAGATTTTGTCGTGAAAACGGAATCAATCAACTAAAAATTGAAGTTGATAATAGAAGTGAAAAAGCCACAGTTGATTTTATTAACTTTGTTTATAAAAATAATATTGTCAATTTAATCAATTCGACACATGAATCTTTTATAACGCTAGTTGCATCAAAAGACAAAAATCTAAGACTAACTGATATTGGATATACATCAATTTATGATTGAAAGAGCAACTATAAATGTAAGATATTTATTGATTACCACTTGCTAGGATGTCAAATGTTTAAAATCCTTACAGATTCATCATATTCAAACTCTAAAATTAGTAGGAAGTTTGAAAGTATTTCAATTATTGAAAAACCATAAAAGCCTATAAAACAGCAACATTAATAAAAAAGTCAAGAGCTATAAATTAAAATAGGAAAACAAAAATAGACATTAAATTTTTATTTTTTACAAAACTATTACAATAAATAAACTATATAAATAAAGGAAGTTATTCTCAAAATGAAGAAAAAAATTAAAAAGTTTAATATATTTAGTTCGGTGTCATTTTTACCACTTATGCCATTAGTTGCAGCTTCTTGTAAGAAAAATGATAATGATGAAAAAATTCAAATAATAAATAACGAATCTAACCCGCAAACTTCAAAACAGATGACCCCCCCCCCAATTCTCATGGTGATCAAAGCAAAGATGATTCAAGCAATGTAGATAAAACAACAGATGCTAAAAACAATAGTGAAAAGTCGGAACCAACTGTTACACCAAAAGACCAATCAGATGAATCTAGATCTGAAGCTGGCAAAAATGATAATGTTAATACAATCCCAATGAATAATGATGAAGAAAAGAAATTAAAAGAGGAACAAAAGCTAGATCCTGTTCTTCAAGAAGTATTAGATATATGAAATAAAGATTTTAAAAATGATATTTGAAAAAAATGATCTTATGGGGAAATCTTTGAAAAACTTAAATCTAAATTTCCTAAAAATAACCTTCAACTAGTCAGTGAACCAAATACTAAACCTAACCCAAATTCTAATTCTACAAATCCTCCTTTTGTTGTAAAACTAAATAATTCTAACGACGAACTTAAATTGCCATTTGGCAAGGTTTGACCTATTTCTTCAAAAACTAAATACAAGGGCGACGAAGCAATATCAATTGGTTATAATGAAGATGGTAAAATAGAAAAATTTAAGCAATCTACAAATAAAGTTCCAGAACATCTTCCTAAATTTATTTCTTCCCTAGAATCAGCGTTTGAAGATTCAAAACAAGAAAAAATTGAAAATTTAGACAAATGAGATACATCAAATATTTCTAATTTTAGTACTGTATTTTATAATGCAAATAAATTTGATCATGATATTAGTAGATGAAAAACAGATTCTGCATTATTAATGATTGAAATGTTTTCTGGTGCAACAAATTTTAATCAAGACATATCAAAGTGAAATACATCTAATGTTACTGATATGGAAGGGATGTTTTGGGAAGCAACAAATTTTAATCAAAATCTTAATTCTTGAAATGTTGAAAAAGTAACATCAATGAGAAATATGTTTTCAGATACAAAAAACTTTAATAGTAATTTAGACAATTGAAAACCTAAAAGTATAGAAACTGTTAATGGAATGTTTGCCAACTCAAACTTTAATAAGTCATTAAAACCATGAGAAAGCCATTTACCTACTGGAAATTTTAATGCAGAACAGTTTAAAAAAGATGATGATAAATTAGATGATAATAATTTACCTGAAAAAATTCTTAGGTTATTAAATGAATATAGAAAAAAGGTAAAAGCAAGTAACAGTCAAATAAAATAGGATAAAAAAATGGACTCGCAGTACAAAAAAAGCAGACATCAGCAAATTTGCTGATGTTTTTTGTTGGAGATAAAAATGGCTAAGCAGTTAAGTGTTAATGAATGGAAATATTTGTTTGAAAAATACGAAAATATAGATCTGGGGAACTCACTAAAAAATGTTTTTTTTGAATGAAATGATGAAAATAAAAAATGTAAAACACATTTCTGACGATCAATGAAAGAGATTAGTGAATAAGTATAAAAGATATAATTTAGGTATGAACATAGAATCAATGAGCGTAAGATCACCTAAAAAAGGTAAAGGTTCCGGCAGGCCAAAAAAGATAAAATCAAATGATGAAATATTAGATGAATTTTTAAATGATCTAAATAAAGAAGATTTGATAAAGATAATAAAAATAATTTCTACAGATGACGAAATTAAGAAGATAAAAAAGAACAAATTTAAAGAAACGGTTACCAAAATAAAGAATTCATTTTCCTTTAAGGTATTGAATAAAGTTATTATGTCATTGCTTAAAATTAAAAAATCTACATACTATAAAAAGCTAAAAAAATTGAAAATGATTAAAGAAAAGAATCTTGAATTAAAGAACACCGTAGTTCAAGCTTTTAAAGAAACTGGAGGCATTTTCGGCAGAGAAAGATTGGCTGCTTATATTAGCAAAAATAAACAAATAAAGCTTAATTATAGGACTTTAGGTAGAATAATGAAAAAACTTGGACTAGTTTGTAGAATAAGAAAAGCAAAAAGAACAAAAGAATCTAAGAATGTAGCTGTAACGTTTCAAAATATTGCTTCTTGTGACTATGATGGCATATATAATGATATCTATGCTACTGATGTTACATACATACCTTCGCCAATAGATGTTGATCAAAATTTTGTATATATGTCGGCTGTTATTCATCATAAAACCAAAAAAATTTTAGGTTTTAACCTGTCTTTGTACAATAATAATTCATTGGTTATTGATAATATTAAAAAAGTTAATTTTCCCAAAAATTTTGTTATACATTCTGACCACGGAAGTCAATATTCATCTAAAGAATATCTTCAGTTAATTGAAAGACTTAATGGAAAAGTATCAATGTCAAGAATTGGCAATTCTCTTGACAATAGAGAAATTGAATACTTTTTTCAGTACTTAAAACTGAAATGTTTGAAAATTTTTAGAAAAGTGTTAAGAAAATGACGCTTAAGGAACTTGAGCGTCATCTAAATAGATTCATTGATTGGTATAATAATGGGCGAATGCTCAAGAAATTTAATGTCTATTTTTATTGTCCTAGTTTAAATATTGGCTCTTGATTTTTTGTATATATTTTTCATT
Organism: Mycoplasmopsis bovis PG45; assembly: GCF_000183385.1. Taxonomy (GTDB): domain Bacteria; phylum Bacillota_I; class Bacilli_A; order Mycoplasmatales; family Metamycoplasmataceae; genus Mycoplasmopsis; species Mycoplasmopsis bovis. The sequence continues at coordinate 979,323 of NC_014760.1, read as the reverse complement.
GTCTTTTTTCTTTAATTCTTCGCGTTTGTCGGCTTTGTTCATACTTTGAACCAAGGCAATTTCAATTTTTATTTTAGATTTATTGTTAAAGTAAATTTTAACAGGCTTAATGGTGGTGGATGACAAACGGTCTAGTTTGTTTTTAAGACGAATAATTTCTCTTTTGTGCATAAGCAGTTTACGATCTCTGTCTTCATCCACTTTTAACAACATATATTTAGCAAAATTTGCATTACAAAGAAAAAGCTCACCCTTTTTAAAAAAAACGTATGAATTAGTTAGATTAATAGTTTGGGCACGGGCACTTTTTACTTCTCAGCCTAAAAGAGAAATGCCGACTTCATGCTTTTCAATTATTTTATAGCCATAAAGGCCTTTGCGATTCTCGCTGATTATTTTCATAACAAAGATTATAAATAAAATTAGATTAAGTTAACAAAAAAGCCCAGCGGGCTTATTTTATTGAATCTACAACATTTTTTAAGTCTTCATATGGAAGGAAGCCGTTGTGTGATACCATTTGTTTTCCATCCTTGAACACAAATCAAGTTGGAATTGAACGAACTTGAAATTGACTAGCTAGGTCTGAATTTTCATCGATATTAACACGGTAAACTAATACATTGTCTTTCTCAGCTAATTCTGAAAGTGATTCTTTAAACATTCTACATGGACCGCATCATAAAGCATGGAACACAAGTAGATAAGGTTCAGAAATTTTGCCTTCTACTGTTTCCTTGTATTCTTGAGTTGTAATTTCTTTGAGCATATTTTCTCCTTTATCATTTAGTTAAGACATTTTGTACAAAAATGCTATTTTTGACATAAAAAACAATACTTTTTTATATTTTTGATATTTTAAACTTTTTTTAAGAAAACTATATTAATATGCTAAATATCAATATTTTGAACAAATTTTGCATTTTTTTCAATAAATTCTCTTCTTGGCAAAACATCGTCTCCCATTAAAGTCGTAAACACTCAGTCAGCCTTGGCTGCATCATCAATTTGAACTTGATACATTTTTCTATTCTCAGGATTCATTGTAGTTTCTCACAACTGCTCAGGATCCATTTCTCCCAAACCTTTGTAACGTTGAATTGTTATTTTAGAATCCTGATTTAATTCTTGGAGAATAGAATCCTTTTGAGAATCATTGTATGCATAGGCAATATATTTATTTTGTTGAATTTTATAAAGCGGAGGTTGAGCAATATAAATAAAGCCATATTCAATTAGTTTTCTAAAATAACGGTAGAAGAAGGTTAATAAAAGTGTTCTAATGTGGGCTCCATCGACATCAGCATCAGTCATAATAATTACCTTATGGTATCTAAGCTTGTTGATGTCAAATGTTTCGTTTAGTCCTGTACCCAAAGCAGTTATAAGCGAGATTATTTCTGCATTAGAAAGAACTCTTTCAGGCGAAACCTTTTCAGCATTAATAACTTTACCTCTTAGTGGCAGAATGGCCTGAACATTTCTGTCCCTACCCATTTTTGCTGAACCGCCAGCTGAATTACCCTCAACGATGTATAATTCACAGATTTCAGCATTTTTGCTGGTGCAATTAGCAAGCTTACCGGGTAATGATGCTATTGAATTATTTCCCATATTTGCTTGAACAGCCTTAGCAGCAGCTTCAGCAGCCAAACGCGATTTCCTAGATTGCAGACATTTATTAATTATCTCTCTAGCATCAATAGGGTTTTCATCAAAATATCTTTCTAAAACAGGAGCTAATATTTCCCTGACAGCTGTTCTAGCATCTTTGTTATTTAATTTACCTTTTGTTTGACCTTCAAAAATCGGATCAGGGTGTTTTATAGACACAATGGCAACAAGGCCTTTTGAAGTATCTTCTTTGTTTAACCTTTCACTATCATTTTTTATTAAGTTATTTTTTAATGCATAACTGTTTATTAGTCTTGAAAGAGCATCAAAAAAGCCTTGTTCATGTGTCCCGCCTTCAATTGTCACTATGTTGTTGGTATAGGTTGTAATTCTTGGTTGAAATGTTGAAATGTATTGCATTGCAACTTCAACTGTAATTTTTGAACCTGATTTGTCAGAATCATACAAACCTTCAGCATAGATTATTGAATCATGAACTAATTTTTGTCCTTCATTAAGTTCATTAACATAATCAATAAGGCCACCTTCATAGTAGAATTCTTCAGAGGTGTTGTTAAATTCATCCACAACAACCAAACGTGTTCCCTTAGTTAGATAAGCAATTCTCTTAGCATGGTCAGTTATAGCTTCAACTGAAAACGGATGTTTTTCTAATATTGAAAAATCAGGATAAAATTTTATTTTTGTGCCTGTTTCATTAGGTTCTATGTCATTAATTATTGTCAAAGGTTGTACGGTTTGCCCACCATTTTGAAAATGTGCATAATATGTATGACCTTCTCTTTTAACCCATACATGCAAGTCTGAACTTAATGCATTAACAACAGAAGCACCAACACCATGTAGACCCCCAGAAACTTTATACGCATCTGAATCAAATTTACCGCCAGCATGTAGTACTGTTAAAACTGTTTCTACAGTTGATAATCCTGTTTGTGGGTGTTTAGCAACCGGAATACCACGGCCATTATCTTCTATTTCAATATAGCCGTCTTTGCAAATAGTGATTTTGATGTAATTAGCATATCCTGCCATACATTCATCAACTGAATTATCAACAATTTCTCAGACCAAATGATGAAGTCCTTTATCTGTGATTGTACCAATATACATTCCAGGACGAACCCTAACAGCTTCTAGGCCTTCTAGCACTCTTATACTGCTTGCATTATAACTGCTATTTTCTGTTTTTTTATCTTGGTTAGTATTTTTCAATTCTTCCATACAACCTCCAAAGATTTATACATATATGTATAAATAATATAAAAAATTATAGCAAAAAAAGCCAAAAAATGAGTGTGAATAATGAAGCAGAAATAAACTAAAGTGCATGGCAAAAACAATTTTTTAGTTTTTCCTAAAAACCCTTAATTGTTTGATTTTTATGCCTATTTTAATATAATTTATATGCAATAAAGCATATTTTTTTTATTCTTTATGTAAAGAAAGGAGGCAACAATGAGTGATGAAGTGAAAGACAAGAAATTAGTTAACGAGACTAAGAGTGATCAAGGTGAATTTAATGCAAATGAAGTTTTAAATAACAAACCAGAAAATATTGATGAAAATTCTATGATTGCTAATCAACTAGTTGATGAAAATCACAATAAAAAGAAAATTGTAGACAAAAAAAATACCCAATACAGGTACACTAAAATGTCTAATTTTGTGCTGCAATTATCTAGGTTCTATGCCTTGATGCCACTTTGAAAATTAGGACTAATAACTGCTGGATTGGCAATTCTATTTGGTGTTGTAGGTATTTTCTTAGTTAAAAACCCCGGAATTTATAACTTTGGATTAGCAGCATTTGGACAAGCTATTTCCAAAATTGTGGTAACTAGTTTGCGTAGTAATGCAAGCATTACAAAACCCATAATGAATGCAATTGACCACTCGCTTTTCTGAATTTTGTACTTAGTTTTAAGTATTCCTATATTTGTTTTTGGATGAAAGAAATTAGGAAGAGTTTACATTTTATTATCGCTTGAATTTTTGGTTCTTAGTAGCTTAGTTTCAGCAGGATTAGGTCAAATCCCTGCTTTGAACCAATTTACACTTTTTGGTAAATTCAATCACCCTGAAATTACCGAAAATATGAAGATGGCTTTAGTTAATCATGCTGGCTGAAATAGCGAAAACATTAATGACTTAATAAAATTATTGCCCCTACAATGAAATGATGGCGGTAACACAATAGTTCAAATTTTGTTCGCAATTATTTATGGTATTTTACTAGCTTACTTTTTTGCGATTATTGCAATAATCGGCGGATCTGCTGGTGTTACAGGAATAATTGGTGAATATATGTCTGTTTATAAACAAAAGAATTTCGGAACCATAAATGGATATATCAATATAATAATTATTCTTATAAGTGTTGTTATAGGTACTTACATACCAGGAAGTATGATAGCTAGTGATTTTAAGACAATTAGTGAGATTTCTGCAGTGCAAAGCTCATTAAGCAGTGCCGAATTAGCAACAGTTAAAGAAATTAGCTCGTTAAGATGACAAGCAGATTTGTATTTTTCTCCTAACTTTGTTTCAACCTACATATGTAACTTTATTTTTGTAATTTACCTTAACAATCTTTTCCCAAGGTTTAAAATTGTTCAATTTAAAGTCTACTCACATAAAATGGAAGACATTAGAAAAGCTATTATCACTGATAAAAGGACTATTAACAGCTTTACCTTACAAAATGGTGAAGGTGGTTACTCAGGAAGCAAACTGCAAATTTTATCATCTATAACGCTTTATAGACAGATCCCAAGATTAATTAAAAAAGTCAGAACAGCTGACGCAGATGCTTTAATTACAGTAAGCAATGTTGCTTCTGTTGATGGCAAACTGTATATTCCTGAACAAAAGTTCTAGTAATATAAGGTGACATAATATATGAATGATAATCTTGTTGAATATGAACTAGAACTTTTAAGGAGTAAAAGACGATGTGCTGAGCTTTGAGACCAAAAAGTCATTGATACTTTTGAAATAGGCACATTTAAATCATTGCAGCAGATACACTATTATATTTTTCAAGACATATTTCCCTTTGCTGGTAAAATGCGTGAAATTAACATTTCTAAAGGCAACTTTATGTTTGCTCCCATTATTTTCTTGAAACAAACTTTACAAAACATAGATAGTATGCCTGATGAAACATTCAAGCAAATTGTAGAAAAATATGTAGAAATGAATATTGCTCACCCATTCAGAGAAGGCAATGGCAGAGCAACTAGAATATGGCTAGATCATATGCTAAAAAACAGATTAGGTTTAACAGTTAATTGAGCAAATTTAGATAAATACTATTATTTATCTGCAATGGAACGCTCTGTTGTTAACCCAGCTGAAATAACAGCGTTACTAAAGAAGAATTTAACGGACAAAATATATGACCGAGAAACCTTTATGAAAGGAATTCAAAAGTCATATGAATATGAAGGTTACTATTTAAAAGAAGTATAATTCTAAACAATCACAGGCATATTGCCTGTTTTTTTAAATGTCTATGAACAGCAAATTTAGGTAAAGGAGAGCAAAGGGTTGAATATTTAAACAATGTTTAAATTTTCAATATAATATAAAAACTATGGAAAAGACAATGTATAAATCACTATCAGAAATAAAGCAAAGTTATTTAGAATTATTGAAAAAAGTTGACGATCCAGCTGTTATTAACAACATAAAAGAGTACTCAGCTATAAATAAAGAAATTGCTAAAATTAGGGAAATTTCAGAGAAATTTATTACATATGAAAATCTTTTGAAAGATGTTGAGCAAGCTAAATTAATGCTTGAGTCAAAAAGTGATGAAGAAGTGGAATTTGCCAAAATGATTATTGACGAAAATTCCCTTAAATTAGAAGAATTGGAAGAAAAGCTTAAAATTTTAATTTTGCCACAGGATGAAAATGATGATAAAAATATCATTGTAGAAATACGTGGTGCTGCTGGTGGAGATGAGGCTAATATATTTGCTGGCGATCTATTTAGAATGTATAACAAATTTGCTGACGAACTAGGATTTAGATTAAAAATTCTGTCAACAAACAGTGCTAATGCTGGCGGATTTTCACAAATTGTCTTTTCAATAAAAGGTGAAAAAGCATACTCAAAATTTAAGTTTGAATCTGGGGTACACAGAGTTCAAAGAGTCCCAGTTACTGAATCGCAAGGAAGAATTCACACATCAACGACAACTGTCACAGTTATGCCCGAAATTGATGACACAGTTGATATAGAGATTAAGCCTAGTGACCTTAAAATTGATGTTTTTCGTTCTAGTGGAGCAGGGGGACAATCAGTTAACACAACTGACTCAGCTGTAAGAATAACCCACTTACCAACAAATATTGTTGTCACATCACAGGATGAAAGAAGTCAAATTGCTAATCGTGAAACTGCCTTGACAATATTGAAGTCAAAACTTTATGATTTAGAAATGCAAAAAAAAGCAGATGAAGAATCCGGATATAGAAAGCTAGCTGGTCATGGTGACAGAAGTGAAAAAATAAGAACCTACAACTATCCTCAGGATAGAGTAACCGATCATAGGATTAGTTTTTCGACAAGTCTAAAGCCTATTATGGAAGGAAAGTTAACTCCTATTGTTGAAGCATTATTGGCAGAAGAACAAAACCAAAAGATTAAAGAGAGCGGATTTTAATGCCCACTATTAGTGACCTTCTCTTAGAGAAAAAGCGATATGGTCTCAAGCAGGAAATATCTGATTTAGAGTTAGAAAAAATAGAGCAAGGATATCCCATTCAGTACATAATGGGATATGTTGAGTATGCTAATGTTCGTATTAATTTAAATCACAACGTTTTGATACCTAGATATGAAACTGAAGAGCTTGTTTTTATTCTTTTAAAAGAATATTTAAAGCCAGGTATGAAAGTGTTGGATTTATGCACTGGTTCAGGATTTATAGGACTGGCATTAAAAAAGAATTTAAATTCTATTAGACTCACATTAAGTGATATTGATAGCGAAGCGATTTTGCAAACTAAGGAAAATGCTATATTAAATTTTGGCAATGATGAAAATATAGAAATTGTCCAAAGTGACTGTTTTAAAGACATAACAGGAAAATTTGATGTTATTGTTTCAAACCCCCCATATTTGACTTATGATGATAAGGATGTTGATGAATCTGTTAGCAAATTTGAACCTGCAATTGCTTTATTTTCTCCTGATTCAGGATGATATTTTTATGAAAAAATATTAAATGAAGCCAAAACATATTTAAATGAAGGTGGAATTCTAGCATTCGAGATAAACCCTAAGCACATATTTAAGTGAGAAAAAATTCCTGGAGTTAGGATACTAAAAGATATGTCTAAAAAAGACAGATTTGTTTTTATAAAATATGAAGACTTAAGGTAATTAACAAAATTATTTCGAAAACAAAAATTCTTTTATAATATGCGTATGCAAGAAAAAGATTTAAAAGACATAATGGATAGTATTCAAAAGCTAACAAAAATTAAAATAAATCCTGAATCAACTTTTCAAGAATTAAAAATTGATTCATTGTCTTTAGCAGAATTAGTCTTTGATTTAGAAGAAAAGTATAACGTAATGATTCCTGATGATGATTTAAAGAACATCAAAAAAGTGAAAGACGTAGAGGTAGTTTTTAATAAGCTTTTAAAATAATTAAGTATAATTAGCATACTTAAATTGTAGGAGTGTAGTTCAACGGTAGAACAACGGGCTTCAACCCCGTGTGTTATGGGTTCGAATCCTGTCACTCCTGCCATTTTTTTATTTTCTTGGAGTAAAAAAATAAGCCACAATGACTTATTGTTTCGACTAAATTAGCTGTTTCATAGGCCAATAAGTGTTAGTTTTTCTTTTAAAACATCAATTATATTTGTAGGGAAAATCATTAAACCTAGAACATGAGTTTCAGGTCCAGTGTGAATTTCAATAACTGGTGAAAAACTAAAAATCATTGGATCTTTTTTTCAGTAATCATAAACTATTTTTTTGTATTCATCTAAGCTCTCTTTAGAGGCTCCTTGATGAATAATTACAGGGGTTAAAGTAAATCCGGATGGAACTTTAAAGCTTTCATATTTTTGAGAAAGATTTTTTGAAATTGTCTTTTCAAAATTTCTGCCAATATTTTCCTTCATAAGTTGGCCATCTTCTCACTTGATAATAGGAACCAATTTGAGCATTCTGGCAACCAAAGCAGCTGCAGGGTGTAATCTTCCACCCTTAACTAAGTATCTATTGTATTTTGGGATCACAGATACCGAGTGCTTTCATGAAGGGTTTTCTAAATGTTTAATATACTCATCATATTTAGATGAGTCTGTTTTGAGCATATGGTCAAATCAAATAACATCTCATAAAAGAGGCATCATAACTTGCTTGCTTTGTATAACTCTAAGCTTACTAAAGTCTTTTTCCATTGTTTTTAGTGCTTGATAAGAGTTTGATAAATGTTGTGAAATAGGATAAACAAAAATAATGTCATATTCTTTCGATAAGTCTGTAAATAAATCTATTGCATATTGCATATTAAACATTGAAGACTTAACATCAGATTCTAATGTAAATTTTTCAAACAATGTATCAGATGTAATATCAACTCCATCTGCATAATTTACACCGTCAATAACTAAATTAAGGGGCAAAAAAAACCAACCTAATTTTTCAGTTTGTGCTTTTGTAAGCCCAATTGACGAATCAGTCACTATTGCATATTTCATAGCAACATTATATATAAAAACATATAAATTGAATAATTTAAAGATTTTATATAATAAGAATATGGCAATTTTATTTAATATAAACAGCAAATTCAAAAGTAATGCTATTGCATTTTTTGATACAACTATCAATGATTCACAAGCTGATTTTTATGATGATTTAGTAGTATTCCATGATGAAAAATATAACGTAGCTTCTGTTAATTTATTAAACTATAAAACAGGCACATTTGACAAAGTATTTAATGTTTTGAATGCTAAAGAATATGATGATTTGAAAAATCTAATTTTAAGTAAGAACGATAATTACAAAATAGCTAATTTAAAGCATTTTGTAATTGGAAAAATATTAAAAAGGGAAGTGCATCCAAAAAGTCAAAAATTATTTGTCTTGGAAGTTGATTTTGGCAGTAGCATAAGGCAAATAATCACAAATACTACATACACAACAGAGGGAAAATATTTTGTGTGATGCATGCCAGGGTCAATAACTGCATCAGGGTTAAAAATAACTGAAGGCGAGATATTAGAAGTTCAAAGTTATGGAATGCTGTGCAGCGCTGACAGTTTAGGATTAAACGATAGCGAAGCTAAAAAACTGGATGAATCATTACAAAGTTGTAATGATTCAAACCTAGGTGTTGACATTACAGGTTTATTGTAGCAGGAGAATTATGAATATACTTAATGATATAGAAGAGAGATTAATACTAAAAGATATAAGTAATAAGGATAAGTTCATTGGCCTTAATCCTGCAACAACAGGGGTTTATGTTGGCTTTGACCCCACTGCCGAAAGCTTACACTTAGGAAACTACATTTTGATATCTGTTTTGCTACGTTTTAAAAAATATGGCTTTAGAACTTATGCTGTTATAGGCGGCGCTACTGGAATGATTGGTGACCCATCTTTCAAAGATTCCGAGAGAGTGTTATTGGATAATGAAAGCGTTATTAACAATAAATTAAGGATAAAAGCACAACTAGAATCATTTGGGCTTGAAGTAATTGATAATTATGATTTTTATAAAGATATGAACGTTTTAGATTTCCTAAGAAATGTAGGAAAACTTGTTAATGTTTCATATATGATGGCTAAGGAATCTGTGCAAAAAAGAATTCAAAAAGGTCTTTCGTTTACAGAATTTACTTATCAATTGCTTCAGGGAGCAGACTTTTTAAAAACCTACCAAGAGTCTGGAATTAAAATTCAATTAGGTGGAAGTGACCAATGGGGCAATATTGTCACAGGCATTGATATGATTTCTAAAGTTGTTGGAGATAAACATGAAGCTGTTGGGGTAACTGTTAATTTATTAAGTGATGAAAATGGCAAAAAAATAGGCAAATCAACTGGTGGCGGAGCCTTATGAATTGATAAGACTATGTGCTCTCCATTTAAGATGTATCAATATTTATTAAGTCAAAATGATTCTAGAATCAAAGAGTTGCTATATTGATTTTCATTCAAAGATATTAATGAAATTAATGATGTTCTAGATAAGCATTTTGCTAACCCCTCAAAACAGATTGCGCAAAAATTTTTAGCTAATGAAGTTATTGAAAATATTTTTGGTTTTGATGAATTAAAGCAAGCACAAAACATAACTAAGATATTGTTTGATAAGTTATTTGATACCAGTTCTCTCAGCGTTACTGATTTAGAAATAATTGAACATTATTTACCGGTTTGCCCTATAAAACAAGGAGATTTGGTAATTAAAACACTAATAGACAATAAATTCATTGCTTCAAATAGAGAAGCTAGAGAATTTATTCAGGCTGGTGCTTTAAAATTAGATAATTGTGAAGTTAACAATGATTCAGTTTATAATCCTATTAATTTTGAAGGCAAGTATGCATTTTTTAAAAAAGGTAAAAAGCAAATTATTTTACTAAAATCAGTTTAATTATTTTACAAATTTACTAAGTTATATATTAAAATTATTTACCTTAGTAATTAAGCCAGTTTCGCTTAGTGGTAAAGCAGCTGACTCGTAACCAGCAGCCACGAGTTCGATCCTCGTAACTGGCACCAATAAAGTTAATGAAAATAGCGAAAACTAATTCGCTATTATTTTTTTACTCATTATTCTTTAGTGAATTTAATATCTGATCAATTTCAAATGCTTTTTTTCCTACGTTTCCCAGTTTAAGCATAAAACAAGAAAACATAATTATGTAAATTTTTGATTTCATAAGTTATGTTTTTTTACAATGTAATGTCTAAGTGACTTTTTCTTTTGTTAAAAGTTCTAATAATATTTGATAAGTTTGCCAACTTTCTTGTAACTCGTCGTTATAAACTTGTATAGTTTCGATTTTTTGTTTATTTACAAATACTTCAATTTCTTTAACTTCTTTGATAACATTAATCACTTTATGCTCAGTAATTTTACTTTTTCCAGTCAGTCCTAATTTTGAATTTAGAATGTAGATGATGTAATTTAAAAACACTAATGAAATGAAACATAAACAGATGTAACCAACAATATGGTTTCAAGTTGATAAATACATTGGACGAAGAGATAATTTACCTTTTAATGTCTTGAAATTAGACTCAATTTGTCATTGTTTTGAATATAAATTAATAACTTCTTTTACTGATAAATCTGTTCTGTTTGTTTCGTAAACATAGTATCCATCATATTTTTGATCTTCTTGTATTTTTTCTATGTCAAGTTCATAAAATGCACCTTTGTTTATAGGTTTGAAGAATCTATATTTTTTAGATCCCGCTAGATCATCACAAGAAACAAGATTATCTTTATTCATTTTCTTAGTGAAATTTTGAATTAAAATGTCTCTATCGTTTTTGTCTTTAGTTGCTCGTTTTTGGCTAAAACTAATTATTTGTCTTCTAAAATGTTCATTAATTCTTTTTTTATTGTATGATGATGCAATATCACGAGTTTTGTATATCAAACCACCATCATTTACATAATCTTTTTCATCTAATACATACTCTTTAAATTGTTTGCTTCCAGCTTTCATTCTATATGAAATTATGTATTTTCAATTCTTAGATTCTAAAAATCTAATATTTCTATTAACACTCATTCCTTTGTCAGCAATTATAGTTACACTGTTAACTTCATAAATATCTGCAATTTCAAGCATAAATGGTATGAAAGTATTTGAATCGGTAACATTTCCTGGAAATATTTTGTAGTGTAACGGTATCCCATTTTCATCAGTTGCCATACCTATAACAATCTGGTCTTCTTTAAATTTTCCATCTTTTGAATAGCCAGGTTTTTTATAACCTTCACGAGAAAATGTTTCAAAATAAGTAGTTGTTGCATCAAATCATAATACATCAATTTTTCTATTAGTATTTGCACAAATTTGTGCATTTAAATTTCTTAAAATTTCATCTTTGTTTTTTGCTATATAGTCTAATGATCTATAAAATGAATTTTTTGAATAAGTGTCTATTTTTTCTTTTTTTGCTGTCATATAAGTGTTAAAAACGCTTATTGGATTTTTAATTCTTTGATAAATCAACTGTAAAACAACATCTTTTAATGTTGTCGATTTTGTGGGTGAACAATCGTTAAAAATATTTAAATAATCAAATAGTTTTTCAACTACTTCGTAACCTTTGAACCTTTCTAAAACTTCTTTTTTGGTCTCTTTTTTCTCTTTAAGAATCTCATCTAATTTAGTTCTTGCTTGTTCTTTTGTTCAAGACAATGGAAAGTTTGCAATAATTGCTTTGATAATTGTTAGCGGATCATCGTGATATTGTTTTAATTCATGCAAATAACCATATCCTAATCTGTATACAAAACCTTTGTTATCTGGTCTTGGCACTCCAATTGATAAGTATTCACCTTTTTTGACTCTTGCTATTGATGTTCTTCATTGTCTTTTTGCATCATTTTTCGACTTCTTCATGTTTTTATTATATCATATTTAAGCATAAAAGTATAATAAATTATATTTTTTTATAAAAAAATATAGTCGCCGAAAACTGAGTGTTTTCGCGACTAAGTGGGAAACGTAGGACCAATAAAGTTAATGAAAATAGCGAAAACTAATTCGCTATTATTTTTTTACTCATTATTCTTTAGTGAATTTAATATCTGATCAATTTCAAATGCTTTTTTTTCAACTTCATCAATGTAAAAATGTAATTCAGGTATTTTTCTTCAGTTTAAGGTCTTTGAAAGAACTTTTCTTATATAACCGGAAGCATTTCTAACTGCTTCTAGTCCATCATTTTCTTTTGAGCTAAAAGCTAAAAAAATTTTAACATGACTTAGATCGGCAGAAAGCACACAGTCAGTCACTGTTGGATTATAAATGTTTGTATTAGTAAGCTCGTTTGTTATTATCGTAGAAATAAAATTTTTGATTTGAGACTCTTTTCTCAAAATGCTTATGCTCTTTTTCATACGATAATTTTATACATTTATTTATGTTTTATTGTAAATAAAAAAGCGGAAAACCGCTTAAAGTAAGTCAAAAAATGAAATGGTGCCAACAACAGGAATCGAACCTGCGACCCCATCCTTACCATGGATGTGCTCTACCTACTGAGCTATGATGGCGCAAATAACATTATATTTGAAATAACTTAAATTAATAATAATTTAGCACTCAAAGTCTAAATATGCTAAAATTATTCTGTTATGGCAAATAAAGATTACTACAAAATACTAGGCGTTGACAAAAAAGCTAGCGACCAGGAAATTAAGGCAGCTTATCGTAAGCTTGCAATGAAATATCATCCAGATAAGCTAAAAGATGGCACTAGTGATCAAAAGATGCAAGAGATTAATGAAGCATATGAAGTATTATCAGATCCTAAAAAAAGAGATGAATATGATAGATATGGATCAGTAGGTTCGGCAAACAGAGGATTTAATATGAATAATGCTGGCTTTGCTGATTTTGGCTCTGGAATGCAAGATATTTTTAATGATATTTTTTCAACATTTTCAGCTGGATTCGGTAGCTACGGCAGAGGTGGAAGATCGTCTCAAAGTGCTATGAAACAGAGAGGTTCGGATGTTTATTCCAATATTGTAATAACATTTGGTGAATCAACAACTGGGGTTGAGTTTAAAGAGACATTAAGCAAGTATGAAGTATGTTCTAAGTGTTCTGGCAAAGGCGCTGAGTCAAAAAACATTAAAGTCTGTGATAAGTGTCACGGAAGCGGTAAGGAAGTTGGCAGAAGAAAAACTCCTTTTGGCGTAGTGGAAATGGTAGGAGCTTGCTCTAAATGCGATGGCCTAGGCGAAATCATTTTAACTGTTTGTGATATGTGTAAAGGCGCTAAATACATTAAAAAAGAAAAACAAGTTACTATTAAAGTCTCACCAGGGTTTATAAGTGGAGATAAGATTAAGTTACCAGGATATGGTAAAAAAGGAATAAACGGTGGCGAGCCTGGCGATATGTATGTTGTAGTATCTATCAAGCCACATAAATATTATGTTAGAGAAGGTCTTAATTTACATATAGATAATTTCCCTGTTTCATTTTTAGACATAGTTAAAGAAAATGAAGTCACTGTACCAACACCAAGCGGACTAAAAGCTGTTAAAATGAAGCATTCATACAATAATGGTACAAAAATAAAAGTCAAAGATGGCGGTATGTGAGATAAGAATGGTAATAAAGGCGACTTAATAATAACACTTAGTGTTAAGGTTCCTGATTACTCATCACATAAGTTTAAGGATTTGGCTAAAGTTTTAGATGGATTCAGTGACGAAGTAAACAAGGATTATGTCGACGAGTTTAAAAAAGCTAAATAGCGAAAGCGCAATCAATTGGATTGTGCTTTTTTATTTATAAAACAGTGTTTTACGAAAAATTGAGTATGTTATATGTATCATAAAATATTAAATTATTCATTAACAAAGCAAAAAGCGCCGCAAGTTAACTTGTGGTGCTTTTTGCTTTGTTAATGAATATTATGTGTCTGTTTACGATTATTTCTTTCCAAATAATTACAAAATCAATCCGAGAGGTTGATTTTTTACCTTTAAGAGTAAATGTAAAACATTTTTATCCAATATACAAATCAAAATATAATTTAAGTATGAAAGAAAACAATAACAAGCCTATTTTAAATTCTTTTGATTTATCAGTATACAGTGAAAAAAACATGTTTGAGAGTCTTCTAAAGGAAAATAAAGAACTAGAAGCTCACTATCGTTTTTTTAACAAATTAATGCCGAATTATGATTTATTTAAACATATTAATGAAAGTATAAAAATTCCGATTGTTGATGTGAATAATATTTCCAAACACACTATAAAACAGGTTGATTTCGCAAATATAGATAAGTATTTAATTGATGTTAATTATTTGAAAACAAAAAATGATATTGCTTTTGACTTAAAAAGCATAAGCAAAAATATTTCGTTTTCATCAAATGAAATATTGCCTTTAATTGATGTTCAAAATAATGATTTTTATGATGGTGGCTCTTCTTTTAATGAAGATACTATTTCATTTGCAAACACAACTGAAGTAGTTATAAATAAAGTAGAATTTTAAGTACCTTTATAGCACAGAAGATTTTTATTTAATTTATAATTAAATAATGTAATTTAATTTAGGGAGTTTTATGAGCAACAAAATAAATATAGCAATAGATGGACCATGTGGAGCCGGTAAATCCACTGTTGCTAAAGAGGTAAGCAAAAAACTAAATTATGTGTTTATAAACAGCGGAAGTGTTTATAGAGCAATAGCTCTTAGTGCAATAAGAATGAATGTTGATTTTGAAACTGAAAGCGAAGTTTTTAAGATGCTTAGCAAGATTGAAATTGACTTAGACGAACACGAAAACATCTTTCTTAATAACACAAATGTATCGGACGCAATTAGGGACGATAAAGTAGCAAAAGCTGCCTCAAAAGTTGCTCAATACCCATTGATAAGACACTATGTTGTTGATTTTATTCATAAAATAACCAAAAAATCTAAAGGGTATATTATGGACGGCCGTGATACAACTTTTAAGTTAATGCCACATGCTGAATTAAAAATTTTTCTCACAGGGACTCCTGAAGTAAGAGCTAGAAGACGAGCACTTGAAAATAAGGACAAAGGATTTGAAACCAACTATGATGTTGTTTTAGCAGAAGTTAAATCTAGAGACTATGCAGATCAGCACAGAGAAACAGATCCTTTACATATAACTGATGATGCAATCGTAATTGATTCAACTGATATGAATTTTGAACAAGTGGTTGAAAAAATTGTTAGTTTAGCAAAAGAAAGAATGTAGTTATGAAAAAGAATGTAATTGCTATTATTGGAAAGCCTAATGTTGGTAAAAGTACCCTATTTAATAGGCTTGTTGGTAAAAGAAGTTCAATTACCTTTGACAGACCTGGCGTTACTAGAGACAGGTTATATGAATCATTTATGTGAAACGGTAAAGAGATCAATGTAATTGACACTGGTGGAATTCAAATTGAAAAGAAAGATTTTCAAGATCAAATATTAATTCAAGCTAAGATTGCTATTCAAGAAGCAAACGTTGTTATTTTTATTGTGGATGGTCAATCATCTATTACTTCTGATGACAAAATGATTTACAGTATGCTTCAAAAGTCAGGCAAACCTATTATTGTTGTAGCCAATAAGCTAGATAATATTTCAAAATTTGACTATGGATGATATTCACTAGGAGCTGACCATGTTTTTAGAATTAGTGCATTACACGGTAATGGTATAGGTGATGTTTTAGATCAATGTCTTAAGTACTTAAATTTTGATACTGACAATGTAAGTCCATATTTTAAACTTTCAATTATAGGCCAACCAAATTCAGGCAAAAGTTCACTCTTAAATGCTATAACTCATGAAAACAGATCAATTGTTTCTGATATAGCAGGCACAACTAGAGATAGTGTAAAAAGTGTAGTTGAATTAAGAGGCCATAAGATTGAAATTATAGATACTGCAGGAATTACTAAGAAAAGCAAAATTGATGATACTGTTGAGCATTTAGCACTTAAAAGAGCAATGTCTTCACTCGATGAATCTGACTTATCTATAGTTCTTATTGATTCAACCAGAGAGCTAGCACACTTTGATGCTCGAATCATTGGATATGCCTTAGAAAACAATAAACCTATAATAATTTGTGTTAATAAATGGGACTTAATTAATAAGACTCAAGACACAATGAATGAATATCGTAAGAAATTAAAAAACCGTTTTCATTTTGTTCCCTGAGTACCTGTCGAATTTATTTCAGCTAAAACAGGGGCTAGAATTGACAAACTTATTGACATTGTATTAAAGGTTAAAGAAAACTTAGAGAGAGAAATTAAGCCTTCTGTACTTACAAATTTAATAAGGGAAAGTCAATTGATTCAACCTGCGCCACCATATAATGGAGGAAGATTGAATATTTACTTTGCTCGAAAAACAGAAAATAAAATACCAACATTTATCTTTTTCGTTAATAATAAAAAATTTGTCCACTTTAGCTATCAAAGATTTTTAGAAAAGCAAATTAGACAAAATATAGAATATACCGGGTGCCCTATTAATATCATTTTCAAAAATAAGTCTAATGAATTTGAATAAGACTTATTTTGCTAATTTGCCTATGAAGTGGCAAATTATTTTTTATTATGGCTTTAACTTTGAGTATTTTCAATAATTATTAATTCCACTAAAAACATCAGTTTATAAACATACCATAAATATGCTTTTTGTTTAATGAAAAAATAAAACCCCATTTAATTTATAATTTAAATATGTTTAATCATAATATAGGCTTAGATATGACCAAGATAAGTCGATTTCAAGAGCTTAAAAAAAGTACAGCTATCCGAATCTTAAGTACTGATGAACTTAGAGAGTTCGATGAACTAAAATCCGATTATGAAAAACAAAAGTATTTAGCTACTCGTTGGTGTATAAAAGAGGCTATGTTTAAGGCTGATAACAATATTCCGGCCTTTGACAAAATTACTATAATCAAAAAACAAGGTGCATACCAGCATTCTGATTTTATGATATCAACAACAGATGAGGATGACTTAATAATAGCAGTAGTAATAAAAAAGTAGGAGTTTTATATGTTTATTGTAAAAATGATTTTTCTTTGATGATTAGTTCTATGGTATTGATGAAGAATAAATGCTTTTGCTAGAAAATATCGTAAAGATCCAACATTTTACCATCCACAGCAAAGAAACGACTGGCTTTTGAGAAAAGCTAGGTTTTTCTTGTGACTTTTTGGCGTAAAGGTGATAATTGAAGGGTATGACAATATTCCTAAAGGTGCTGTAATAATAGCTCCTAATCATAAGTCTAATGTTGATCCAGTTTTGGTTTTATACGCTTTAAAGAAGCAAACTAAGGAAGAAAATATTAGAAACAGAATACCTACATTTTTAGCTAAGATCGAACTAAGCAAAAAAAGAACAATGAGAAATTTATTAAGTTTAATTGATACCATTTATGTTGATAGAGAAAATCCTCGTGATGCTATTAAAAAACTTAATGAATTCGGTTCTTTTGTTAAGAAAAATTCGACTTGTGGTGTTATTTTCCCTGAAGGAACTAGAATTAAAGAAGCTGAATTAGGCGAATTTAAAGCGGGAGCTTTCAAAGTTGCAGTAAGCAATTATTTACCTATTGTACCTGTGGCAATTTCTGATTCTCGTGATGCTTTAAACAAGAAAAGAATGAAGTTATTACACATCAAAGTTACATTCTTGCCAGCTCTTAAGCCTGCTACTTTTATTACAATGGAACCTATGGTTATAGCTGAAAAAGTTAAAAGTATGATTAAGGGAGCATTAGAAAATGAATAACGAAGTCTTGCAACCTAATGCTGAAAATAAGTTTGATATTAAACTAGAAAACTTTGATGGGCCTTTAGATTTATTATTAGCTTTAGTTCAAGAAAAAAATGTAAATATTATGGATGTTGATGTTTTTGAATTAGCTACTGCTTATTTGAAAATAATTGAAGACTTGCAAGAAAATGAAATCGATGTGGCAAGTGATTATTTAGTTATGGCCGCAACACTTCTGGCACTAAAAACTAAAATGCTTTTATTTACTCCTGAGCAAAAGCCAGAAATTGAAGAAGACAAACGTGAACTATTACGCAGGCTTTATGAATATCAACAAATTAAGGAAGTTACCAAAGTGCTTCGTGAGCATGAAGAATCTAGAAAAGAGATTTTCATTAAGAGTCCAAGCAACATTGATGAGTTTTTGGTAGATGATGATAAAAGTGCGCTTGATGGCTCAAGCAATCCACTAAAGTTGATTACTGTTTTAAGAAAAATGTTTGAGAGAACATATGCTCAGCAACTTAGAAGAACAAAATTAGAAACATTTAACCTAACACCAAAAGATCAAATTCCGTTCATTTTGAATCTGTTTGATTCGTGTGACAAGGTATCTTTTGAAATGATTTTTAAGCAGCCTAGTTTAAATCACTTTGTTATAACACTTTTAGCAGTGCTAGATTTATCAAGAAGACAAATTATAAGAATGTATCAAGATGAACAATTTGGCGAAATTAGGTTTGAAAAGGGGCCAGAGTATGAAAAATAAAATATTGGAAGCTTTATTATATGTTCAAGGTGATGAAGGCCTTGCCTTAGAACAAGTAAAAGACATTTTTGGTTTAAATACTATTGCTGAGGCTAGAAAAGTAATGAATGACTTTGTTAGAACTTATAACGATGAAGATAGAGCACTAAAGGTTGTGAATTTCAATGAAGTTTTTAAATTATCAACTAGAGAAGCATACAAAGAATATATTACAAAAATGGTACAAGTTGTTAAAAAACACCGTTTATCGAATGCTGCTATAGAAGTTGCAGGTATTGTTGCCTACAAACAACCTGTTACTAGATCTCAAATCAATAACCTTAGAGGAGTTGCTAGTGAACAAGTTTTAAACACATTGCTGACTAAAGGTGTTGTTGAAGAAGTTGGAATTAGTCCTACTCCAGGAAATCCTATTCTTTATGGTGTAACAAACAAGTTTTATGATTACTTTAAATTGAAGTCAACTTATGAATTACCTAAATTAACTGAATTCAACTATTCTGATGGAACCGAAAACGAAGCCAGAGATTTTAATTTATTCGATGGCATAAAAGTTGATGTTGAATAGGAGAAATAATAGTGCATAAGTTTGTTGCTCATAAAAACGACGGTGGCAGAAAATTAATAAAATATATTAGTTCTCTATTTAAGGATTTACCAGAGAGTCGTATTTATAAGCTTTTACGTCAAAAGTGCGTAAAGATAAATGGCAAAAGAATTACTGACAGCAATCATATTATTAATGAAGGTGATGAAGTAGTAATTTATGGAATTAAAGAACAAGCAACAATTTATATTTATGATGTCGGATTACAATTAGATTCGAAAATTATTTATGAAGATGACAATATTTTAATAATCAATAAGAAGGCTGGAAAAGTAGTTCACGGCGAGCTACTTTGTTTAGATAACCAGGTGCTAAGTTATCTAAAATTTAAGCAAAATTCGTCATTTAAACCAAGCCATGTTGGACGATTGGACAAATGAACCTCTGGATTAATAGTGTATGCAAAAAACTATAAAGCATTACGTGAATTAAACGATAAAATAGGCTTTTTTGACAAAATTTACACACTGAAAAGCGATTATAATGGTGGTGATAATGTTGTTTCAGCTTATATTCACCATGATGAAAAGATGCAAAAAATGATTGTAACAAAGAATCCTGCTGGATTAAATAACCAAATAGTTAAAACAAAAATATATGTTGATAGCAATAAATTATATGCACAGCTACTAACAGGAAGAAAGCACCAAATTAGAGCAACAATGGAATACTTAGGATACCCAATTTATGGTGATATTAAGTATGGATGACGTAAAAAAACAAATAAGAGAATTTACTTACACTCCTATAAATTAGGGTTCAATAACTTATCATCACCCCTAGAGTACTTAAATGGTAGGGAATTTGAGTGTAATGAAGATTGGTAGGAAACATGAAGGGCAATATTAAAGAAGAGTTAAAAGAAATTGCACTATCATTAATGTTCAAAATTGATGTCAAAGTTTTAGACGACATAATGGAGCTTTGGACTGATTTAAACACTAGAATTGAATGACTAAAAGAAATTGACACAAGCAATGTTGAACCGTTAAGTCATATTAATGAAAATAGGTTTATTGATTTTCTAAGAGATGATGTAGAAGATAATTCATTAGTTTCCATTAAAAAACAGGATTTATTATCTAATGCTGCTGACTTTGATGAAAATTATATATTAACCAATAAGGTTGTAAAATAATGAAATTAGAAAATAAAGGAAACTTCAATAAGGCTCTTGATGAACTAAAAAATGACAAAAATAATTGTGTTTCTAGTTTATATACTAAAAAAAGAGCAAGTATAGATGGGATACTAGAGAACAGCGTTTTTACAATCAAAGATAATTATGCAACAGACGATCAAAAAGCCACAGCATCTAGTATGATTTTAAAGAATTTTAAGCCATATTACAATGCAACTGCTGTACAAAAGTTGCTTGATGCAGGCGCGATACCGGTGGCTAAAGTGCATTGTGATGAATTAGCACTAGGGGGAACAGGAAAACATAGTGCATTTGGATTAATAACTAATCCTTTTGATTCATCGCGTTTAGCAGGTGGTTCATCTAGCGGCTCTGCGGCAACATTAACTAGTAATGTTTCTTTTTCTTTAGGATCTGATACTGGCGATTCTGTGCGTTTACCTGCTAGCTACAATGGAATTGTGGGTTTTAAGCCTAGCTATGGAGCCATAAGCAGGTTCGGTCTGTTTGCTTTTGCATCTAGTTTAGACACTGTGGCATATTTTGCGCATAACGTTAACGATATAGCAGTTTTATCAAGGGTTATGTTTGGCAAAGATCCTAGAGATATGACTAGCTTGGATGTTAAAATTGATAATGTTATAAAAGCAAAGCCACAGAAAATTGGTGTTCTTAATGTGAAGGGCCTAGAAAAGTTTGTTGATGAAGAATACAAAAAGCTTATAAATAAGCTTTCTAAGTCAACAACAGTTGAGCTAGTCAGCATTGATGAAAAGCTTTATAAAGCAATAAAACCTGTTTATGAAATTATTTCATTTTCAGAAGCATCTAGCAACCTTGCAAACTTAAATGGAATAGCATTTGGTTCTAGAAAAGATGGTGATAACTGAGAAGAAATTATGACCAACACTAGAGCAGATGGTTTTGGAGAAATGGTGCAACTAAGACTAGCATTAGGATCATTTTTCTTGCATTCTAAGAATCAAGAAAAGATGATTTTAAAAGCGCAAAAGGTTAGAAGATTAATTAAAGAACATATAGATAGTATTCTTAATCAATATGATGTTGTAATTTATCCTTGTGCCGCTGACTATGCCCCTTATATTGATGATTCTAAAAATAGATCTCATGGGTATATGGATTACATTTTAACTGGTGCCAATCTTTCTGGTAATCCTTCGCTCTCACTTCCATGAATTAAAAATGATCTATTTGTTAATTTATCAATTGATTCAAAAATTTATGACGATGAAAAATTACTATCATATGCATTATGAATTGAAGAGTTCTTGAAGGAGAATAATGAATAATTTTGAAACAATTATCGGCATTGAAATTCACCTTGAGCTCAACACTAAAACAAAGATGTTTTCGCCATCAAAAATTGACTTTGAAGCCGATGCTAATACGACTGTAAATCAGATTGATTTAGGCTACCCAGGGACTCTTCCATTACTTAATAAAGAAGCTGTTATTTCTGGGGTCAAATTAGCTAAAGCATTAAGTATGACAATTGACAATGAATTACATTTTGACAGAAAAAATTATTTTTATCCTGATTTGCCTAAAGGATACCAAATAACGCAGTTTTATAGACCTATTGGTTCAAATGGTCACTTTGTGATAAATACTGAATCTGGCAGTAAAAAAATAAATATTGAAAGAATTCACTTAGAAGAAGATACGGCAAGACAGTATCATGGAGAAAAAACAAAGTTAGATTACAACCGTGCTGGTGTACCGCTAATAGAGATTGTTTCTTATCCAGAAATAAGTAGTGCCGATGAAGCTGTTGCTTACGTAGATATGATAAGAAGAATAGCTTTATCTTTAGGCATTTCTAGTGCAAAAATGGAACAAGGTTCATTGAGAGCAGATGTAAATATTTCTCTTAGACCAAAAGGCTATAAAGGTTTTGGTACAAAAGTTGAAATAAAAAATATGAACAGCTTTAGAGCCATTAGAAATGCTATTGACTATGAAATAAAGCTACAGACACAAAAAATCTTAACCAATGAGCCTATTTTACAGCAAACAAAGAGATACGATGAAGAGTCCATGAGCACAGTCGTTATGAGAACGAAAACTGGCACTATAGATTATAAATATTTTCCTGAGCCTAATATTCCTTTCATCAAACTTAGCGATGAGTTTATAAATAATGTTAAATTAAATGAGCTTCCATGAGAAAAAGAAGAAAGATATAAAAATGAAGGCATACAAGATATTTATATTAAAAGCCTAATAAATGATATAGAACTAGCCAATTATTTTGATTCAATCAACTATTTTGACAGAAGCAAATTAAGCAAATTGTTTTTTGCTGAAGTTGTATCACTTGCTAATAGTAAAAATGTTAAAGCCTATAAATTAGGCATAAAACCGCAGGCATTAGAAAGTGCTATAGGGTTGTTAGATGATGAAGTAATTTCAGGCAAGTCATTTAAAAAACTAGTCCCATTATTAATTAATTATGATGGTGATTTAAACAAACTTATAAAAGAAAACAATTTAGAACAAATTAGTGATGAACAAACAATAACAAAATGAATTGATGATGTTATAGAAAGAAATGAAACATTGGTTGCTGAATACACTGAAAGAAGTGAAAAAGTTATTAAATTTGTTTTGGGAAATGTTATGAAGCTTTCTGGCGGAAAAGTTAATCCGCAAAAAGCTAATGATTTATTAATGAAATTATTAAATAAGAAATTTAAACAGTAAATCTGGGCAACCCAAATTTTTGTTTATTAAGATTATGATAATTATCACTTTTTGTTGGCGAAATATTGTCTATCAATTTATGCTAAGGTACATTTTAAGCATTGTACTTGTGAACTTATGAAAGTTCAGAATTTTATACTTCAATACAGAAAGAATATTATGAAGAAAAAATTTATGCTACGGGTATCTGGCGCAACATTACTTGCTACTCCAGTAGTTGCAGCATCATGTGTTAATGAAACTAATATAAAAGCACAAGAAGATAAAAAGGAAAAAGAAGCATCTAAAAAAGAAATTATGAAGGAAGAAAATAAAACAAAAAACAAGTCATTATCTTCATCAACTACAGAATCAACAAAAATAGCCGAAGCAAGTAAAACGGAAGCACCAAAGCCAAAATTAGCTGTTAGAGATTCATCAAACGACAGTATTTTTGAGACATGATACACTGGTTCAATTACTAAAGAAAAAGCCACATTAAAAAAGAGTAAAACTGAAGAAACACCAGAAGCTAAAATATTTGATCGACTATATCCTAGTCTTAGAATAAAAGATGAACCAAAATTAAAAGTTATTGATCCTTGAACAATTGATGAAATAATTTAATTTACTCAAAAAAGCAGCTAATTTACAGTTGCTTTTTCTTTATAGTTAATAACATCAATTTTTCATTTATACCTGTTTAATAGGTACTGATGGTCACTATCAAATGTGTATTTTAAGCTGTTTAATTCAGGAAAAATGTCTGAGACCATTTTTTCTACAAAGTTAAAAGTCATTATCATTGCTAGAACGTCATTATGACAATACTTTTTTAAATTTGACAAGTTATCTTCCCAAATATAGCCATCAATTAAATTAGCGTATCTTTTAATTGCAATTTCCATTGCTTCAGAGCCATTATGTACTTTCTTTAGGTCTGGGTAAGGTGTTATCATATGCTCTAGTGATATTTTTTTAGAAGTTATTAGATGCTCAACCTTTTTGATAGAGCCCATTCCTTTAAGGTCTTTTAAGAATATGTTTAAATTAAGAATTGAAGCCATTCCAGATTCTTGTGAGTAAGTTAGATTTGTTAATTCATCAGGAAGCTGATTATCGACATCATTGATTGTGAAGGTAAAAGACTTTTTATCTATTTTTGGTTCTATAATATAGTCCTTTTGACTAAACTTCACACTTGGACTATGCTTGCTAATAACTTTACTATTAAGTTTAGTTTCATCAACTGCAATATGTATATTTTGATAGATTTTTCCATCATCAAAATTCATTTTTTTACTTGGTCTTGAGAATAGTTCATATAAATCTATAGTTCTGTTGTTAATGTAGTTAGCAAAATTCATAACATCATCAGGCTTAATTGCTAATTTATTATATAGTTCCTCTGCAAATATTTCATCTGAGCTGTGACTTTGAGCTCAGGAAGCTATTTCCATATTGCGCGTGTTTTCAAAACTCTTGTTATAAACTACATATTTATCGCCTTGTCTATCATACAAGTTCTTTAGTATAGATATTAAATCAAAGATTGATATGTTCTTAGGATCGTACACTATATCCGCTTGAGTACTAGGAATAATTTGACCATTAATAGTATCAATGATTGACACTTGATTAACTATTTGTGAATACGGAGAAAAATCATCAATTACAGGCAGTAGGCTCATAAATGACTCATAGTCATATCAAACTATTTTTTGATCTTTAATGTGTAGCTCACTTAAATATTTTTCAATAACTAGTGATTTAATGAAATCGCCTGTTTTATAGACCTGTTCTACTTTTTCTATAAAGCTATTTTTCGCATTATTGAATGATTTGTCAGCATTATTATTAACAATTAAATTTAATTTTAAGTCAGTGAAAATTTGCCTATTAAAAAGGTTATTTTTGCCCAATGAAGCGAGCAAATAATTCTTTGTCAACAGGTCATTCTTACCAAAATTATTGTAATCCATATTTAAGGCTGTATTGTCATCAATATTTTTATCAAAAAAACTTAAATCAGGTTTATTGACCTTATATGCATTAATAATTCTGTTAATTATAAGATCAAAGTTGCCTAAATAAAGGTCAGGGTCAAAAGGGTTATCAACATCAAATTTAAAAAAACTGTTTCTCTTATCGGCATTTTTAATTGATTTTAAACCATAATTATTTTTTAGACACTTTATGTAATTAAATGTTGTTGGAAGTTTGCTATTTAAGTCATTAAAAGGAAGTTCATTTTTAACTAATGCCCAGCCTTGATTTATATAATTCACAAAAGGTTTACGGTCTAGAAAATAGGGATTATTTGTGTGCCTCAATGTCTGATTTATAGTATTTCATGACTCTTTTTCAATTGCATATTTGTTCTTTGACATATGGCATAGCTCAGTGCAGATAAATTTACATATTCCTTTAGTTTGTGGCATTTGTGAATCTACAATAATTACATATGCATTATCAAGGTTTATATTTTGCTTTTTTAAAATCTCATAAGAAAATTTAAGCGATAAAAGTGAGTCAATTTTCACATGCGTTGATAATTTAACAAGATACAGTCCTTTATTTATTTTATTGAAAGCAAAAGGATTAGAATAAATGACAAATTCATCAGTTTCATAGCCAAAATATCCATTTATTATCACATCGCATGTGGGATCATTTAAAAACTTATTGGTTTCATTTATTTTTGATTTAATATCACCCTTATCTGAAACTATTTTGTACCTTAAGCCTTTAAATAACTGACCAGTTGCTCATAAATTTAGCTGATTTTGAATGTTAGAAAAAATACTAGATTGAGCATTAACTGTTTGAATGCTTGTATCTAAGTTTTCATTTATGAGTCTTGTTCAAATCGAATGGCCAATGTCGGATTCATCATATTCATCATCTATTGAAAAATCATCATTAACATTTTGCTCCATCATTTCTGCAATATACTTGTTTTCAAATTCTTGAGCGGTGTGTCATAAAAAATAGTCTTGATTAAAGTAAGACTTAACAAATTTAGATTCATTTATGATTTTAGGTTTGTTCTGTTCTGCCATATTGTCTCCATATAAATCATAAATTATTAATTGTGTTGAGATAGTATAAAGAAGCATTGTTTTTCTTAAAGTGAAAAACAGTAAATTAAAAATCATTGATAAGCAAAAAATGCAGACAATGTCTGCTATTCTGCCCTTAGGTCTATAAAACAGCTATTTTTATTATTAAATATAAGTGATATAAAAAAATTAATTATCAACAGGATTATTATCAGGCAATAATTCATCAAAAGGAGCTTCGACTTGAAAACTAAATGTCACCTTCTTCTTGTCTTTAGTGCTTCTTTCAATATTTGTGTATATATTTTGAACCCCTGGCACTATAGTAAGGTTAATAGTAATTTTTAAGATTTCTTTATTTTCAGAATTTTTGTATATGTCAAACTTAACAGAATCATTATTTGGTATATCGAAAATATCATCAAAACTAGTAAGCGAGCCGTAAAACGGATAAACTATAGCTTTGTGGTCACGAGAAAATACATCAAAAAGAGTCAAATTATTATCTTTAATGTTATAAATGTTTGTATCATCTTTAATATTCAAAGGTATTTCACTTAGTAAAAAATGCGGTGTAAACAAATACCTGACAAAACGTAGCTTATTTGGATTATTTATGCTTGCAAGTGAAGTATTTTCAGTCATAGCTTTTTTTAAAGTGTGTCTAGCATAATGAATCATATGTTTTCTTCATTTTTTAGATATGTTGGCTAAATTTTGATTGTCAAATTTTAGTTTTAAAACATTATTATCGCTGTTTGTTAAGTCAAATTTTCTAAAGCCAGTAAATTTAAAACTTTGAAAATAGGTATTGTTGTTAGTATTTTCAATAGCTGTATCAGGTCTATATAAAATTTGAATGCCAAGAGTTAATTCGCCTTCAAGATCGTTAAAGCCAGCAGCCACTATTTTAGCTTCATATTTTGAAGTATATTTAGGATTAAAATTAAAGAATATTTTCTCTAATTCTTTATGAAGTGACGGCATTTCATCAATAAAAAGATTTTTCTCTTTTTTGAATAATAATCCAAAGCCAGAGTTGTCTGCATTAGTTGCGTAATCTGAGTTAGGATTTTGTTTTCTATTTGCTTCTAATTTAAGATTATTAAGAATTGTACTTCCTATTAATGAGGGATATAAACCCAATATTTCTCTAGGTAATGTTGCAGGCGATGCTAGATTGGCTCTTTCGTCAAAGTAGTTAGATGAAGTGTCTGTTATTTCTGAAGAGTTGCTATCATTGTTATTAGTTTGTTTATCACATTTAGAAGATAACAACGGAAGAACCATAGGCAAAATTACAAGTTGTGAAGATAATAATTTAGTTACTCTTTTAATCATTTATGTCCTTAAAAGTAATAGTAATGATTAAAATTATATATTTTTAACTATGTAAGTGTGCTAGGTTGGAAAAAAGGGAATAAATTTTCTTAAAAAAGCATCCAGTGAATATGGATGCCATTTTTTGAATTTAAATTATTCGTCATCTACTTCATCTCTAAAGTCTTCAGAAAATTCAATAGAAGAACCAAATATTTCTTCTTGAAGCTCTTTAAGAACCTTTTGGTTTGCTTCTCTTTTCTTAGAGTCTATATTTTTGTTTTCAAACTTAATGGTTACTTTATCAAAAAGTGGGTCATTTTCTTCTTTAACGAACAAGAACGTAGGAATAATTATTGGTCTACGACGTTTTTCCTTATAAAACAGGGCTTCTAGTCTATCTATAATCAATTGTTTAAGCTCAACGATGTTTCAATTTGCATTGTTTTTTATGCGATAAAGCACAGCACCATGAGCAATTCTTTTGGCTTCTTCAACTAAGGCTAAAGAAGTTTTAACATAAAAACTTCCACGACTAATTAAATGTGGCCGACCGACTATTTCATTTTTTTCTTTATCAATAGTCATTATAATGTTAACAAAACCGCTATTTGACAGCTCGCTTCTTTCTTTAATTGTGCTGCCTGATATGCTTAGAGTAGTTGTTCCATCAATATAGATCGGGCCATATTCAATTTTTTCATTTGTTGGAATAATTTGGTTATCTACCATATTGAATACCTGACCAATTTCAGGTATGAAAACATTCTTTTTATCAACGCCGTTTCTTATAGCACTTTCGCCATGAGCTACACACATTCTATATTCGCCATGGTAGGGAATAAAGAATTTAGGCCTAGTTAATTGGAAAATCTTATCATGTTCATGCTTATAAGCATGTCCTGAAGTATGTAGATAGCCATCAGGTCCATTTTCCTTAATAATTGCTCCTAGTTTAGATAAACGGTTAATAAGCAATTCAACAACCATTCTGTTGCCAGGAATTGGGTTTGATGAAAAAATAACCATATCACCTTTTTCAACTTTTATATTAGCATGTTTTCCATAGCTCATTCTAGACAAAGCGGCTAATTGTTCGCCTTGGCTTCCTGTTGTTAACACTACTAATTGGTTTTCAGGCACTTTTGCAATATCTCTTTTTTCAACAAAAATGCTTGAAGGAGCTTTTATGTTTCCTAATTTACGACCAATTTTTATACCTTGAACCATTGAACGGCCAAAACAAGCAACTTTTTTCTTTAATTTAACAGCTAAGTCAATAATAGCTTTAACCCTAGTTAGGTTAGATGCAAAAGCAGTAACTATTATTTTCCTTGTTGCTGAACGCATATGACGTTCTATGCCTATTAGGATGTCGTTTTCACTAGGTGAGTGCGATGGACGCATAGCATTAGTAGAGTCTGATAATAAAACAGTTAACCCCTCTTTACCTATTGCATCAAGCTTAGTGAAATCTGTATATATTTCACCTATAGGGTTATAGTCAAATCTAAAGTCACCAGTACACATAACTGAGCCATTAGGCGTAGTTACTCTAATACCAAAAGCATCTGGAATTGAGTGTTGTGCTGTTCAAAAGTCAACTTTAATTTTGCCATTACCAAACTCATGCACAGCCGATTTCTCAATTTCGATGAATTCTACTTTGTGAGTTATTTTGTGTTCGTCAAATTTAAGTTTTAGGTATTGAATAGCTATTTTAGGAGCATAAATTCTTTTTAAATGAACTTGCTTAACTAAATAAACCACACCGCCAATATGATCTTCGTGACCGTGGGTTATGAAAAGACCTTCAATGTTATCCTTTCTTTCTTTTAGGTACTTATAATCTGGGATAATGCCTTTTATTCCTGTTGTGGCAGTATCAGCAAACTTAATACCAGCATCAATAATTACAATATGTTTGTTATGCTCAATAATTAAAGTAGATTTACCTATTTCTTGCACTCCACCTATTGGTATTATACGTGTGGGTGTCATATAGCCTCCATTATGTAAAATATAATTAGTATTTGAAGTAATAGAAATTATTGCTAATGATAAAGCAATAATATTAAATCTATAATACCAAAAAATAATTTTTAGAAAAATAAAAGCAATTAGCTTGCTAACTAATTGCCTCTGGTTCTATAAATTTCAAGATATGGTACGTCGTACAGGGCTCGAACCTGTGACCCGCTGGTTAAGAGCCAGCTGCTCTACCAACTGAGCTAACGACGCATAACAAAAAAATTATAAAACAAATTTTGAGATAGCAAAATAAATTTGTATAGTATGTAAGCAGTTTTGGATTACTAATATCGGTACATTTTAAAGATGTTGTTTAGTCAATTTTGGTAATATAAACAAATTACATATATGTGCTAGTTGATAACTAATTATTTACTATTAAGCATTATTTTTTTGTAAATTCTATAATTTTCATTTTCATCTAGCTGTTGATAAGTAAATGTTGTAGCAATACTAGAGTGACCCATTTGTCTTTGAACCATCTTTGGTAAGGCGCCTTTTTTTAACATAAATGAAGCAAAAGATCTGCGCAGTGAGTGAGGACTATATTCATTTCCTAAAAGATCTTTAATTGCCTTCGAAACAGTGATATAGGACACTGTTTTTATTCTGTTTTTGAACAGTTTTAAGTTTTCATATGTTTCGGCATTATAAAAAATCTGTCTGTTTTTATTTCCTTTACCAATTACATATATTCGTTTATCTTCTTCACTAATAGTTTTTAATTCGCCAATTCTAATTCCTGTCTCAAACATAAAACGGATAAGTAGTTTATAAAAAATAATCTTAGGCTTATCATTTAGCATAATATTAGTTCTTCTATATATTTGTGCCTTTGTGAGAATAGGTCTATAAACAGATTGCATTGGCTTAACTTTTAAAATTGAGATGTCCTTGTAGTTTTTCTTTTGGTTACTGAATTTTAAATACAAAGCATATACTTGTCGATAAAGTCTCTGAGTATTAGCTTTAAGCTTTTGATCAGTTATTATTTTCATAATAGCTAAATGTTTATTTTTTTCAACTGAAAGAATATTTGCAAGTATGTTTTTATATGCTGCAACTGTACTTCTAGCTAAATTTTTGCGATCACAAAATTCAATAAAGGGATCTATCATATTAACTCCTTGAATTCATTGTTTTATCAGGCTCTAATATTGATAGACTAGCCATATAAGAAAATTAATTATCCACAAGAAAAAATTAATGATGTTATGCTCTAATTATTAGAGCCTAATAATTATCTTATTTTAAACTTTGTTATGTTTTGCTATTACTTTTTCATTATTTGCCCTATATATTAACTGATTTGTGTTTCATAAACTCACTACTTTTGATATTTATTGATAGATTTATAAAGCATTTTTAGGCTATTTATAGCCTTAAAAGGAGAGGATAAATTTATGAAAAAATCAAAATTTTTACTGCTTGGATCAGTAGCATCTTTAGCTTCAATTCCCTTTGTAGCAGCTAAATGTGGTGAAACCAAAGAAGAAGAAAAGAAGCCTGAAACACCTAAGGGACCTGAAACACCTAAGGGACCAGAAACACCTAAAGGACCTGAAACACCTAAAGGACCAGAAACACCTAAAGGACCTGAAACACCTAAAGGACCTGAAACACCTAAAGGACCTGAAACACCTAAGGGACCTAACAACTCAGATGGTTCAACTACAACTCATAGTCAAATTGATGAATCTAAAATTGCAGAAATAAAAAGACAAAGGACGCAAGCCTGAAAAGCTCATAAAGATAGAGTTGAAGCAGAGCAAAATAGAGTAATAAAATCTGTGTAATAAAAAGCTGAAAAAAGCTGACAAACCAGCAGATGATAAAGATCCTAAATCACCAGGCTAAATAAACCGGTCGTTAAGAAAAATAATGCTTAATAAATATAAGCTAGTGTTATAAACCGCTTTCGTAGAAATAAAAGCCAATGATATCTTTAAAAACATTACAGCAGAATTAGATTGATATTTTAAAAAACACAAAAAAACAAAAGCTTGTGCATAAATCCCACAAGCTTTTTAATTTTTTTGTTCGAGTTTAAGATTTTAATTTTGTTGTTGTTTCTTCGATCTTCTCATCAGCGCTTCCCTTATCAGCTTTTCAGCATTTTCCTCTTCTGGTGAAAAATGTGGTTTAGCTGGTGTACCTTGTCCTGGGTTAGTTGGTGTACCTTGATCTGGGTTAGCTGGTGTACCTTGATCTGGGTTAGCTGGTGTACCTTGTCCTGGGTTAGCTGGTGTACCTTGATCTGGGTTAGTTGGTGTACCTTGATCTGGGTTAGCTGGTGTACCTTGTCCTGGGTTAGCTGGTGTACCTTGATCTGGGTTAGTTGGTGTACCTTGATCTGGGTTAGTTGGTGTACCTTGTCCTGGGTTAGTTGGTGTACCTTGATCTGGGTTAGCTGGTGTACCTTGTCCTGGGTTAGTTGGTGTACCTTGTCCTGGGTTAGCTGGTGTACCTTGATCTGGGTTAGTTGGTGTACCTTGTCCTGGGTTAGCTGGTGTACCTTGATCTGGGTTAGCTGGTGTACTTTGATCTGGTTTGTCCGCTTCTAGTTTCTTTTCTTCTTTGGTTTCACCACATTTAGCTGCTACAAAGGGAATTGAAGCTAAAGATGCTACTGATCCAAGCAGTAAAAATTTTGATTTTTTCATAAATTTATCCTCTCCTTTTAAGGCTATAAATAGCCTAAAAATGCTTTATAAATCTATCAATAAATATCAAAAGTGATGAGTTTAAGACAAGCGCCAAGCTATATGATAGTTATTTTCTATTATTAATAATAGGAGTAAATATATTTAAGAAGCGCTTTATTTAAAAATGTTTTGTAGTTAGATTACAAATAATTAAGTCAGAAAAATATTAATATTTAATTTAACAAATTTCATATTTTGCTGATGTTATATTAAGGTTCAGATTTTGTATTAATGCTGTTTAGGTAAAACACAATTATCGATGGGAACAATTTTAAAAATTACACCATAAATAAAATTTAAATTGTTAGTTTGATGAAGTGATTTTGCAGTTTTTAGTCACAAAAACAGCATTAATATTGCATACACTACTATCTTATGTTATATTTATATAAAAAAATATAAAGTAGTTAGTTTCAAATTTTTTTTATATAATATAACCATCTATTGATGAATATTTTATGCGCTGGTAAAAGCTCACATATAAATAGCCATTAAAATGCAAAAAGGCATAAATTTTAAATTTATATGTTTGATTAAGCTTTTATTTAGTTCTTAATACTTCATATAATAAATTGATATTTATTGATAGATTTATAAAGCATTTTTAAGCTATTTATAGCCTTAAAAGGAGAGGATAAATTTATGAAAAAATCAAAGTTTTTGCTGCTTGGATCAGTAGCTTCATTGGCTTCAATTCCCTTTGTAGCAGCTAAATGTGGTGAAACCAAAGAAGAAGAAAAGAAGAAACCTGAAGGTGACCAAAAACCAGGTGGAGATAAAAATCCTGGGGAAAATAAAACACCTGGCGAAAATACAGATCAAGGCAAAAATCCAGGTGGAGATAAAAACCCTGGAACAGACAAAACACCTGAGGAAAATAAAACACCTGGCGAAAATAAAACACCTGGGGAAAATAAAACACCTGGCGAAAATAAAACACCTGGGGAAAATAAAACACCTGGCGAAAATAAAACACCTGAGGAAAATAAAACACCTGAGGAAAATAAAACACCTGGCGAAAATAAAACACCTGGCGAAAATAAAACACCTGGGGAAAATAAAACACCTATGGTAAAACCTGAGGAAGGTTCGTCAAACAATGGGATTGGTTGAGGTGAAAATCATCTTTGAGGTAAGGATGATGAGAAACGAAATGAATATTATGAAGATGAAGAAGATAAGGTAGAAGAAGAAAAATTTGATAAAGAAGAGTTAGAAGAGTTTCAAAAAGAAAGTGACGAAGCAGAAAAAGAAGACGAAGTCGACGAAGATACAGATGCTGAACAAGGACAAGGCACATCAGCTAAATCAGGAGCTAACTCAGGACAAGGTACATCAGCTAAATCAGGAGCTAACTCAGGACAAGGCACATCAGCTAAATCAGGAACAACACTCAACTAAGCAGTTCTTAAGTGTAATATAGTTCTTTTTACATCAAAAAATATAGCAAGCCAATATTGTGCTTGCTTTTATTTTTAAAATAAACTCACCACTTTTGATATTTATTGATAGATTTATAAAGCATTTTTAGGCTATTTATAGCCTTAAAAGGAGAGGATAAATTTATGAAAAAATCAAAGTTTTTGCTGCTTGGATCAGTAGCTTCATTAGCTTCAATTCCCTTTATAGCAGCTAAATGTGGTGAAACCAAAGAAGAGAAGAAGCCAGAAGTTGACAAACCAAAGCTTAGCGAAACATTAAAATCTATTACTGGTAATGATTTAGGAAAAGTACAAGTTGCTGAACAAGATAAAAGCAACAAAGAAAAAATTGAAACAGCTATCAAAGAAGCTATTGTTACAAAAGTTCCAACACTAAAAGACAAGGAATTAAATTTAAACGCTGATTTAAGCAAGAAAAGCGTAACTGTTTCTGCTAAAGGCTTCGAAGGTGAAGTTACTCTTAAATTTGAGATTGAAACACAATCAGTAGCAAAACCAAAGCTTAGCGAAACATTAAAATCTATTACTGGTAATGATTTAGGAAAAGTACAAGTTGCTGAACAAGATAAAAGCAACAAAGAAAAAATTGAAACAGCTATCAAAGAAGCTATTGTTACAAAAGTTCCAACACTAAAAGACAAGGAATTAAATTTAAACGCTGATTTAAGCAAGAAAAGCGTAACTGTTTCTGCTAAAGGCTTCGAAGGTGAAGTTACCCTTAAATTTGAGATTGAAACACAATCAGCGGAAAATCCAAGTGATGAAATGAACCCTGGGGGAGAAAATCAAACAGAATCTGACGAAGAACCAGAAGAAGAAACTGAAGGTACACTAACTGAAGACGAAGAAAAACTAATAGATAAAAATCTTTATAATGGTCTTACTCAAGATGAGAATCATATTTGAGGTGAAGATGATGATCTAGATACACCAGCTAACTCAGGCACAAAAAATCAAGGTACAGGAGCACCTAAATCACCACAACAAGGTACAGGAGCACCTAAATCACCGCAACAAGGTACAGGAGCACCTAAAGCACCACAACAAGGTACAGGAGCACCTAAAGCACCACAACAAGGTACAGGAGCACCTAAAGCACCACAACAAGGTACAGGAGCACCTAAAGCACCACAACAAGGTACAGGAGCACCTAAAGCACCACAACAAGGTACAGGAGCACCTAAATCACCGCAACAAGGTGCAGAAACTAACTCAGGCAAAAAATAGACCTTAAATTTTTATTTTTTACAAAACTCCACTCACAATTCATGTGGAGTTTTGTAATTAAATTTCTTGATCATTCGCTCATTAATTATATCAATCAATGAATCTATTTAGATGACGCTCAAGTTCCTTAAGCGCCCCATAAATGAAAGTTCAAGTGCAAAATATGTGCTTTACATTTTTTATTTTCATCATTTCATTCAAAAAACATTTTTTAGTGAGTTCTCCCGATCTATGTTTTTCGTATTTTTCAAACAAATATTTCCATTCATTAACACTTAACTGCTTAGCCATTTTTACCCACAACAAAAAAACATCAGCAAATTTGTTGATGTCTACTTTTTTGTCCTATTGTAAGAATGGTTCTATATCTTCTAAAACTGAGAAAACAAACATTGGGATAATAGATGAAAATAAAAAGAAAGAATTATTAAAAGAATTAGACAAGCAATTTTCTATTAGTCCAGACTACAATGTTATAGAAAAAGCCGTTCAGAAATACTTTAAAGAAATAAAGAAAATAGATTTTTGGTTCAATGTTCTGACAAAAAAATAGAAATTACAGCTAAAGGTGATAGCTCAAAATTTATAGGAACTATTGAGCTTAAAAAATAAATTAATGTTGCCTAAGAAATTAAAAAACAAAATTCAGTTACACTATCTGAATTTTGTTCCATAAATGAAAGTTCAAGTGCAACATATGTGCTTGGCTTTTTTATTATAGCATTTTTGCATAATATGTGGCGTATGCCACATCTACCCCTTGTTTGAAATCAAGGGGCAGGGGGTTAAAAAAATCAGATGGAACATCTGCGTAAACCCTAAATAATGTTTTGTTATACCCCCTTATTTGTAATTAAGGGGGTTAGGGGGATAAAATAACTAAATAAAATGCAAAAAATAACCATTCATTTTTTTATGAATGCAGTCAATTAAATTCACATGTTTTAATTTAAAACGACACCATAGTCATTAGCTAACTTAAATAGTTCAATTGGTTTTTGCCAATTCAAAATTTTACGTGGCATTTCATTTATTTGATTTACAACATCATCCAGTTGAACTTGAGAGATAGAATTAAAATCAAAACCTTTATGAAACATTCTTCTAATCATTCCGTTTCAATTTTCGTTTGTTCCCCTTTGAAATGAAGCATACGGTTCAGCTCTAAATATTTTAATATTTAGTCATTTTCCTAATAAACCCATTCTTTCGAATTCTATCCCGTTATCAATTGTTATAGATTTGACAATTAAATTATGATCCTGGATTATTTTTTTAAGCTTTGAAATTACCAAAAAAGCTGATTTTGATTTAATTTTAACTGCAAACCCCATTCTGGTTTGCCTTTCAACAAGTGTTAATACATTATCATATCCATTCGATCTTTTGCCTATAATTAAGTCACTTTCTCAATGACCATATTCTTCTCTTAAATCAATATATTTTGGTCTTGCCCATATTGGATATACATAGTGAGAATCTCCAATTAATCTTGAGACAACTGATGCAGTTCTTTTTCCGCCTTTTTTATAAAAAATTCTCAATCTGTCTCTAGGTTTCAATTTTCATTTTCTTGTCTTAATCCAATTAAATATAGTCCTTATCGACGGAGACGCAATATTTGGAAAAGTTTGCTTAATGTATCGAGCTGTTGCAACAATTCCGTAAAATCTTTTATCGAATTTTTCTAAGAAAAATTTTTCAAATTCAGCATATTCAAAATTACTCGTAAATTTAAACAAGTATTTGTGCGAATGCCTATTTAATGCTTTCTGCTCTGCTATTTTACATTGATATGAACCGCTAAAAGCAGTGTTGCGTTTTAATTCGCGACTTACTGTGGATGGACTTCTGTTTAACTGTCTAGCTATAGATCTAATAGAATACCCAGATTTTATTTGAATTTCAATAAATGCACGTTCATCATATGTTAGATGATTATAATTTTTAGTATAATTCATATGAAAGTTTCCTACTGCCAAGTGTGGAACTTTTTTTGTTTAAAAATTCAAGTGCTCCACAATTAAATTTTACCTTAATTGGTGTTGCACTTGAACTTACAATCAAGCAACAAAATTCAGTTACACTATCTGAATTTTGTTTTTTAGTTGTTGATTGTGGCTTTAATTAGTTTGATTCGTTTTATCAAATATTTCTTTAAGTCTTCTTATTTTTTCACGATCAATTTTTTGCCGAATTGTGCTGCTTGATGATCCATTAGCTGGCTCGTCTGTAGTTTTATCAGTTTCAGATTTTTCTTTGCTATCTTTATTTGTATGAGTCTTATCAGTTTTGTTTTTGTCTTTTTCTAACTTGTTTTTATCATTGTCTTTTTTTATATCATCACCAGGCTGTTTGTCTGCTGGTTTGTCAGCTTCAGGTTTCTTTTCTTCTTTAAAAGTAAAAATTATTACTTGGCCATTAGATAAAGTAACTTTAGCTTCGTGTTTCTCGTAATTAACATCTAAATTAAAATTTTGTGTTTTTAAGATACCAACAATTTTGTCTCTTATATCTTTTTGCCTTACTGCATTTGTTATTAAACCTTTTGGAAAAGAGCCCAAGTTTTTATTTATTTTTGAATCATCAATTTTAGTATTTTCGACTTTATCTTTTTCAGATTTTTCTTGGTCTTTTTTATCTTTATCAGTCATGTCTTTTTCGTTTTTGTCTTTGTCTGACTTGCTTTTATCATTGTCTTTTTTCATATCATCACCAGGCTGTTTGTCAGCTGGTTTGTCAGCTTCAGGTTTCTTTTCTTCTTTGGTTTCACCACATTTAGCTGCTACAAAGGGAATTGAAGCTAAAGATGCTACTGATCCAAGTAGTAAAAACTTTGATTTTTTCATAAATTTATCCTCTCCTTTTAAGGCTATAAATAGCCTAAAAATGCTTTATAAATCTATCAATAAATATCAAAAGTAGTGAGTTTATGAAGAAAAAATAACAAACATTACGTTTGTCAAATTTAATCATTATTTGTTAATTCATTGACCTTAATTAGTTCTAGTAGTTCTATTATTGAATTAGTAATGGCTTTAAAGTCTATTTCCTGCTGATTTGCTATCTGACTTATGTACTTTTTTCATCTTTCATTCATCAACGGATTGAAAGCAATATTGGTAATTAGTTCCAACAATTGTTGTATGTTAAATTCACTGTTCCTATTTTTGAATGTGTTATAGCAAGCATCCTTGAGCCTATTAATATCAATGTCCTTCTTTTTAAAAGTGTATATAACATAAACATCATAAAAATCTTTAAATCTTGTATTTAAGTGACCAAAAGAAAATATTGTCTCAAGCTTTTCAGATAGCATAGTTTCAATGTTATAAGCTAAAATAGAAAAATCCTGATTTGAAAATATACTTTTGTATTCATAAACAATTTCCTTAGGTGTAATGACATCGCCTGATGCAATATCTATAGAAATAACTTGTTTTATATTCTCTATTTGACATAGGACTGATATGTTAATGCCACTATATTTATGCTCCTTTCGAATGTCAGTATACTTAAGAATGTGATATCTAATTCCATCGATGTCATCAGCGTTTAATATACTTTTAAATTTTTCTAATATTTTAGAAGCACTTATCTTTTGAGTTTTTATTAGCTCCAAATCAATATCCATTGTAGCTCTTTTATCTAACCCCATAATGTTAGATAAAAGAAAACCGCCCTTGAACACAAAATTGTCTCTCTCATTACTTTTAGATATTCTTCGTAGAATGCTTTCCATAAAATATTGAATTAAAACAACATTGAAATTTGCGTTATTTTCATCAGCAGTTTTATGACACAAACTTATTAATTTATTTTTATTCATAAAATAGTTCAAATATCTCCGATATTTTTTTGTGTATGCCTAATTCATAGGCGTATTCATACAATTTTTTTCAATCTCTATTTTCATATTTAATATATGCACTAATAAGCTTAGAAAAGATTTCGCTATCTGTTTTCTTGCGTAGTTTTACAAAATCACAAATTGTTCTCTCAAAGTCATATACCTTAACTTTGTTTCCAAATAATGTTTTTGATTCAGATAGTCCAATTGAATGTTTATTCCTATCACAGTAGTAAACATTTGCATGCTTCTTAATGCCTTTTGCATTATAGCCACTGTAAACTGTAACGTCAATTTGATGCGGAAAAATGTCAATAATATTATTTAAATATAGTGCACTATAATGAGAAAAGATTAACGATTTATAGTTTTTGCTTAAGAAATAATATTCATCGTAATGTCCATCACTAAGAATATAAATGCCTTTAGCTCTTCTAATAAGAACGCCTTTTGT
This sequence comes from Mycoplasmopsis bovis PG45, assembly GCF_000183385.1. Classification (GTDB taxonomy): domain Bacteria; phylum Bacillota_I; class Bacilli_A; order Mycoplasmatales; family Metamycoplasmataceae; genus Mycoplasmopsis; species Mycoplasmopsis bovis. The sequence goes on along the minus strand of NC_014760.1, from coordinate 939,851 downwards.
TATCATTCTTGTTAAATATATAGAAGATATATTGTTTTCTTTTAGTTGCTTATATGTGATAACACCGTTATTTTTATGTAACAGTTTAAAAATTGCATTGTAATATTTCGAATTTAAGTTTTTTTGTTCCATTTGTGCTTATATTATACAAGTATTTAAGCACAAAAGCAACATTAATACACTTATAAATTCTGTTTTTAATCCTTTTTTGTTTTTTTAATGAGATATCATAAACTCACTACTTTTGATATTTATTGATAGATTTATAAAGCATTTTTAAGCTATTTATAGCCTTAAAAGGAGAGGATAAATTTATGAAAAAATCAAAGTTTTTGCTGCTTGGATCAGTAGCTTCATTGGCTTCAATTCCCTTTGTAGCAGCTAAATGTGGTGAAACCAAAGAAGAAAAGAAACCAGAGCCCGACAAAAATCCAGGTGGAGATAAAAACCCTGGCGAAAATAAAACACCTGGCGAAAATAAAACACCTGGCGAAAATAAAACACCTGGGGAAAATAAAACACCTGGCGAAAATAAAACACCTGGGGAAAATAAAACACCTGGCGAAAATAAAACACCTGGGGAAAACAAAAAACCTGAGGGAGAAAAGAAACCTGAGGGAGAAAAGAAACCTGAGGGAGAAAAGAAACCTGAAGCTGAGGAAAATAAAACACCTGAAGAAGATAAAGAACCATCTGATGAAGAACTATCTGAAGATGAAAAAAAACTAATAGATGAAAATATTAAAAATGGTATTACTCAAGATAAGAATCATATTTGAGGTATGGAAGATGATCTAGGTACACCAGCTAAACCAAGACAAGGTACAGATGCTAAGGCAGGACAAAGTCCAGCAGGTAAATAAGGACAAGGTACAGATGCTAAAAAGCAGGATCTAACTCAATAAAGCGATTATTAAGTGTAATATAGTTCTTTTTATATCAACAAAAATATAGCAAGCCAATATTGTGCTTGCTTTTATTTTCGATATAAACTCACTGCTTTTGATATTTATTGATAGATTTATAAAGCATTTTTAGGCTAATTTATAGCCTTAAAAGGAGAGGATAAATTTATGAAAAAATCAAAATTTTTACTGCTTGGATCAGTGGCTTCATTAGCTTCAATTCCCTTTGTAGCAGCTAAATGTGGTGAGACCAAAGAAGAAAATAAACCAGAGCCCGACAAAAATCCAGGTGGAGATAAAAACCCTGGGGAAAATAAAACACCTGGCGAAAATAAAACACCTGGCGAAAATAAAACACCTGGCGAAAATAAAACACCTGGCGAAAATAAAACACCTGGCGAAAATAAAACACCTGGGGAAAATAAAACACCTGGCGAAAATAAAACACCTGGGGAAAATAAAACACCTGGCGAAAATAAAACACCTGAGGAAAACAAAAAACCTGAGGAAAATAAAAAACCTGGGGGAGAATCAGATTCAGATATAAACCCAAGAATTCCGCATGATGACCCGGGCTCTTTTGACAGTGCACCAGCTAACCCAGATCAAGGTACACCAGCTAACCCAGATCAAGGTACACCAGCTAACCCAGATCAAGGTACACCAGCTAACCCAGATCAAGGTACACCAGCTAACTCACAACAAGGTGCAGGAACTAAACCAGGACAAGGTGCAGGAACTAAACCAGGACAAGGTGCAGGAACTAACTCACAACAAGGTGCAGGAACTAACTCACAACAAGGTGCAGGAACTAACTCACAACAAGGTGCAGGAACTAAACCAGGACAAGGTGCAGGAACTAAACCAGGACAAGGTGCAGGAACTAACTCACAACAAGGTGCAGGAACTAACACACAACAAGGTGCAGGAACTAACACACAACAAGGTGCAGGAACTAACTCACAACAAGGTGCAGGAACTAAACCAGGACAAGGTGCAGGAACTAACTCACAACAAGGTGCAGGAACTAACTCACAACAAGGTGCAGGAACTAACACACAACAAGGTGCAGGAACTAACTCACAACAAGGTGCAGGAACTAACTCACAACAAGGTGCAGGAACTAACACACAACAAGGTGCAGGAACTAACTCACAACAAGGTGCAGGAACTAACACACAACAAGGTGCAGGAACTAACTCACAACAAGGTGCAGGAACTAACTCACAACAAGGTGCAGGAACTAAACCAGGACAAGGTGCATAAAAATACCAACAAGTTCTTAAGTGTAATATAGTTCTTTTTATATCAACAAAAATATAGCAAGCCAATATTGTGCTTGCTTTTATTTTTAATATAAACTCACTACTTTTGATATTTATTGATAGATTTATAAAGCATTTTTAGGCTATTTATAGCCTTAAAAGGAGAGGATAAATTTATGAAAAAATCAAAGTTTTTACTACTTGGATCAGTAGCATCTTTAGCTTCAATTCCCTTCGTAGCAGCTAAATGTGGTGAGACCAAAGAAGAAAAGAAACCAGAGGAAGGTAAAAATCCAGGCCAAAACACAGAGCCTGGCAAAAATCCAGGTGGAAACACAGAGCCTGGCAAAAATCCAAGTGAAAACACAGAGCCAGGCAAAAATCCAGGCGGAAACACAGAACCAGGCAAAAATCCAGGCGGAAACACAGAGCCCGGCAAAAATCCAGGTGAAGAAATGAACCCTGGAAACAATATGACACCAGGCTCAAATTCTGAAAATGGCAACAATCAAAATACACCTATCAAGAAATCTTTACCCGCTATTATTAGCAATAGTAACCAACAATTAGGTGAAATTAATAAAAATGATGGACAAAGTATCCTGGGAGCATTATTAGAAAAAAATAGATCACTTAATCTTGATAAATCTCAATTAGATGTTAAAAATATAAAAACTGCATCAGCTATAGTTTTTGCTAAAAAAAACAGTACAAAATATGAAGGTCAAATACTTGTTTCATTTAGGGTTAAAAATCACAACAGTGAGAGTACAGTGACAAAACAAAAGCTAGAAGACGCACTTAAGTCAATATCTGGAAAAAATTTAGGAAAAGTGCAAGTTTCAAAAGAAACTGAGAAAAAAGACAAAGCAAAAATTGAAGCTTCAATTAAAGAGACTATCATATTAAAAGTTCCAGCATTAGCAGGTAAAGATCTACAATTTAAAACAGATTTAACTAAAAACGAAGTTAATGTTAGTTCAAACGACTTTCAAGGTGAAGTAGTTCTTAAGTTTGAAGTAGAAGTAAAATCAAGCGAAAAACAAAAGCTAGAAGACGCACTTAAGTCAATATCTGGAAAAAATTTAGGAAAAGTGCAAGTTTCAAAAGAAACTGAGAAAAAAGACAAAGCAAAAATTGAAGCTTCAATTAAAGAGACTATCATATTAAAAGTTCCAGCATTAGCAGGTAAAGATCTACAATTTAAAACAGATTTAACTAAAAACGAAGTTAATGTTAGTTCAAACGACTTTCAAGGTGAAGTAGTTCTTAAGTTTGAAGTAGAAGTAAAATCAAGCGAAAAACAAAAGCTAGAAGACGCACTTAAGTCAATATCTGGAAAAAATTTAGGAAAAGTGCAAGTTTCAAAAGAAACTGAGAAAAAAGACAAAGCAAAAATTGAAGCTTCAATTAAAGAGACTATCATATTAAAAGTTCCAGCATTAGCAGGTAAAGATCTACAATTTAAAACAGATTTAACTAAAAACGAAGTTAATGTTAGTTCAAACGACTTTCAAGGTGAAGTAGTTCTTAAGTTTGAAGTAGAAGTAAAATCAAGCGAAAAACAAAAGCTAGAAGACGCACTTAAGTCAATATCTGGAAAAAATTTAGGAAAAGTGCAAGTTTCAAAAGAAACTGAGAAAAAAGACAAAGCAAAAATTGAAGCTTCAATTAAAGAGACTATCATATTAAAAGTTCCAGCATTAGCAGGTAAAGATCTACAATTTAAAACAGATTTAACTAAAAACGAAGTTAATGTTAGTTCAAACGACTTTCAAGGTGAAGTAGTTCTTAAGTTTGAAGTAGAAGTAAAAAGTAAATAAATTTCTTGTTGGCTTAATACCCATCACAAAACGTAGACCGTAAAATAGCGGTCTATATTTTTTATTGACAAGCTTCTGCCACAATGATGACTTGGGGGCATAAACTCACTACTTTTGATATTTATTGATAGATTTATAAAGCATTTTTAGGCTATTTATAGCCTTAAAAGGAGAGGATAAATTTATGAAAAAATCAAAGTTTTTACTGCTTGGATCAGTAGCTTCATTGGCTTCAATTCCCTTTGTAGCAGCTAAATGTGGTGAAACCAAAGAAGAAAAGAAACCAGAGCCCGACAAAAATCCAGGCGGAGATAAAAACCCTGGAGGAGATAAAAACCCAGGTGAAAACACAGAGCCCGACAAAAATCCAGGTGGAGATAAAAACCCTGGAGGAGATAAAAACCCAGGTGAAAACACAGAGCCCGACAAAAATCCAGGTGGAGATAAAAACCCTGGAGGAGATAAAAACCCAGGTGAAAACACAGAGCCCGACAAAAATCCAGGTGGAGATAAAAACCCTGGGGAAAATAAAACACCTGAGGGAAACAAAACACCTGAGGGAAACAAAACACCTGAGGGAAACAAAACACCTGGGGAAAATAAAACGCCTGAGAGAAATCCTGATGAAGGTTCGGTAAACCGTGATCGTGGTATTACTTGAGATAAAAATTATCCTTGAGGTAAGGATGATGAGAAAGGAAATGAAGATTATGAAGATGAAGAAAATAAGGTAGAAGAAGAAAAATTTGATAAAGAAGATCTAGAAGAGTTTAAAAAAGAAAGTGACGAAGCAGAAAAAGAAGACGAAGAAGACGAAGATTCAGAAGCTGAATCAGGCACAATGGCCAAAGGTCCAGGAGCTCAATCAGGCACAATGTCTAAAGGTCCAGGAGCTCAATCAGGCACAATGTCTAAAGGTCCAGGAGCTCAATCAGGCACAATGTCTAAAGGTCCAGGAGCTCAATCAGGCACAATGTCTAAAGGTCCAGGAGCTCAATCAGGCACAATGTCTAAAGGTCCAGGAGCTCAATCAGGCACAATGTCTAAAGGTCCAGGAGCTCAATCAGGCACAATGTCTAAAGGTCCAGGAGCTCAATCAGGCACAATGTCTAAAGGTCCAGGAGCTCAATCAGGCAAAAAATAACTCAATAAAGCGGTTATTAAGTGTAATACAGTTCTTTTTATATCAACAAGAATATAGCAAGCCAATATTGTGCTTGCTTTTATTTTCAATATAAACTCACCACTTTTGATATTTATTGATAGATTTATAAAGCATTTTTAGGCTATTTATAGCCTTAAAAGGAGAGGATAAATTTATGAAAAAATCAAAATTTTTACTGCTTGGATCAGTAGCATCTTTAGCTTCAATTCCCTTTGTAGCAGCTAAATGTGGTGAAACCAAAGAAGAAAAGAAACTAGAAGCGGACAAACCAGATCAAAGTACACCAACTAACCCAGGACAAGGTACACCAACTAACCCAGATCAAGGTACACCAACTAACCCAGATCAAGGTACACCAGCTAACCCAGATCAAGGTACACCAGCTAACCCAGATCAAGGTACACCAGCTAACCCAGATCAAGGTACACCAGCTAACCCAGATCAAGGTACACCAGCTAACTCACAACAAGGTGCAGGAACTAAACCAGGACAAGGTGCAGGAACTAAACCAGGACAAGGTGCAGGAACTAACTCACAACAAGGTGCAGGAACTAACTCACAACAAGGTGCAGGAACTAACACACAACAAGGTGCAGGAACTAACTCACAACAAGGTGCAGGAACTAAACCAGGACAAGGTGCAGGAACTAACTCACAACAAGGTGCAGGAACTAACACACAACAAGGTGCAGGAACTAACACACAACAAGGTGCAGGAACTAACTCACAACAAGGTGCAGGAACTAAACCAGGACAAGGTGCAGGAACTAACTCACAACAAGGTGCAGGAACTAACTCACAACAAGGTGCAGGAACTAACACACAACAAGGTGCAGGAACTAACTCACAACAAGGTGCAGGAACTAACTCACAACAAGGTGCAGGAACTAAACCAGGACAAGGTGCAGGAACTAACTCACAACAAGGTGCAGGAACTAACACACAACAAGGTGCATAAAAATACCAACAAGTTCTTAAGTGTAATATAGTTCTTTTTATATCAACAAAAATATAGCAAGCCAATATTGTGCTTGCTTTTATTTTTAATATAAACTCACTACTTTTGATATTTATTGATAGATTTATAAAGCATTTTTAGGCTATTTATAGCCTTAAAAGGAGAGGATAAATTTATGAAAAAATCAAAGTTTTTACTACTTGGATCAGTAGCATCTTTAGCTTCAATTCCCTTTGTAGCAGCTAAATGTGGTGAAACCAAAGAAGAGAAGAAGCCAGAAGTTGACAAACCAAAGCTTAGCGAAACATTAAAATCTATTACTGGTAATGATTTAGGAAAAGTACAAGTTGCTGAACAAGATAAAAGCAACAAAGAAAAAATTGAAACAGCTATCAAAGAAGCTATTGTTACAAAAGTTCCAACACTAAAAGACAAGGAATTAAATTTAAACGCTGATTTAAGCAAGAAAAGCGTAACTGTTTCTGCTAAAGGCTTCGAAGGTGAAGTTACTCTTAAATTTGAGATTGAAACACAATCAGTAGCAAAACCAAAGCTTAGCGAAACATTAAAATCTATTACTGGTAATGATTTAGGAAAAGTACAAGTTGCTGAACAAGATAAAAGCAACAAAGAAAAAATTGAAACAGCTATCAAAGAAGCTATTGTTACAAAAGTTCCAACACTAAAAGACAAGGAATTAAATTTAAACGCTGATTTAAGCAAGAAAAGCGTAACTGTTTCTGCTAAAGGCTTCGAAGGTGAAGTTACCCTTAAATTTGAGATTGAAACACAATCAGCGGAAAATCCAAGTGATGAAATGAACCCTGGGGGAGAAAATCAAACAGAATCTGACGAAGAACCAGAAGAAGAAGCTGAAAAAGCATACCGTGAAGCAGCAATGGAATGAGTACTAGAAACACTAGAATGAGTACATAGAGGAGAACAAGGTCCAACAAACTTTGGTATTGGTTGAGGTCAAAATCATCGTTGAGGTAAGGATGATGAACAAGGAAAAGTAGATAAACTAGAACAAGGTACAGAAGCTAACTCAGGCACAAAAGATCAAGGTACAGGAGCTAACTCAGGCAAAAAAGTTCAAGGTACAGAAGCTAACTCAGGCACAAAAGATCAAGGTACAGGAGCTAACTCAGGCAAAAAAGTTCAAGGTACAGAAGCTAACTCAGGCAAAAAAGTTCAAGGTACAGAAGCTAACTCAGGCACAAAAGATCAAGGTACAGGAGCTAACTCAGGCAAAAAAGTTCAAGGTACAGAAGCTAACTCAGGCACAAAAGATCAAGGTACAGAAGCTAACTCAGGCACAAAAGATCAAGGTACAGGAGCTAACTCAGGCAAAAAAGTTCAAGGTACAGCACTCAAATAATAGCTTCTTAAGTGCAATATAGTTCTTTTATATCAACAAAAAATATAGCAAGCCAATATTGTGCTTGCTTTTATTTTCGATATAAACTCACTACTTTTGATATTTATTGATAGATTTATAAAGCATTTTTAGGCTATTTATAGCCTTAAAAGGAGAGGATAAATTTATGAAAAAATCAAAGTTTTTACTACTTGGATCAGTAGCTTCATTAGTTTCAATTCCCTTTGTAGCAGCTAAATGTGGTGAGACCAAAGAAGAAAAGAAACCTGAGCCCGACAAAAATCCAGGTGGAGATAAAAACCCTGGAGGAGAAAAGAAACCTGAAGGTGACCAAAAACCAGGTGGAGATAAAAACCCTGAAACAGACAAAAAACCTGAGGGTGAAAAGAAACCTGAAGGCGACAAGAAACCTGAAGAAAATAAAACGCCTGGCGAAAATAAAACACCTGGGGAAAGTAAAACACCTATGGGGAAACCTGAGGAAGGCTCGACAAACAATGGCATTGGTTGAGGTGAAAATCATCCTTGAGGTAAGGATGAAGATGATTTAGAAAAGTCTAAACAAGAAAGCGACGAAGCAGAAAGAGAAGGCGAAGATTCAGAAGCTGAATCAGAAAAAGGATCAGACACTGAATCAAGCAAAAAAGATAAAGGATCAGACACTGAATCAAGCAAAAAAGATAAAGGATCAGACACTGAATCAAGCAAAAAAGATAAAGATCCAAAAACTGAATCAAGCACAAAGGCTAAAGATCCAGAAACTCAATCAGGCAAACCTGTGGTCAAACCTATGGTTAGAGTAACTGAGAATACATCGGAAAATTCCAAAGTTAAAAAAGTAGATAAATACTGAGATGGCGTAACTCCTGAGGACAAAAAGAAAGCTATAGAAAGCGGAAAATTTTGAGCCGAACACTGAGAACTTGAATAATAGTGGTCAAATAAGTAAAAAAAGCAAGTTACCTTGCTTTTTTTACTTATTTGCTTTTGTTTCTTTAGCCTCTTCTCCAAATTTAAAACCACTAATTGGCAAGTAGTTTTCACCTTTAGAGTTGTAAATTGTTCATATGGTGCCTTTGTTCCCAGGCAATAATTCTTCACGAACAGTGATTGAATCGTTTAATTTATTTCTTTCAGCAACAGCTTTTTCCTTTTCTATTTTTTCTTTCTTTATTTTATCTTCATCAGATTTTGCTTCAATCTCAAATTTAAGGGTAACTTCACCTTCGAAATCTTTAGCAGAAACAGTTACGCTTTTCTTGCTTAAATCAGCGTTTAATTTTAATTCCTTGTCTTTTAGTGTTGGAACTTTTGCAACAATAGCTTCTTTGATAGCAGCTTCAATTTTTTCCTTGTTGCTTTTATCTTGTTCAGCAACTTGTACTTTTCCTAAATCATTACCAGTAATAGATTTTAATGTTTCGCTAAGTTTTGGTTTTGCTACTGATTTTGCTTCAATCTCAAATTTAAGGGTAACTTCACCTTCGAAATCTTTAGCAGAAACAGTTACGCTTTTCTTGCTTAAATCAGCGTTTAATTTTAATTCCTTGTCTTTTAGTGTTGGAACTTTTGTAACAATAGCTTCTTTGATAGCGGCTTCAATTTTTTCTTTGTTGCTTTTATCTTGTTCAGCAACTTGTACTTTTCCTAAATCATTACCAGTAATAGATTTTAATGTTTCGCTAAGCTTTGGTTTTGCTACTGATTTTGCTTCAATCTCAAATTTAAGGGTAACTTCACCTTCGAAATCTTTAGCAGAAACAGTTACGCTTTTCTTGCTTAAATCAGCGTTTAATTTTAATTCCTTGTCTTTTAGTGTTGGAACTTTTGTAACAATAGCTTCTTTGATAGCGGCTTCAATTTTTTCTTTGTTGCTTTTATCTTGTTCAGCAACTTGTACTTTTCCTAAATCATTACCAGTAATAGATTTTAATGTTTCGCTAAGCTTTGGTTTATCAGCTTCAGGTTTCTTTTCTTCTTTGGTTTCACCACATTTAGCTGCTACAAAGGGAATTGAAGCTAAAGATGCTACTGATCCAAGTAGTAAAAACTTTGATTTTTTCATAAATTTATCCTCTCCTTTTAAGGCTATAAATAGCCTAAAAATGCTTTATAAATCTATCAATAAATATCAAAAGTAGTTAATTTATTAGCTATTTGCTGTGCACAATAACACTATGTAAAATAAAAATTTGTTAACATCAAATTAATTTCTTTGTCATCAACTAATGTTTGTGCGAAAATTTTTTGCATCTGTTACCCAGGTAAAAAAATGTATGAAGAAGAATAAATATGATACATTGATAATTATTGGGCTATTTTGGGAATTATTGGTGGCATATTATTTTCAGTTGTAGGAGTGGAATTGTTAGTGTTGTTTTATCAGCTATGTGCTTAGGCAGTAAAAAAAATGATAGAAATTTCATTCTAATCACAGCAATTATAAATTTACTTTTTGCAGGTTTAATAGGCGGAATATTGCTCCTAATTTCATATAGTTCAATGCCAGAAGATAATAACAGAATACAGTAAAAAAAATATTAAGGTTATTCTTAACAAAATGCTTATTTTATTCAAACTTGCTATAAAACAATAATAAAAAACAGCCTGTTATTCATACATAATAGAGCTGTTTTTGTTTACTAATGGGTTAATTACATTGTATGTAAAGAATATAACAAACATATTGAATCAAATTTTAATGGGACTAAATACAATATGTTGAAACATATAAGTTATTATTGAGCCTGATTCACTAGATGCACCGGTTGTTGAATAGTCAGCTAATGATAAAAGGGGCACATTTATTAATTCAATAATAGCTGAGAAAATGACAATAGGAATTATTACTAAAAATCTTTTAGGATGCATTTTAAATCTAGCAACAATTAAGAAAATAAACATAGCGACATAACCTGATGTCATTAGGGCATATAAGCCTATTTTATTAGGTATTATGCTAAATTGTTGAATGGTAGTTTCATTAATAACATAAAATACTACAAAGAAGATGAATAGCATCACTAAAACAATTAATAATGAAGCAACAAAAAGATTAATATTAAGAAGTTTTTTCTCTTGATTAATTACATTTGCGCTCTTACGCTGTTCACCAAGAGCAATAATTTTTGTCTTAACTTTGGCAATTTTAGGGCTTTGTGGGTCAAAGAGAACAAGCCTATATAATTTCTCTTTTTGTTTAAATATAGCATTGTCTAAGCTGGCTTCTCTAAATTGACCACCAAAGGCATAATTTAGGACTCTGAGAAAAATAATTCCAACTAAACCGGCAACAACACCATCAACAATAGCCGCAATTGTGTAGTAAAAATTGTAAAAAGTAGGGAATAATGAAAAAGATATTATGTCACTTATTAAACCAACAATACCACCTACTAATGGTCCAAAAATTAATCCGCTTATTTTAATAGGCAAACCTATGAAACTTATCTTATATGTTGGAATAGAAATGAGAGGTACAAATGAAGCAAAAACAACAAAAATAACTACCGAAATTGCTATAAGTATTCCAATAAAAGATATTTTTCTTATTGTCAGCTTAGGAAAAAATGAGAAATCTTGTCATTTTCTTTTAATCGCATTAAGTACTTTGTTCATATGCATTCCTTTATTTTAAATATTATATTATTATGAGTAAAATACTAAAATATAAATTCTTAAATTAAAAAGCACCTAATTTGAGTATTGGAAAAATAATACCAATTTTTGGTGGTTCTGACAAGAGAATGGCTAAAAGAATAAAAAAAGAATAAAGAAAAGATACTTTTGAGTACTCAAAAGTGCAAAATTTTGTGTTGATGATAATTTTTATTGCATTTGCTTAGCGCATTTAAAGCCTGAGACACCTTTATAAATTCTTGGATGTGAATTTATAAAATCGGCTATTGGTTTTAGATCTTGACCAACATATTTATCTATAGATTTTCCCTTTGGAATGTATCTTCTTAAAAGCCTGTGAGCATTTTCAATGCTACCTTTTTCTGATGATGAATAAGGATGACAATGGAAAATTTCTTTGATTGATTCTATCTCTGGAAGTTTGTAATTTTCACTTCCATTATCAATAGTTAATGTGTCAATAACAAGATTATTGTCCTTAATCAACTTCTCTAAATTTTCTTTTATTGCTTTTGCATTTCTTCTAGAGAGCGTGCAATAAAACATTCTAGATTTTCTGTTGATTAATGTAAGAATGCAATAATTGTCTGATCTCAAACCAATTACAGTGTCCATTTCATAATCATTGTCATTTAGTCTTAAATTAGCTGATTCTGGACGTTCAGTAATAAGTTTGCCTATTGTCTTTTTCTTTGTCTCATGCTTTACTGTTGTTCTGCTTCCATATTTGCCGTTTGATTTATATGGAAGAATGTCTAATTTTAGACCAAAAGCACTATGTTTAGCCAATATACGGTAAAAGTTTTTAACTGATGGAATATATGAATTTTGAAGTTTTCCCTGTGCCTCTAGTTCTCTTATGTATTTAAAAATAATGCTTGCCACAGACTGTTTAACAGCTTTACTATCTAAGTTAAAACTATTTCTATTCTTCAAATAAAAATACAGTAACTGTTTGTAAAACTTAAAAATGTCAATGTATTTCATAAGCAATTTAGAATTGTTTTCTAATCTTTTTGAATCATGTCTTGTTTCAATTAAATTCAAAAATTTGAGAGCACTAATTACATATATTGTTTTGCCTTTTAAGTCCATACCACACAATTTACATTTCTTTTGGTATTTAGCATAGCCACGCTTTGTTTCAATTGTAATTCTGTCAAATAAGTTATAAATTGATCTTGATTTAAACCCCACAATATTAGAAACAGTTTTCATATCATAGCCTGCAATTAGCCTTTCAAGAATTTCTTTAAGTCTCAACGGGCTAATGTTATTTTTATTGGTTTTGTGATTTGACTTGGTCAATATTTCATCTCAATTCGTTTCATCAATTACATAATGTACTAAAAAATTCCCAATTTTGGACACTATATTTTTAAAATAGACTTCAATTCTTTAATATATTTTAATGTTTCAACATCATCTCATTCTTCTCTTTTTCTAGACTTTCTCTTCTTGATTATTTTCGATAAATATCTAAAAGTTTCACTAATTGTTCTATTGTCAAGAACGCCACTATTTAAGAGGTGGTTTTTTATTCTGCAAAGCATAATTGAAGATAAAAAGTTAATAAATTCAGTTGCTAATAATCTATAGTTTCCTTGAACATTTGCTTCGTTTTGTTCAAGCACATTTTTAAACTGTTTAAAAAGCAATTCAATTTCTCATCTCTTTTTATATGCGACATAAATATCTTTTAAGTCCAAATCATAATTACACTCAAAAATTATTAATCCAAAAAGATTTTCTCTTTCTAGTAATTTAATTTCATCATACGCACCTTTTTTGTGTGCACGACTTATGAAATTTTTCTTTTCTACCATTTCAGTTAGGGTTGATTTATAACAAAGATAATATTTGTTGTTGATGATAATTTTCTTTGCTCTTATCGTGTCGTCATCATAGGTAAAAGTGAAATTAAATCCAGATTTTAAATTAAATTTTTTAAAAGTATGATTTATTTTTATAGGCATTAAATATTTAATATTTTTTTCTCTCATTAAGTTTTTACATTCTTTATCATCAAATCCTCTATCAAGAATTAAGAATCCATTTTTAATCTTATAAGTTCTTAAAAAGTCTCTAAAAGCAGTGTAATCTAGCATATTTCCTGGGTAAACAGAACTTGCAACAGGTTCTTGTGCATTAATATCATAAGCATAAATAAGGTTTAAGTTTTGAGCGCCTTTAGTTCTAGACTTTCTAGACATTTCAGAGAAAATGTTAGTTTCTGATGTATTGTTTTTCAACATACCATCAATAACTATTGAGTGGTTTGAAAACTCTTCTAATCTTTTATTCATAAAGTCTTCCATCTTCGAACTAGATTTACCTATTTTCTCTAAAAAACTTGAGATAGTGTTTGGTGATAGTGCACATTTTGGGTATATTTCAGAAATAAAATTTGTATCATACTCATGTTTTAAATGTTCGTTTTTAATATCTGAAAACATAGTTCTTAAAGAGGCTATAACATATAATTTTCTAGCATCTTCAAAATCATAAAAATTTAAAAGTTCTCTAAAGATATGATTGTTTAATTTTTCATTTAGCGCAAATAAACCATATGATTTAATATCTACTTCATATGTTTGCTTTTCTATGCTTTGAAAAACACCATTAATAATCTTTCCAATCACTCCTTTTTCAACAGGAATAATTTTTTCATTTTTTCTTATTGATGTTCTTTGTATAACATTATAAATACCTTCTTTTGAGGTTGCTTTTACTCTGGTACTAGATGGTCTTGGAATTTTTAATATGTCTTTAGGAATGGCCATTTTTATATCTCCTTTTTTATGTGTTAAACACTATACATGTATATTTATTTTACCACCTATTTTTAATTTTTTAAACTTTTCTTTAATGAAATTGAACAAAAAATAGAGCTTTTTTAGCTCTAAATTTAAGAAAATTTAATTATTTAGATAATTTAATGTATTTAATGGACAAAAATAAGAATTTTTTAGTAAATTATTAAAATTATATAGTGTCCAAAATTGGGAATTTTTTAATGTACATAATTAAACTTGTACTTGCCGTGCACATTTAATTTCTTTTTAAGCAAGCATAGGTCAGTTGAATAACTAGTATTTTTGTCATTGCTAATCATATATAATGTAAAAGCCTTTCTTTTTTTTAATTTAGATACTCAAATTTTAACAAAAGGCAACAAAAAGCGCCGCAAGTTAACTTGTGGTGCTTTTTGCTTTGTTAATGAATATAAAATACTAAAAAATAAAAAAATTTTTAGTTCCAATTATAAGAAAATTAAAATGATAAAATAAGAAAATAAGCATACAAGTTACTGAAAGGATACTTTATGAAATTATTTGAATCAATATCATCAAAAAGAGATAATAATATGTTGCTTAAGGCAACATTTGCTGATGAAACTAAATGCAATTTTTTAATTAAAAAAGACAACAGCATAACTGAATATCATGAAAAGAATGAAGCATTAGTATATTTTAGTAAGAAAGAATCATTATCATTTTCTGACTTAGAAGGCTTTTTTAAAGGCTTAGCAGTAAATGCCAACAGAAATTATCAAGTTGATTTAGCTTCGTTTGCAACTGAAAAAGTTGAAATAGTTAAAGTTATTGATGCATTTGTTAGAGCAGTTTATTTTGCAAAGGGCGAAATATTTTCAGCTAGAAAAAAAGATGAAAAGGAAGAAATTGAATTAGTTCCATTTATTGAAACTATTTCTGAACAAGCTAACGCACAATTTAATAAATCGCTTATCTTAGCCAAAGCAACAAATTTTGCTCGTGATTTACAAATTATGCCCCCAAATATTTGCAACTCTGAATTTTTAGCTCAAAAAGTTGCTGAAGATTTAGAACAATACAAAAACTTGAAAGTTACTGTTTTAAAGAAAAAAGAAATCGAAGAGTTGAAGATGGGTCTTTTACTTTCAGTAAACAAAGGAAGTGTTTATGAACCTAGAGTTGTTGTTATTGAATACAATGGGGACAAAGATTCAAGTGAAAAGACTGTAATGATTGGTAAAGGTATTACTTTTGATTCAGGTGGATACTCATTAAAACCTTCTAGATCAATGGTTTCAATGAAATTTGATATGTCTGGTTCAGCTATTGTTGCTGCTACAATGAAAGCTATTGCACAATTAAAACCAAAGAAAAATGTTTCTGCAATAATGTGCATTACTGATAACAGAGTTAACGGTGATGCTTCACTTCCTGATTCAGTATGGGTAGCTATGAATGGCAAAAGTGTTGAAATTAATAATACTGATGCTGAAGGAAGATTGGTTATGGCTGATGGCTTAGTTTACGGAGCAAAAGTGTTGAATGCCACTAGATTAATTGACGTTGCAACTTTAACTGGTGCTATGGTTGTTGCACTTGGACAGACATACACAGGCACATGGGCAACTAGTGATAAAGCTTGAGAAGACATAAAGAAAGCTGCTGAAAATGCTAACGAATTAGTTTGAAGAATGCCGCTTGATAAAGCATTTGCAAAAAACATAAAATCTTCAAAAGTAGCCGATTTAAAGAATACTGACTTTTCAGGAAATGCAGGCTCATGTTCAGCAGCAATGTTTTTAGAAGAATTTACAGAAGGTGTTGAACATATTCATCTTGATGTAGCTGGAACTGCTGAAATCAGTGAAGTGCCACAAGGAATTATGGTTAAAACTTTAACTGAATTAAGTTTACTTTAAAATAATTTTAAGAAAGAATCAGTTACCACCATAGATTCTTTTTTAATTTCTTAACTTTAAAAAAGAAGGTTGCATATGTATTTAAAAAGTGGATTAGGTCAATTAGAGGTTATAACTGGACCAATGTTTTCCGGAAAAACTGAGGAGCTATTAAAGAGAATAAACATACTTAAAATTGCAGGAATAAATTCTTTAGTTATAAAACCTAAATTTGACACAAGATTTTCTAAAGATGAAATAGTTAGTAGAACTGGTGCTAGACACAAAGCAATTAATGTTGCCAATTCTAAAGAAATTTTAAAATACTGAAATCCAGATTATATGTGTGTAGCAATTGACGAAGTCAATTTTATGGATGAGGATATACTAACTGTAATTGATGAGTTAATTGTTAAAGGTGTAAGAGTAATTTGTTCAGGCCTAGATATGGACTTTAAAAGAAGACCATTTGATGTGATGGCTAGAGTTTTAGCTTCCGCTGATAACATTTTAAAGCTTAAAGCTGTTTGTTTAGAATGCAAATCTGATGCAGGATTTTCTTTTAGAAAAGTTAAGAGCGATGAGCTTAATTTATTAGGCGATTCTGAATATGAAGCTAGATGCAGAGTTTGTCACATCAAAGGCGAAGCTAAAAAAGCTATGAGATAGATATAGGTATAAATTTTTAGCAGTGCAATTAGAATTAATTGTTTAGTGGCAATTCTAAAGTCTGTTATAATTAAATCATTCGTAATTAATATACGAGTTGGAGTGATCCAACTCTTTATTATTTTTAGTATGGAGAAATATGAATTGAAAAAACTTGTTGGTTAATAAGTTTGGAAATACAATAGCTGATGTGAAATTGTTAAAAGAGGATGGACTTTTGATTTTAGAAGTCACTGCATCAAGTACTGATCTTAAAGCTATTGAAGAGCTAACAAAATTAATAAATGAATATATTGACTCGCTTGATGTGGAACTTGATTTTGATTCGTTATCTGTAAGTTCGCCCGGTTTCAAATTAGACTATGAAACAGATGAATTAGGAAATCATATAGGCGAAATTATTGATGTAAAACTTAACCAAAATGTAAATAAATTAGATTCTTATACTGGTGAGTTATTAGAGGATGATGATGAATCAATATTGCTAAAATGAAATTGCAAAGGGCAGTTTAGGAAAGTAAGAATTGAGAAGTCAAATATTAAAAAAGCAAGAATGAATATAGAGTATGCAAGCAGGATAAAATAGGAGAAACATGTCTGTAAAAAAGAATGATGAATTAATGAATACCCCTAAAGTATGATATGAAATAATCAAAGGATACAATGAAAAGGAAAAGATAGATTTATCTATCTTAGCAAGTATTTTTTCTGAGGAAGTAACTAGAATTGTTCAAAAAAACATTGATCCTGAAGCAAACATTGTGTTTGAAATAGATGAAGACAACAAGGAAGTTCATGTTTATAACACAGAAGCAATAGTGGTTGAAGATAGTGAATTTGAGTCAGTTTCAGATGCTGAAAAAGTCTCTTTAATGCTATACAATGTTCCACTTTCAGATGCTAAGAAGGTTAAAAGCGATGCACAAATTGATGATTTAATTAAGATTGAAGTAGATTTATTAGCCCTAAGTAAATCATCAAATCCAGTCGTGCAAAAAACACCTAAAATTATTGAATCATCTATTTTACAGGCAATTAAGAAACTTCAAAAGTCAATTGTATATACAAAATATTTAGAAAAAATAGGCGAAACAGTTAAGGTTATGTTTATTTCTAAGAATACCAAAGGTTCATGAAATGTACAAATTGTTGACGACGGTGTAATGGCTCATTTACCAGCTAATTATGTTAGTGCTAAAAGAGTAATCAATCCTGGTTCATATGGTGATGTTGTTATCGAAAGAGTTGAAAAAGAAACTAAGCTTAGCCAGATTACTGTTTCATTAGATTCTCCTAAGCTTATTGAGAAAATTTTGTATAACAACATTCCTGAAATTAATAGCGGTTTAATAGAAATTGTTAATGTGCAAAGAATACCAGGCGAAAGAACTAAAGCAGTGTTTAGAGCGACACCTGGCAATGAACATTTAGATGTTTATGGTGCTATTATTGGCCATGATTCATCAAGAATTAATTTAATCATTAGTGAGCTAAATTTTGGTGTAAATCAGGCTGATATGGAAAAATTCGACGTTATTGTTCACACTAATGACAAAAAAGAATTTATTCGCAGATGTATGCTTCCAGGTCAAGTTCTTGATATAGTTCCTAAGAATGAAAGTCAAAATACCTTTTACGTAATAACCATAAAAGCGGCATTATCAGCTGCTATTGGTAAAAAAGGTGCAAATACTATGTTAGCATCTAAAGTTTCACATTGTAATTTAGATATTATCACTGTAGAAGAAGCAATGCAAAAGAATATTTCTTTTGATGATTCTAGGATTGCTGAAGTTGAAGAATCACTTAACTCGTTTAAAAGATATGGAGCAGTTAAAAAGGCACCTGTTAGAACATTTAATAACAACAGACGTAAAGCAAATTCATATTTTGAAAATCTTGATCTAAGTCTAGAAGGATTTGATAAAGACATTCTAGCTTTTAGAGAACAAGAGCAAGCATTTTTCGATGAAAGCAATAGTCAAAATATGGAATTTGATGAGCTTATCCAACAATATAATAACGAGGCAGTTAAAGAGAATGCTCAAGATAGCGCCCAATCAATTGATCAAAAATTAGACAATATTCAAAAAGATGAAAAATTGAGTGTTAATGACTATAAAAAAGCCAAGGAAGTTGCCAAGAACTTCAAGGTTGACAAGGATTTAAGCAGTTTTGGTTTAGATGGCGGAATTGACTTAAGCGACATAAATGACGAAGATTGGTAAGAAAAATTCCGGATTTAATCGCAAGTGTATTGCGACAGGACTTGTAGTGCCTGAGAATCAAATGCTTAGATTTGATTATAATAAGAATGAAAATATAATTAGATTAGATGTCAACAGAGAGCTAAAAGGCAGGGGAGCCTATTTTATAGCAACAGAAGATAATTGAAATACTGTTGTAAGAAAAAAATGTTTGAATAAGACATTTAGAACTGCTGTTTCAAAAGAAACATATGAGAAAATAGAGCAGGAATTGAAGGAGGGGCTATGGCTAAAAAGAATAGATTAAGCAACACAAGTGTGGTTAAGGAACAACTTTCAGATATTAAAACTGAAGTAGTTGATGGAACCTTTATTTTCACTAATAGAATGCCTTTAGGAGAATTTGCAGAAAAAATAAAAGTAAATGCAAATGATTTAATTAAAAGATTTTTGTTAAGAGGCAAGTTTTATCAAATTAACCATATTTTGGAAGAAGAAGAAATCGCTGAAATATGCTTAGAAAAAGGACTTGATTTTAAAAAGGAAGAAAACATTGATGCAGGAAACTTTTTAAATGAAGTAAAGTTCAATGATGATAAAAGTTTATTAGTTAAGCGCCCTCCTATTATTACAGTTATGGGTCATGTTGACCATGGTAAAACCTCGTTAATTGACTATATTAGAAAAACTAATGTTGTAAGTACCGAAAGTTCAGGAATTACTCAACACACTGGTGCTTATCAAATTTCATATAAAGGTGATAAAATCACATTTATTGACACTCCTGGGCATGAAGCATTTAGCAAAATGCGTTCACGTGGTGCCAAGGTTACTGACATTATAATTTTGGTTGTTGCAGCTGATGATGGAGTTATGCCACAAACCAAAGAGGCTATAATGCATGCTAAATCAGCAAATGTACCTTTGATTGTTTTTGTAAACAAAATGGATAAACCACAGAAGAATTTGGACAAACTAAAACGTGAATTAATGGAAAATGATGTTCTTATTGAAGAATTTGGGGGTGATACTCAAATTGTTTATGGTTCTGCACTTAAAGGACAGGGAATTGAAGAGCTATTCTCGGCAATTTTACTACTTGCAGATCTCTTAGATTTAAAAGCAAATCCTTCTCGTTATCCAGTTGGCACAGTAATTGAAAGTAAAGTTGACAAAGGTGTCGGTGTTGTGACAACTATTATTGTTGAAAACGGAACCTTATATAAAGGTGACTTTATTGTTGCTGGTTCATGTTATGGTAAGGTCAGAACTATGAAAAGTCCTGGTGGAGCATTTGTTGATGAAGTGTTGCCAGGAACACCAGTTAAAATTGCAGGATTAAATAATTCTCCATTAGCTGGCGATAGATTTATTGGATTTGAAGATGAAAAGTATGCTAAAAAGTTAGCGCTTGATAAAGCACAAATTGATAAAAGTCAAACTTTATATGAGAAAAATCAATTCAATAATGTAGAGCTTGGTAAAAAAGTGTTCAACGTTATTATTCGTTCAGATGTTCAAGGAACAGCTGAGGCCATCAAGAACAAATTGTCAGCGATGGAAAATGAAGAAGCAACAATCAGAGTTATTGGTGCCCAAGTTGGTCAAGTTTCTAGCAGTGACTTATTACTTGCGCAAGCTTCTAATGCAATTATTATTGCTTTTAATGTTAAAGTGTCACCTAACATTAAGCAAACTGCAAAGCAAAGCAATATTAAAATTATGTCATATGATGTAATTTATAAAATTGTTGAGGATATGCAGAGTATTCTTGATGGTGAAAAGCCAATTGTTTATGAAGAAAGAAAGATTGGTTCGGCACACTGTGTTAAATTATTCTTTTACTCAAAAGTTGGTACTATTGCTGGCTGTATGCAGGATGAAGGAGTTGTAAAACTTGGTTGCAAGGTTCAAATATTTAGAAACAAAAAAATGATTCATGAAGGAATTGTTGAAACGTTAAGACGCGAAACTAATGACCTAAAAGTAGTTGAAAAGGGCAAGGATTTTGGTACTCACATAAAGAAATTTAATGACATCAAAGAAGATGATGTTTTAGTGTTTTTTGAAGAAGTTCCAGTTTCTGTTTAATCCTATAAAACAGCCTTAAAAGGAAATTATGGATTTAAAAAAATATATTAGAGATGTTGAAAACTTTCCCAAACCAGGAATCTTGTTTAAAGATATTTCGCCACTTTTAGCTAATGGGGAGGCGCTTAATTTTACAATCACAAGTATGGCTGAAATTGCTAAGGATGTTGATGTAATAGTTGGGCCTGATGCCAGGGGATTTTTATTTGGCACCCCGACAGCCGCTATGCTTAAAAAGCCATTTATAATGGTTAGAAAGCCAGGAAAGTTGCCGGGTAAGGTGATTTCTAGAGAATATGACCTAGAATATGGCAACAACATATTACAAATTCAAGCAGGCTTTATTAAAAAAGGCCAAACAGTAGCAATTGTTGATGATGTTTTAGCAACCGGAGGCACTATTAAGGCCATCATAAAACTTCTTAAAGAACAAGGAGCTATTATTAAGAAAGTTATTATACTTTTAGAACTAACTGACCTAAATGGTAGAGCAAGCATAAATGATGAAGGAATTGAAATAGTTTCTTTAGTAAAATTTTAACAATATTAGTATTGAAAGCCAAAAGGCTTTTTTTATTTATTAAAAAACTACCACAAATATTAATATGCCTATAAAATAGTCATATTTTTCACTCAAAATCAATTTAAACAGTACAAAAATTTAAAATTGTTATATCATTAATGCATGATTACAACAGTGATAATAACTCAAATGCTTTCAAAAAGAAAAGGTCATTTAGATATTCTGCTGGTTCAACAACATACTTAATGACTAATTTAAGCATTTATTTAGCTTGATTTATTTTAAGTGCCACCGTGCCTAATATTGGTTATTTAAATTTAGGTTATACACAAATAACTTATCTTGCAGTATTGACTGTAATTGCCACATTTCATCTAGGATTTGTTGGGAATATATCTGTAGGGCTATTTTTTGGACTATCTTCTTGATTTGCTGCTTATATTTATGGTATTCCAAAGTATCAATATTTTGACCTATCAGTTATACCAAGAGTTGAAGTTGCTTTAGGTGTATATGTTTTATTCTGAGTATTTAATGCATTCAAGAAGCCTGCAGTTTGAAAATTTGCGCTTTTAGGTGTTATTTCAACTATGCTCAATCATTACTTTGTGTTCTTTGCACAATTCTTACATGAAAAAATTAGACCTGGGGACCTTGGCAGACATGGTGTTCCACCAATTGAAATTTGATTGCTTCAAAGATTATTTAACATAATTTCAGAGCCTATTTTAGGTGGAATGCTATTATTTGGAATGTATCCAGCATTAATTGCACTTAGAGAACAATACAAAAATGTACAAAAACTACGTTACTAACTTAAAAATGTAAAATATATAACATATAATATATTGTTATGAAAATGTTCAAAGAGAGAGTACTGCCAGCTACAATAGGCATAATATTATTGGCTAGCGTCATAATTCCGGCAGCAATTTTTGGTGCCAGTCATTTTGAAGCCAGAATTTCAGCGTATATATTAGCCACAATAGCAGTCTTTATTTTGTCATATGAGATTTTGCGCTCTTTTGGTGTAAAATTAATTTTCAGAATATTTGTGTCAATTTTGGCTGCACTTATGACCTATATGCCTATAGATACTGCAGAAATTTTGCTAAAGCCAGGTTCAGTAGATAGCAATAAATTGCTTATGCTTGTAAAAAATTCTGTTTTTAACTGGCAAGCATTACTGATAATTTCAGTTATAGCGCTAATTTTTGTTCTAATTGAATTACAAAGCAGAACTAATATGACTGCTGCAGACAGATTCTTACGCTTTGTGCATATTTGGTTTTCATACTTTTATGTTATAAACTCAATTTTGTTCTTACTTGTTTCAACATTTAGAGACTGAAAAATTGTTCTGTTTATATTATTAGCTCCATCATTAGCAGATATTGGAGGTTTCTTTGGCGGAAAATTCTTTGGCAAGAAATGAATTAAGGCTAAATTTGCTCCCAATATTTCACCAAAGAAAACTTGAGAAGGCTTTATTATTGGAATAATTATGTGCTGAGCTTTTTCAGCCGGAATGATTTTTGGGCTTGGATTAATGGAAAATAAAGTAGTTGCTCAAACGTTTGTGTTTTCTATTACTCCATTTGCTTCAGTTGCAGGAGACTTATATTTTTCATATTTAAAGAGATTAAATGCTACAAAAGATTATTCTAAAATTCTTTTAGGGCACGGCGGACTAATGGATAGACATGATAGCATTTCATTTGTCGGAACGTTGGTTGCAATGGTTTATTTCTTTATATAAGGGTAATTAAAAATCAGCGCAAAGCTGATTTTTTAATACTATAAAACAGGCTAATAAGTTATTTTGTTTTTATATAAGAACGAACTGATTTATAGTATTTATAACCTGAGAAAATGCTAAAGAATAGTGCAACTAACATAGGGATATTAATTCCGTATAAAATTAGTCATTTCTTTCAATCAGATATTAGTGAGAAGTTAGTTGATATAGCGACAACAAGGACAATTACAATTGCAATTGTTTGAGTAAGAGTTTTCATTTTACCCCAGATTGAGGCCTTAACATCAACATCATTTTGTGCCATAAGGACTCTGATGGCATCTACTATTAAGTCTCTTGCCACAAATAAGATTGTTATTCAAAGTGGAATAAAACCAAAGGCAGAAAGCGAAATTAGAACAGTTGTAACAATCAACTTATCTGCAATAGGGTCAAATAGTTTACCAAATGTAGTTACTTGTTTATTTTTTCTAGCTAGTCAACCATCAAGATAATCAGTAATCATTGCAGAAATGAAAATAGCTAAAATTATACTTAGCAATATTCTGCCGGCTATATGGTAAGTCACTATTCCACGTTTAATTAAAACGCCATACAAAATAACTAGTATAAGTAGCGGGATAAAAAGAATCATTCTGGTAAGCGTAAGTCTATTAGGCAAGTTCATTTACAATAAGCCCCTTTTCATAAAATTCACGAATCTTAAGGGTTTCTTGTGAACTTTTTTCCGCAACGAATTCGGCGTCCATTTTGGCAATTTTTTTCTCTAATTCATTTTTGAATACAGCACATTGATTAGATCAATTGTTGCATCTAGTGTGAGTAAGTTTTATAAAGTTGTTTAAAAACTCTGAATTATTGTCTGATGAAACAATGTATTCTCTAAAATCAAGATCATCTTCAATGGTTTTTAAGTATCTGTTAGCTACAGAGACAATATCACGCATCTTAAATGTTCCAATAGAAGGTTCAAATTTTTCCAAGAACTCTTCATTAACATTCATTAAGCAACTAATTTTAATAGCAAGAAAGTTTGCATATTCAGCCGATTTTTTTCTAAATTCAGCGTCTCTTTTTTCTTTTCTTTTTTTATTTATCTTATTTTTAACAGAGCTAAAAATAAACATAAATAAAATTATTGCCACAAGAACACCTAAAATAATTCACATTGTCAATGATCCGTCCATAAGAACTCCTTTAAGATTTTATATAATTAATATTTTAAATTATAATTTAAAAGATTTATATAAAACGATGGTTGCTCGAGTGGCTGAAGAGGTCTGTCTCGAAAACAGATAATGGTGCAAATCATTCAAGGGTTCAAATCCCTTACCATCGGCCATATAATTTGTTACCAAAAAAACTGACAGCGACGTCAGTTTTTTTAGTTATAGTCTTCATAGTCATCATCATCTTCATCAGGTTCATAATGAGGATCAACTTTTTTCTTTGGCGCCGGCCTTTTGGTTCAAATGCTAGAGCCAGATGATTTACGCGGCTTAGGCCTTGAATACGATTTGTATTCATCTAAGTCATCATCTAATTCATCAACATATTCATCATCAAGTTCTTCATCTATGCGTCTTTTTCTTGAAAAATTATGAACCTGAGCTTCATAAGTGTTAGTGTAACCCACTTCATCAGTTGATTCATAGTCAGCATTTCTTGAAGATAATCTTTGTTCAGGACGTAAAGCAATATTAAAGCTAAATGTACCTTTTAGGTTCTTTTGTTTTTTATTAATATAACTTAAGTAGATTAAGAAGAATGGACATGTTATCACTGCTGCTTTTAATAATTTTTTAGCTTCATCAATATCTTTATAGCTTCTTGCGTTTCATATCTTATGTTTTAGCGCTGCTCAGTACAAAAAGCCCATCGACAAATAAATAGAAAGAAACACAAAAACTAATAATAATGATAGATGTACTTTATTAATTTCCTTATTTAGATTGAATATGTAATACATAAGCAGAGCCATTGGGACAACAAGCGCTATAACTGTGAGAAGAGATCAAAAAACAATGCTCCATGTTGATTTTTTAAGACTAATATAATGAAGCCACGCATCTCATCTAAAGAATTTATTGTTAGGCTTACTATATTTATATGTATTTGGTCTTTTATCTAAATTCATATCACTTAATCCTGAAAAAAGTTAAAACAATTTATAAAATTATACTAGTAATAGTTGTCTCACATAGAAATTGAATGATTAAGCAGGCTCAAAAGTATACAATTTAACTTACAGAGAAACATATATCCTTTATAAAACAACAACCATTAATACTATAAAATAGCATTAATGGTGTAGTATTACTTATTGTTATTTAACGTTATCTTTAGCACGATAAAATTCATTTTTAGCTTCTTTAATCTTTCGTTTTTCTAGCTTATCTTCATTTTCTTGGCGCATAATATCAAACTTAGTTCTAAAGATATAGTCTTGAATAGCTTCACCAAGTCCATTTTGCATAACATCACTTGTGAAGTATTTTGCAACTTCTTTTACACTCTTTGGCGAATTATCCATTGCATATGAAAATCCAATTGTTTTAAGCATTGATAAATCATTATTACTATCTCCAATGCTCATACAAAAATCAGGATTTGCATCTAAATGATTACATAGTCACAATGCTCCAGTTCCTTTATTAACACCTGGTGCTGTTAGTTCCATATGCATACCCATTATAGCAAGATCAGATAGAATATTGAGATTATGAATGTCTGTGACAATTTTGTCCTTGTTTTCAGGTCGAGGATATATTTCAATTTTAAAGATGTCATTAAATATTTTTGCATCTTCATATAATCAATTTGGATACTCGAAAAAGTCTGTTAAAAAATCTTTAACTTTTTGGTTACTTGTCACCATATAGTAGCCATTTTTACCAAAGAAACAGGCAGATTCGTCATATTTTTTAATAATCTTAAGAACCTTATCCACAATTTCAGAGCTTAATTCAGATTCGTATAAATATTCATTTTTTTCAACATCAATGATAGCAGAGCCATTAGCAGCAACCAAATATTTAGCATTTAACTCATTAGCCATTTTAAGTATTTTTGGCAATGGTGGATTACCCGTATTCAAGACAAATGTCATATTTTCATTTTCAATTGCTTCTAAAATGCTTTTTCTAGTTTCTGGGTTCTCTTTTTTATCCGGGAAAGAGCAAATAGTTCCATCAACATCACTAAATACAATTCTTTTAATCTTCATATTTATCTTTCAATTAATGATTCCTCATCCATTTCTTTAGGTTTTGCTACATTAATATAATCTAAAACAGTTGGGGCAATATTAGCTAGTTTTCCATCTCTTAATTTTATACTTTTATCACTGCAAATTAGCATTACTGGGCTTTTTGTATGCTTAGTGGCTGGACTGCCATTTTCATCTTCGGTTATTTCAGCATTGCCATGATCTGCTGTAATGAAAACTGTGATGTTATTTTCGTTTGCAAAGTCAATTACTCTCTTAATTTGTGTATCTAGAAAAGAAACTGCTTTGATAGTCGCTTCTAGATTGCCGGTGTGTCCGACCATATCAGGGTTAGCATAGTTCATTATTGTTACATCATAATTTAAACAATTAGCTAAAAGTTCGTCTGTTATTTCCTTAGCAGACATTTGTGGAGCATCAGCATAGCTTTCTACTTTTAATGATGGTACCATTATGCGTTTTGAATTTTTAAATACAACGTCTACACCACCATCCATAAAATAGGTAACATGAGCATATTTTTGCGTTTCAGCAAGTCTTAATTGAGATAAGCCTGCCAATTCTAAAACCTTTCCAATAGGCATTTTAACTTCCATTTCATGGATTGCAACTAATGTATTAATTCCTTCATATTTCATTGTCGAAGCAAACTTTGATATATGAACCGGGTGTTTTGGTTTAGCATCATATAAATTTGAACCAATAAATAAATGTGTAAGTTGTCTTGCTCTGTCAGGTCTAAAGTTAAAAAATATTATTGAGTCATTATCTTTAACAAATTCAGCATCAGTGTTGCAGGCTGGAATAAAGAATTCATCACTTATTCCTTCTTCATATTGGCTTTTGACATAGTCAATTGCATTAGAAAATGTATTTTTAGCTTTGCCTATCATTGCATCATAATGTACTTGCACTCTGTCAAACATCTTGTCACGATCCATTCCATAAAATCTTCCGCCAATTGTAGCTATTTTATAGCCATATTTGTCGCACTGGTTCTGTAATTTTTCTAATGATGGAAGTATAGATCTTGGAGCCACATCTCTTCCATCTCCTATAGGGTGGACTGAAACTTTTTTAAGACCATATGCATAAGCCATTTCAATCAACTTAAATAAATGATCTTCCAATGAATGCACTCCACCAGGGCTTAATAAACCCATTAAGTGAAGTGTAGTATTTTTTTCTTTTACGTCTTTAAACACTTCGAGAAAGATAGAATTTTTTTCGAATTCACCATCTCTTAGTGCTTTGTTTATTAAACTTAAGCCAGTATAAACAATTGTTCCTGCACCTATATTTAGGTGTCCAACTTCAGAATTTCCCATTTGACCAACAGGGAGACCAACATATTCACCACTAGCCTGGATTATGCTATTTGGATATTCTTTAAAAAGCATATCAAAAGTTGGTGTGTTAGCCAATTTAAAGCCATTTCCTTGTGTCTGTTCTCTAAGTCCTAAGCCGTCAATAACTATTAAAATAGTCTTTTTCATTTTCTTATCTCCATATAAATGCCACAATAAATGTAACAGCTAATTAAATTTTATTATAAATAGGGTAATAAAAAAGGCTATGAAGCCCTAAGCAATATATTTATGACTATATTTACACAGAAGCAACCATTAATCATTTTCAATATACCTATGGTAAAGATCATAAAACATATTAATATTCGCTATTTTGTTGTTAACTTTTAGCGAGTCATAATCTTGAACTAGCCAATAATAAATGTACTTGTTCAGGTTTTTGTCTCTTATTTGGTCAAGAGTATTACTAAACGATATTTTAGAATATTGAAAAGTATATTTAGAGTGCACAACATCTACTTGCTCACATATGACGCTTGGGTCAAAAAGCTGTGTTAATTCAATTCATTCTGAACTTTGCGAATTGAGTTTTTTTCAGTTTATAAATTTAACTAATAGCACTATAAGGTAAGCAAAAAAGATTAAATCTAAAATTCCAAATATCGCTATAAAAAGAATAGCAACTTTAAATAAATCATCAGTTTTATTTTCATTATGCTTGGTTAAAAGCACCGAAATTATTATTAATGAAACATTAACAAGTAGAGCCAATGTGCCTATAATTAAGTCTATTCTTAGAATTGATTTTGCTTCATCAAAAAAGATATTATCTATTCTAATTTTGTGTTTTAATAAGTATTTTTTTGCAAGTGTAATTTTAGTATGAAAATGCTTTGCTTTTGATGAGATTAGTAGAACTAAAATGGTTGCATGTAGAGAGAAAAGAATAGCAAGTATAATAAATAATTCTTTGAATTCCATTAATAAACCTTTCTTAAGATACAAGTTACTTATAAAACTGTTTTATAGTATTTAAAGTTAAATATGTGCTTAAATTTATTTGCGACCTATGTAAAATAATTTAAGCTATAAATATTATTAGAATTATACTTGTTTATAACTCTTATGATAGACATATGAAAATGATCATAAAAGGCAAGTCAATTATTCATTAACAAAGCAAAAAGCACCACAAGTTAACTTGCGGCGCTTTTTGTTGCCTTTTGTTAAAATTTGAGTATCTAAATTAAAAAAAAGAAAGGCTTTTACATTATATATGATTAGCAATGACAAAAATACTAGTTATTCAACTGACCTATGCTTGCTTAAAAAGAAATTAAATGTGCACGGCAAGTACAAGTTTAATTATGTACATTATGTAATTGATGAAACGAATTGAGATGAAATATTGACCAAGTCAAATCACAAAACCAATAAAAATAACATTAGCCCGTTGAGACTTAAAGAAATTCTTGAAAGGCTAATTGCAGGCTATGATATGAAAACTGTTTCTAATATTGTGGGGTTTAAATCAAGATTAATTTATAACTTATTTGACAGAATTACAATTGAAACAAAGCGTGGCTATGCTAAATACCAAAAGAAATGTAAATTGTGTGGTATGGACTTAAAAGGCAAAACAATATATGTAATTAGTGCTCTCAAATTTTTGAATTTAATTGAAACAAGACATGATTCAAAAAGATTAGAAAACAATTCTAAATTGCTTATGAAATACATTGACATTTTTAAGTTTTACAAACAGTTACTGTATTTTTATTTGAAGAATAGAAATAGTTTTAACTTAGATAGTAAAGCTGTTAAACAGTCTGTGGCAAGCATTATTTTTAAATACATAAGAGAACTAGAGGCACAGGGAAAACTTCAAAATTCATATATTCCATCAGTTCAAAACTTTTACCGTATATTGGCTAAACATAGTGCTTTTGGTCTAAAATTAGACATTCTTCCATATAAATCAAACGGCAAATATGGAAGCAGAACAACAGTAAAGCATGAGACAAAGAAAAAGACAATAGGCAAACTTATTACTGAACGTCCAGAATCAGTTAATTTAAGACTAAATGACAATGATTATGAAATGGACACTGTAATTGGTTTGAGATCAGACAATTATTGCATTCTTACATTAATCAACAGAAAATCTAGAATGTTTTATTGCACGCTCTCTAGAAGAAATGCAAAAGCAATAAAAGAAAATTTAGAGAAGTTGATTAAGGACAATAATCTTGTTATTGACACATTAACTATTGATAATGGAAGTGAAAATTACAAACTTCCAGAGATAGAATCAATCAAAGAAATTTTCCATTGTCATCCTTATTCATCATCAGAAAAAGGTAGCATTGAAAATGCTCACAGGCTTTTAAGAAGATACATTCCAAAGGGAAAATCTATAGATAAATATGTTGGTCAAGATCTAAAACCAATAGCCGATTTTATAAATTCACATCCAAGAATTTATAAAGGTGTCTCAGGCTTTAAATGCGCTAAGCAAATGCAATAAAAATTATCATCAACACAAAATTTTGCACTTTTGAGTACTCAAAAGTATCTTTTCTTTATTCTTTTTTTATTCTTTTAGCCATTCTCTTGTCAGAACCACCAAAAATTGGTATTATTTTTCCAATACTCAAATTAGGTGCTTTTTAATTTAAGAATTTATAAAAGGCAAGTCAATATACAATTTAAAGGGTTTAATATATTATAATATTAAAAATATAGCTTCTCTTTGGGGTAAATGTATGTCTTATAAAGCATTGTATAGAAAATATAGACCTAAATGTTTTGATGATGTAAAAGGCCAAGATTACATTATACAAACGCTTAAAAACATTATCAGAAATAGAAAAGTAAGCCATGCATATTTATTTTGTGGACCTAGAGGCGTCGGCAAGACTTCGGTTGCTAGAATTTTTGCAAATTTAATAAACTGCTACCATAACAATGATGACTATACTAAGTTATGCCCACTTTGTGCTGAAAATGAGAACAAAACAATAGATATTATTGAGATGGATGCTGCATCTAATAACGGTGTGGATTCTATTAGAGAATTAAGAGATAAAATTCAACATTTACCTTCTGCAGGTAATTATAAAATCTACATCATTGATGAAGTACATATGCTTTCTAAAGGTGCTTTTAATGCATTGCTAAAAACATTGGAAGAGCCACCAGCACATGCTATTTTTATTTTTGCCACAACCGACCCACAAAAGATACCATTAACAATTTTATCTAGAGTGCAAAGATTTAACTTTAGAAGGATGAATAACGATACACTTGTAAGCCAGATTAAAAACATATTGGAGCAAGAAGGCATAAGATATGATGAAGAGTCTTTGCCTTATATTGCAAGGCTTGCGGCAGGGAGTATGCGTGATGCTTTGTCAATTATTGACCAGGCAAATGCTTATGGTAATGGCCATATAAGGTTCAGTGATGTTATGTATTCATTTGGAATAACTAGCAATGACAATTTGATAAAGATCATAAACAGTTTATATGACGGTAATTCTGCTGAGGCTTTAAGTGTATTCAATGATTTAAAAAGCGGCGGAATTGATCCTAAACAATTTGTAGAGAGCTTGTTGTTAATTTTTAAAGACTACATTATTTATGAAAAAACATATAAAGAATCGCTCTTTGAAATATTAACTTTAGATCAGTTAAATGCACTTAAATTTGATTTAGGCTATGCAATTAATTCGTCTGAATTACTTTATAAATTAGTCAAGGAAATGTTTTATGCTAATGGAAATTTATTTCAGTTAATCGAACTATATTTGGTCAAAATGGCTAGAGAAGCAGGAATAAAAGAAGCTAAAAAGGAAGTGGAAGTTATGCCGATTGATAAAAGTGATAAAAATACTAAAAGTGAAAGCATAAGTCAAATTCTAAGTCAAACACAGGAAATTGTGCTTGAATCAAATGCTGATTCATCCATAAATGAGATTCTTTCTAGCGACATACTCACAAATGATCAGATTGATTCTGATAGCAGTTTTTCTGAAGATGATCCGATAATCAATACAAGTGAAATTGACTTAACTCAATTTGATGATGACGAAGCAATACCCACAATTAAACTATTTCCAAAATATGATAAAAGCTTTGTGGACGCTAAAGAATTTAGTCCAAAATTTAGCACGAATGAATTAAAAAGCGCTTTAATATTGTCTGATCAAAATCATCTTAAAAGAGCCACTATGACATTAAATTATTTAGTAAATTTATCAGATAGCAAAGATTACAAAGAATTAATTGATGTTTTAAAAAATATGAATATTAAAGCAGCTGGTGATAATTATATTGTTCTAACTTCTGCAAATTTAGGAGCATTGAATTATCTTCAATCAATTAGCTATAAACAAAATTTTCAAGAGTTTATCAAAGATAATTTTGGGTCGCATAAACATATGATTTTTTATGAAAAAAATAAGTTTAAAGAAATTGCACTCGAAGTTGTTGAAATTCTTAAAAGTAACAATACTGAAGAAATTAAAAAAGCTAAATCATTTAGTGAAGTTCAAGTTGAAAAAGAACATAGCAGTAACAAACAACTATTCGATTTATTAAGTTCTATAAAATAGGAAAGAAGGTCAAATTATGGATCAAAATATGTTAAGAAAAATGCAAAAATTACAAAAGGAATTAGAACTAAAAAATGAAGAGTTCATGGAGCAAGAGTTTAAGGCTTCAAAGCATGGGGTTACAATTGTTGCCAAAGGAAGTAAAAAAATTGTCTCGATTATGATTGAAGATTCAAATTTATTAGATCCTGAAGATCCAGAAATCATTGAAGATGTTATTCTCTTGCTTTTAAATGAATTATTTGAAGAAATTGATGAAAAACAACAAGCACTTATGCCTAATATGCCATCTGGTTTTGGTTTTTAATTATGGAAATTAAAACTATTAATGAGTTAACCAAAAAATTAATATCCATTCCAACAATAACAAAGAAGCAGGCCGAAAAACTTTCAGACTATATTCTCAAAGCATCAAAAGAAGAAATAAGTAGTACTTTAGAGTTTATATTAGAAGCTAAAGACAAAATTGGATTTTGTGAAAAATGCAATTTTATAGTCGAAAACGGGAAATGTGTAAACTGTGACAGATTTAATTTGTGAAACACCTTGATTATTGTTGAAAGCGTCGCCAGTGTCAAAAAAATATTTGATACAGACTTTTATAATGGTTATTTTTATGTGCTTCCTTACTTATTGTCAGTTGTTCCAAAAGATGCCAAAATTGACTTTAATTATGAGCACTTGGTTAAGTTCATCAAACTGAAAAGAATAAATGAAGTAATAATTGTTCTAAGTCCAACAATTGAGGGGCAAATGACAACAGCACAATTAATGCAAATTTGCAGAGAGATCGATGTAAAAGCAACTAGAGCTGCTGTTGGATTACCTTTAAATTCTAATATTGAATATATTGACGAATTCACTATTAAACAAGCCATAGAAAACAGAACAAAATAATTTTTAGGAGCAGTATGTTTATAACTTTTGAAGGTTTAGATGGCAGTGGCAAAACTACTATCGTACAAAAATTAGTTGATAAGTTGTTAGAGCAAAAACCAAACCTTAGTTTTATAGTAACTAGAGAACCTGGTGGAAAAAATGTTCGTGAATCAGAAAAAATTAGAGAACTGATTTTGGATAAAGAGTCACATTTGTCGCCAATTGCTGAAGCACTTTTATACACTGCCAGCAGAAGAATTCATATTGAAAAAGTTATATTGCCTGCTCTAAAAGAGAATAAGTTAGTGCTCTGCGATAGATACATAGACAGTTTTTATGCCTACCAAGGCATAGTCAGAGGGCTTGGGCTATCTTTTGCAAAACAATTAACTGAAATGGTTATTGAAAATACTGTTCCTGATATAACAATTTATATAGACATTACAGCTGAGCAAAGCGAATATCGCAGAAATGTATCGAGACTTATTAGTGATAGACTAGATTCTGAGAGTTTAGAATTCCACAGAAAAGTTTTTGATGCTTATAGAGAAGTAATTAGCTTAAATCCTGAGCGTTTTGTTGTTATTAATGGGTTGCAAAGCATACCTGAAATTTTAGATGAAGTAATCACTAAATTATTCCAAAATGAGAAGTTTAAAGATTGATGAAGGAATAATTAATGGTTAGCGAAAATTTAAAAAAAATTTTAGATAACTCGGTAAATAACAATAGATTAAGTCATTGTTATTTATTTAGTTCCAGTTCTAGTATTGATATTGATGAATCGCTTATTTACTTCATCAACAAAATAAACAAAAGCGAGATAAATTCACTAGATGAGCAGAATTTGCCTGCGAATGTTATGTTTTTTAGTGATGATTTATCCAAAGCAAAAATTCTATCAGTAATGGAAAATAGCACGCTCGCTTCATTTGTCCAAGATACCTATAAAATAATCATATTAAAAGAAATTGATAAGGCTTCTAACGCAAGTTTAAATGCTTTATTGAAAAGCATTGAAGAGCCTAGTGATGATACAATTTTCTTACTAACTACGAAGAATCTTAGCGCAGTTTTACAAACTATACTTTCTAGATCAGTTGTTATTAACCTTAAGCCGCCTAGCAGTTTAGAGATTGAATCTGAACTATTATCGAAAGGATTTGAAAAAGAGCAAGCTTGATTTTATAGTCATATATTTACTGATATTTCACAAGTTGAAAAGTATATTAGCAACAATTCGTATGATTTGGTCTTAAGCTTATTAGAAGCCATTAATAACAGCTTCAAAGAGAGATATTTTTTGTATGTGTTTTTAACAAGGTTTAGTAAGAAAGATAAAAAAGACACAATGACATTTATAGTTCTTTGTCTTAAGTTTATATTTTCTTGAATTTGGAGTCAATTTAGTTTTAAAAATCCATTAATGAAAAAGGTAGCTAGCAAACTTAAGACGGCAAAAATTGACTTTTTTGCCTTGTTTACAGGTTTAGATGAGTTTATCAATTGTTTAGATTCTAATGAAAATTATTTTCTACAAACTGAGAGAATGCTTACAAAAATTATGGGAGCTTATGAGTAAAATTTATATAGTTGGAACACCCATTGGGAACCTCAAAGACATAACCTATAGAGCTATTGAAACGCTAAGGAAAGTTGACTGAATTGCATGTGAAGATACCAGAGTAACTTCCAAACTTTTATCAGCTTATGATATAAAGAAACCACTAGTTATCCATAATAAAAACAATGAAAAAAGTTCAGCTAAGTCCATAATTAATAAGTTGATAAGCAACAATCAGAGTATTGCTCTTGTTTCTGATGCTGGGATGCCATTAGTAAATGATCCGGGATTTGAAATTGTCAAGCTAGCTAATGCAAACAATATAGATATTGAAATTATTCCAGGAGTAAGCGCTTCTATTACAGCATTTGCACTTAGCGGGCTTTCAAGCACATTTTTATATATGGGATTTCCTAAAGAAAAAGAAGGTCAAAGACTTAAGCAAATTGAATCCTTCGGAACCGAGCATGCATATGTTTTTTATGTGGGAAACAGCAAAATTGAAAAATTTTTAAGTGAGATTTATAAAGTTTGAAATAACGATGCAACAGTATTTTTGGCTAGAGAAATGACAAAAATTCATGAGCAGTTTTATTCTGGAAATGCAAATGATGTTCTGGAAGAGTTAAAAAATAGTTCAGCCAAAGGCGAATTTACAATTGTTATTAAGATAGAAGAAACTAAAAGAGAAAAAGTAAACAAGTATGCTGCATTTTCTAAAGTAAAATATTCTTAAACAGCTAATAATAAACGCCAATTTTTATATGTGTTAATGTTTGCATATTGGCACATTTTTTTTATTTATAAATTTTACCAATATTCCCTATCTGTAATATGATAGAAAACATTGAACATTTGGTGGAGAAATATTTATGAAAAGAATTAGTAACAGAATTTTAACATTTGGAACAATAACTGCTTTTGCTGTTTCGCCTGTGTTTGTTGCTGCTGCTATGACAAAAGGTAAAAAGCCAGAAAGTGAACAACTAAAGGCACTTCGTTTTGAAAAGCATGAGTTGGTAAAACCAATTGATAAAAAAGTTAACGAAGATAATGTATTGAAAAATCAAACTAAAGAGTTAGAAAAAAAAATAGAAGCTATGCAAAATGAATCTGGCCCTAAGATTAAAAAGATTGAAGAGCAAATAGAAGCAACAAAAAAAGAGATTTCTAAACTTAACAGTGAGGCCACATCATTAGAAAAAGAATTAGATGCTGCTAAAAAAATGCTTGACCTATATGAAGGAATGCGTAATTTTGTAGATAAAAAGTTGGAATTAGATAGCGAAACAATTGAATTTAACAAGGAAGATGAAGACGACGTAGAAAAAATCTATGAAAAATATGAAGCAGCTAAAAGCAAATATGACGAATTAAAAGAAAAAGTGAATAAGATTAAAAGCACTAAAGATCAGAAACAAGAAGAAATTAAATCACTTGAGAAGGACAAACAAGATATTTTGGATAAGATAGAGTCTCTTAAAAGTGAAATGAACGAAATAAAGAAGAAATTTCAAAGTACGCAAAAGAAATAAACGATTCAAAAGCTGTATTAAACTCAATAGATTCAGATATTAATAATGAGAAAAATAAATTAAAAATATAGAGCAAGGACAAAAACCACTTGCTCTTTTATTTTTTATAAATATTTTATTAATTATCAAAGTTAAAATTTGCCTAAAATTATAAAACTTACTAATTCTTATGTATGGTAAAATTGTAAATAATATTATGTTTTTTATTCAATTTAATAATTTATTTTTTTACTTTTGGAGGTTTTGATGAACCATATTAATATATTTGCACTTGGCGGACTTGATGAAAATGGAAAAAATTGCTATGTTTTTGAAACCTTTGATGACAAAGGGGAAAACAAGAAAATTTATGTAATTAATTCAGGAGCTAAGATTCCTATTAATTCAAACAATAAAATTGACACTTTAATTCCTAATTTTAACTATTTAATAAAAAATAAAGATGCCATCCAAGGAGTTTTTGTTACAGACGTTAAAAATGATTCATTTAGTGCACTTCCATGGTTGTTAATGAAAATGCCTACAGTTCCTGTTTTTACATCTAAATTTAATAAAGTTTTAATTATGGAGAGGCTTTCAAAATATAAATTAGACTTAAAGAAAGTTAAAATAAACATTTTAGACAGACCGACAAAAATAGGTGATATTTTTGTAAATCCTATCGAATTAGCAGGTTCAATGCCAGGTCATATAGGGCTTGATTTTATAACTCCTAGTGGTGATTATTTATTTATGTTTAACTTTGTTGAAGCTAATTTAGGTATATATGGAAGCTTGGATTTTGATGAAATGCCTAGAAAGTTCTTTGCCAAAAGAAAAATTAAAGCATTAATTGTTGACTCAGGTAATTCAAATCAAAATTGTAGAGCGGCCGATAAAATTATTTTGCCAAGAAGTGTTAGAGAAGCATTTTTTAGCGCAAAGCCTAATGAAAGAATCATTGTTGGTGCTTATGACGAAGAAATGTATTCAATAAGCCAAATTTTAGACTTTGCTTATGAAGCTAAAAGGCCAGTGATTGCTTACGGTAAAACTTATGGACAAGTGCTAAGTTTGATAAAGTCAGTTGTTCCTGATTTAAAGTTGCCGAAAATTTTAGATTATAAGTATGCAAACAAGGTAAAAAATGCTGTTATATTAGTAACTGGAACTGTTGAAAGATTGCACTCTAGATTTGCAAGAATTACAGACAATAATGATGTTTATTTAAAGCTTCAAGAAAGTGATACAGTAATAATGATTGCTCCTGCAATTAATGGGCTAGAGTCATTAGAAGCTGTTGTTTTGGATGATATAGCTAGAGTTAGCCCAAAAGTTATGGAGTTAAATAACTTTGAATTCTTCCACCATCATCCAGCTAGAGAGGATTTAGCTAAGTTAATAAATATTTTGAAGCCTGAATATGTAGTTCCAGCACAAGGGCTATATAGATACTTGCAAGATGCACAAAGATATATAGTTAAAAATGTAGGATTCAATCCTAAGAATGTTTTATTATTGCAAAATGGTCAGATTGCTCACTTTGATAATGGAAAACTTGGCTCATATAAGAGAAAAATAAAAGAAGTTGGCGATGTTATTGTTGATGGTTTTGGTGTTGGTGACATAAATACAGAAGTCTTAAATGAACGGGAAGTCTTAGGACGTGAGGGAGTTGTATTAGTAGCTGTTAGATATAATCCAATTAAGAAAAAGCTTATTGGTAAAATCCAAATTAACACAGTTGGTGTTATAAGCAAGGATGAAAAGTCTGAAGCAAATGATTTAGTTAAGTCAACACTTTTGAATGTAATTGAAAGCAAGAAATTTGAAAGCTTGAGAGAATTTCAAAATGTTTGCAGGCAAGCTATTAGGAAGAAAATATTTAAAATATACAGCAAAGAACCTATTGTTGTGGTTTCAGTTGTAGCAGCACAATAATTTTACAAAAAGCCTATAAAATAGTAAAAAAAGTGAACAGTTCACTTTTTTATTTATTCTTTTTTTTGTATTTTGAGGCTCTGAATTTCTTTGCAATTGAACAATCTTTTTTACCTAAGTCAATGTAATAATTTATTATTTCTTCATTAAAGAAGTAGCCTTGTCTTTCATAATGTTGCATAACTTCTTGAGTTCCTTCTCAAACTAACTGTTTTAGTTTGTCAGGGTAATTATAAATTTTTGAGTTTTCTTTAAACTCTTCACTGTCAACAATGGAAACAGTGTTTGATGGGTATGCTTTTATATCTAGATCTAAGTCTATAAATTTGATTGTATTGTCTTCATAAATTGGATATGAGGCAACATTAATATATGAATAATTTTGCTTTTTGCTTGGTTTTAAAAGAATAAGAGCATTATACATTGAATGTTTTGGAAGAAACCATAATACATAGTCTCTATAAACTCAATTATGATTATTTTGCTCGCTAACTCTTGTTTTATACATTAATAGAACATAGTGTTTACTAGTGTTTCTAAGCACTTTAACACCATTTCATTGTCTATATAATGTGCCATCATATTTATAGGCTTGCACATCTATAATAGATCCTTCAACAGGGAACGAAATTCTCTTGCCACTATTCTGATCGGCAAACATAGCTCCCCCTCGCTACGAGAATTTATTGTAATTTTTAATATTTTGTAATCATTTATTTATACAGATTTATCTATTAGAAATTTAATATTTTAAGTTATTGAAAAATTTACTGTATTTTGTAGATACATTATTATTATATTGTAAAAGACTTAAAATTTAAGAAAGGCAATAAAAGACAATTGGATAATGTATAAAAGCAAACATAAACCATATTAATGTTTTGTTGATAATAATATGCCTTTGTTATAATTAATTAGGTAGATAAAGACTTATCTACTAAGGAGATTTATGTACAAGTATAAAGCTAAATTAATTGTCAACCAAGAAATAATTGCAACTGCAAATAGCTTGGAAGATATTGAAGCTGCTGTTCTAGGATACCGTCGTAAACAAAAAGTTGGCGACCATACTAGCGGTAATGAAAAAGTAGAGATAATTCATGTTGAAAGAGATTCTCTAAAAGGAAAACATAAATCTAAGGAAGTTGTATTAAAAGTTATTTAATATTAATTCAAGCAGTGGAATAATTTCCACTGCTTTTTGATAGAATTTATATAAATGAGATTGCGTTATGATAAAAATGCCGAGAGCAAGTTAGAATTGTCTAATTATCTTATAAAACAGAGTAATTCAAAAATTTTGCTTGATGATAAAACAGTGTTAGAAATTGGTATGGGTAAGGGTGAGATGATTGTTGAATTAGCAAAGGCTCATCCTGATTTAAAGTTTATTGGTCTAGAAAAATATGCAACTGTTGCTGCTAAATGTATTTCTAAGGCCAATGAATACAAACTTTCTAATTTCAAAATATTAATTGATGATGCAAATAAAATGGATGAGCTTTTTGAAGGAGAGTGCAAAGTTATTTGATTAACATTTAGCGATCCTTGGCCTAAGGCTAGACATGAAAAAAGACGACTTACACATCCTACATTTTTAGAAAAATACAAAAAAATTCTTGCTAAAGACGGTATTTTAAAATTTAAAAGTGATAATGACAATCTTTATGAATTTTCACTTATGTCCCTGCAAAACAGTCACTGAAGTATTATAGACTTTGGCACAGATTTACATAAAACTACACATAATTATGACAATTACCAAACTGGTTATGAAAAGAAGTGATCAGCTAAAGGTAAAAATATTAATTTTATATTTGCGCAAAAAGGTGAGTAATAACTAATGCACAAAGAAGAAATGTCACAAAGAGTTAAGCCATCATTTTGAAGAGTTCTTTGATTCATTATTTTTACATCGTTCATAGGCTTTGGTGGTGGAAATGCTTTATTGCCAATTTTTAAAAGATATTCAGTTGATAAATATCGCTGACTAAGTGAAAAAGAGTTTGAAGAAAATGTTATATTAACTAATATGCTCCCTGGTGCATCTGTTATTGAAGCATTGAGTTATATTGCTTTTAAGACACTTGGATTTTGAAAGGCAATGATTGTTATAGTATTTGGTGTATTGCCACATGTAATTTTCGGATTTTTAATTTTTTACTTTACTAAATACATTCCTCTAAAGTATCTTTTTGTAATAGAAGTTGCAGTTTTATCAACAATCATAGGCTCTTTAATAGTATTCATTTATAACTATGTTAAAAAGGGATTAAAAGCCATAAAGCAGTGACTATGGTTTGTATTGTTTTTAATAACCTTTGTTTATGCTCTTTTTGTTCCGGCTCCATATAATATGCCAGTTATTATCATGGTAACTATTATGTTGATTTTTACAATAGTTTACTTTTCGCGCAAAAAAGTAATCAGAAACAAAAAGAATAATAAAGCTGATTTGATTGATACACATAAAAATCACAAGGAAGGTGGTAGATAATGACCTTTTTAATGATTTTGACCACCATTGTGTTTATTATATTTATCAGCTTATCTGTATTTGGTGGCGGACAGATTTTTATGCCAATATTTAGCTGACTTTGGGAATTTTTGAACAGCCATTTTGGCACAAATATTGACAGCCAAACAATATCTAATTTATTTACAATCAGTAATGCTACACCTGGTGTTTTTTCAACTAAATTAGCTTTTGCTTCTGGTTATTTAGTAGCAAATGGTCATTGATGAGGATTTATATTTACATTTTTCACTTATCTAACATTTGTTTTGGTTCCATTTTTAGCAATGTACTTTTCAATGAAACTAATGACTAGCAAGAACAAGTCTCCATTTTTGCAAGGATTAGTAAAAATTATGAACCCAATAATTGTAGGCATTATTGGTGCCTTAATTATTCAACTTTTAATAGGAATAGCATTTCCACAAGTTATTTTTAATAAGTCGATTAGCGAGTATGCAAAAGTAAATAATATGAAGATAAAGGCTCAATATTTTGAAAAAATAGGTATGCCAATATTGTTTATTTATGTCTTATTTACAGTCATATTCTCATCAATTATGTATAAAAAGAAATTCCCAGTTGTATTGCTTATATTAATTAATGTTGTGTGCTCTTTCTTAGTATTTTGTCCTTGATTAGTTAATTAAAATATTTAACTAATAATTTATAATTGGAAAATATATGATTCAATTAGAAGTTAAATATAAAGAAAGAATTGACAAATACATAAGCGATAATTCAGAAATCACTAGAAACGATGCAAAAGCTTTAATTGAGCAAGAAGCTGTTTATATTGACGATAAAAAATTTGTCAGAAAACCTAACTATATGGTGCGTGAAGGAATGGTTATAACCATTTTGAGATTGCTTGAAAAAGAAACAAACATTGAAGCAGTCAATATGCCATTAGACATTAGGTACGAAGATGATAACCTTTTAGTCTTGAACAAACCTAGCGGGCTAGTTGTACACCCTGCACCAGGCCATTTAAATGACACATTAGTTAATGCTCTTATGTATCATTTTAAAAATAATTTATCAGACACAAATGGACTATTACGCCTAGGAATAGTACACAGAATTGATAAAGATACTAGTGGATTATTAATTATTGCTAAGGATAATGAAACACATAATGAGTTAGCTAAAATGCTAAAAAATCATCAAATTAAGCGTACTTATATTGCAATTTGCAAAGGCATTTTGCCTAATAAAGTTACAAAAATTAACTTGCCAATTCAAAGGGATGCTAAGAATAGAAAATTAATGAGCATACAT
This sequence comes from Mycoplasmopsis bovis PG45, assembly GCF_000183385.1. GTDB lineage: Bacteria > Bacillota_I > Bacilli_A > Mycoplasmatales > Metamycoplasmataceae > Mycoplasmopsis > Mycoplasmopsis bovis. The sequence continues at coordinate 897,942 of NC_014760.1, read as the reverse complement.
AAAGATGGAAAGAGCTCTGTAACATATGTTCATTTGTTAAAAACTTTTTATATAGATAATAAACCTTATTCATTGGTGAAATGTGAGTTAGAAACAGGAAGAACACATCAAATTAGAGTACATTTAGCCTATATCAAGCACCCCGTTTATGGTGATAATATTTATGGTTCGCATGTTGATGATTTTAATCAAAGACTGCATGCTTATAGACTAAGCTTCATACATCCAATTTCAAAAAAACAGGTTGATGTATACTCTGATATACCTAGCGAGTTTGATATTGCTGAATATGATTATGAATTATTAAAAAATGACAATTAATAATATATTATTTAGAAATAATATTAATATTTTCCCTAAGGAGAAATATGTTTGATAACCACTTCAGATTTGAAGCATCGTTCGATGGATTATGAAAACATGAAAAGAAAACTTTTCGCCCAATTTTCATTGCAACCTTTGTCTCGTTTATCTTGCTTATTTTGTACTTTATAGTTATGGCTTCGTTTGACCTTGCATACATTAAAGTTGCTGGTCAAGCATTTGAAGAAAACCCACCAAAAGGATTTTCGCCTGACTATATGAAAAGTATGCACTTATTTTGAATAATATTTAAATATGTAGCATCCGCTGGTATTATAGTTTCTACAATTTTAATGTTTATATCTGTTTTACAGGGATATAAGAAAAAAAACTTTGCAAAAATTTATACTTGACCACTAACTATTTACTTCATAATTTTATTTGTTAATATATGAAATTCAGTGTCTGCAATTATTCAAGGCAGAGATATTAATGCCTCAGGCATAAAGGATTTTAGTACCTACATTTTAGTAAGAATGATACTAACTATTTTATTTACAATTATTTTAGCTGTGGCATACTTTGTCTTTGTTAGAAAATATATGTTTATTAAGGCTGCATACATTACTGTTCAAAAATATGAAGAAGCTCAAAAGCAACTAGAAGACAATCCTGAACTTAGAGAACTTGTTCAAAATATTCAAGCTGCTTTTGGTGGGGATTTAAGTTCTAAAACTAATGAGTCTGGTAGTTATTCAGCAGAAGGCGAGAATGAATCAGAAGAATTTAATGAAAAGACAGACGACAACAATAATGAAGCTAATCCAGCTAAGATAGCTAGAGAAAAGAACTATGAACGTTTAATGAATTTACCAAACGAAAAACTTTATGATGCTGCTCAAAAGTTATATATTTCCGGCTATCAAAGTATGGAAAAAGCGGCTTTAGCCAATTTGATTTTAGATATTTTAGAGCAACAAGAGGCAAAGAAGCGCGCTGAAAAAGAAAATGTTAAAAATAATGAAAATGTCAATAAAACGGGCTCAGATGCTGAAATAGTTGAAGCAGAAGCAAGAGAAATTTCTGAAAATGATGATAGTCAAAAGAAGAATGAACTTAACTAGTTCATTTTCTTTTAAGGACGTAAAATGTTAGATTACGAGTTTAAAAATTTCAAAGATTATAAACTTATTGCTGGGGTGGATGAAGCAGGAAGAGGATGTTGTGCTGGGCCGTTAGTTGTTGCGTCTGTAATAATGCCTAAGAATTATGTTAATGAAAGAATAAATGATTCAAAAAAGCTTAGTCCAAAACAAAGAGAGATACTTTTTGATGAAATTATAGACAATTGCATTGATTATTATATTCTTACGCTACCAGCATCATATGTGGATGAGTATAATCCAAAGCAAAGCTCTAAGAATGGTATGAAAATTTGCATTGATTCATTAAATGCTAAGCCTGAAGTAGTTATTACGGACTTTGAAAAAATTGACCACTTAGACATTAAACAAATCAATTTAGTTAAGGGCGATTCCATAAGCTTCAATGTTGCTTGTGCTTCTATTTTAGCTAAAGTCACTAGAGACAGATATATGATTAAAATTGCTGACAAATATAAAGAATATGAATTTGAAAAACATAAAGGATATTGCACAAAAAAACATACTGACGCAATAATTAAATATGGCGTAACTGCTGAACACAGATTAACATATAAAAATGTTATAAAGGCAATGAGTATTTTTGAGCAAGCCAAGGAAAATAGATAAAACACATAAATTATTTTGAACAAAGAAGAATATTTATGCAACATCACATATATTGTTATGTGTGATTTTTTACATTGATTTGTCACAAGTTAAAAACACCATAAAACAGAAATATTAGGGAAAATTATTGCTTTATCTTAGACAAATTAACGTTGTTTTATTTGAAACTAATACATTCAAAAAATCATTGTGCTGAACATAAATTAGGAAATATGGCAAAATATTTTATGAAAATTTGGTAAAATTTTTATATAAAAATTGGTAAAGTTTCTAATCAAAATTTGGTAAATTATCCAACAAAAGGCAAGTAATTATGAAGGAAAAATTATATAGACCAAGAGTTATAGATAATGTTATTCAAAGATATCTCAAGATTGCTGGCGCAATCTGTATTGAAGGGCCAAAATGATGTGGTAAAACTTGAACTTCAAGATATGCTTCCAAAAGTGAATTTTTAGTAGGCAGCCCATATAATAATTTTGCAAATAGGCAGTTAGCTAATTTAAATCCTCAATCAATACTATCTGGACAAAATCCTAGAATGATAGATGAGTGACAAGAGGCTCCTGCAATTTGAGATGCAGTAAGAGCGACGGTTGATGAAATTGGTGAAAATGGTTTATTTATATTAACTGGTTCATCTACGCCAAAATATAAAGGTATTTTGCATAGTGGTGCTGGAAGAATTGCAAGACTAAGAATGAATACTATGAGTTTATATGAATCTGGAGAGTCTTCTGGAAAAATATCCTTGGCGGATTTGTGCAATAATAACGATAATTTCGAACCTATGTATGTTGAGGAACTGGGTTTTGATATGTTGGCTAAATTAATAATAAGAGGGGGTTGACCTAGCAGCATCGATAATGATTTATCAGAATCACACTTAGTAGCAAGACAGTACATTAACTCAATTTTGAATCAGCAATTAGTTGACGAAGAAGGAAATAGGTTTGATTTGGATAAAGTTAAATTAATTTTAAAGTCACTAGCCAGAAATGTATCAACTACAGTATCAGAGCGTTCGATAATTGATGATATATCTCAAAACGAAACTAATAAAGTATCTAGACCAACCTTGTCAAAATATTTAGAATTTTTAAACAAAATGTTTTTATTTGATAATTTAGAACCTTACGCACCAAATTATTGCTCATCATTAAGGGTTAAACAGCTAGAAAAAAGATATTTTAGCGATCCTTCAATAGCGTGTGCAATGTTAAATTTGACTGCTGATAAATTAACCAAAGATCCTAATTTATATGGTATTTTGTTTGAATCATTGGTTGTCAGGGACTTAAAAATTTATGCTAGGGCAATGGATGCTGAAGTATATCATTATCAAGACTATAGAGGTAATGAAATAGATGCAATAATTGAGCTTAGTGGCGGAGACTGAGCAGCGCTTGAAATAAAATTGGGTTCAAATACAGTGAACGAAGCAGCTTTAAAATTAAATAAAACTATCAATGATATGGTTAATAGTGGAGCAAAAGCGCCAGTTTTAAAGTGCATCATAGTGGGTCTAGGCAATTTAGCATATAAAAGAGATGATGGGATTATAGTGCTTCCAATAAACGCATTAAAAAATTAAAAAAATTATCTGCATGAAAGTACATTTTAGAAATGATGCATATGCATAAATATAAGGACTTAGCGTTTTATTTCCACTAAGGCTATATCGATAGTTGCTAGTTGATAATTTCAAGCATACTTAATCTAATATAATTAAATTATGGATGGCATTGAGAAAATGGTCGAATTAGACTATTATGATTGCTTTAACATTCTATGCCGAAAATATAATAATGTAGCAGATGATTATTTTTATAGAGATCCATTTACGGGCGATCTGCATGAAAATAAAGATATAAAAATAACTAAGCCTGAACCAGAAACAGATATTCCGCTTCTCGAATTTTTACGAAATATCTTTTCTAATAAAACTAATGATAGTAATTCAGTAAATTTAATATTTCAGGAGAAAACTCTCGGATAAATTCCAACAATAAATAATAGTAGTAACAATCATTCAAACAATGAGAATAGCAAATATAATAAATATCATTGGCTTTGGTTGTTGGTTTTGGTACCGATTATAATGCTTTTAATTATGTTTCTTGCTGTTTTATAGCGTAATAAAGACAAGTCGGCGAAATGACAACAATTTTGCCAATATTAATAATTAAATAAAGGATGCGCAATAAACTTTAAAATCCTTTATTTTTTTAATGCTGATTTTCCACATATTTTTGCATTTTCTAAACAACAATAATAAACATACTTATAATTGATTAGTTTTAGCTTAAATGAAAGTGTGGACAAAATAATGGATACAAGCAAAACAAATTTTGACAAATTTAAGAGTAATTTCATTAAAACAATAAGCTCAAAAAGATATGAGATGCTTATAAAGCTTTACTCTGAAATTAACTATTTAACTTTTGGGTGAGCGAAGTGTAATAATATTCAGGCTGTCAACACACCAGCAATAGAATCTGGTTAGAAAATTGGCTTAAGAAAACATTTTTTACTAAAAAACTTATCAATTAAGTCGCAACATTTTGTAGTGGTTATGGAATTCCATACGAACTATATTTTGGTTCAGCATCAATTGATGCAACCAAAATAAGAAATGCTGATTCAATAACAATTGCTACACCTGTAAGTTCAATATATTTAATGAAATCAACTGTTATTGAGAAAGGCATTTATTACACACTGATACCAGGAGTTTTATTATGTCAAAATTTAAAATAAACAATCTAAAATACACTAGCTCGCTGACATTGTCATTGATCGGATCAGAAGCATTTAAATTGGGCTCATCGATATTTATATTTAAATTTACTGGCAACCTTTGGCTGGTTACATTTTTATACCTATTGCTACAACTTCCATCAGTCATAGTTTACTTATTTAGCTCTAAAATAGTTAAGAAAGTAAAAAGTGATAAGTTAATATTATTAATTTGTGATTTGTTAAGTTTTGCTATATTAATACCACCATTAATAACGTTTATTATATTAAATAAAGATGATAGCAATAATGACTTGAAGACAACTTTATCCATAATTTTAATAACTTTTAGCACGTTGTTAGGTTTTATTCACTCGTTTAGATTTATTTTTCTAAAAAATATAATTTATTTTATTGCTGACAATAATGATCAAATGCAAAAGTTTAATGCAACAAACTCTTTAGCAACATCATTAGGTTTTATCGCTTCAACAATCCTATCATTCTTTTTATTTAAAAATCTAAGTTTTTACTGACTATTAACAATGAATATGATAACTTACTTAGTTTCAGGAGTTTTATACTACTCATTAAAAGTTAATAAGGAAGCAACTGTATTTAGTGCATCAACATCCACAGGAGATGTTGAAAATAAGCAAGATAAATCAAATCTTGCAAAATCATGAGTGTTTATTTTGTCTGGGTCTCTTCTTATAGGAATATTCTTGTTTCCAAACACTTCTGGTTTATCTCAGTACTTTAATAGTTTTGGAAACTCTGAATATAAAATTGATAACTGAGGATTTTACTTTTCTATAATTTTTGCGACTTTTTCACTGATAGGTGTTGTTATTGTTTACTTTTTTCAGTCAAAAATCAAAAAAAGTAAGCCTCTATTTATAGCAATAATTGCTGTATTAGGAACCTTAAACTTTGTTTGACTATTTTTTATAAATTCAGAAGCAAAAGTAAACTTAATATCATATGTTTCAATAATTGCATTACAACAATTTACTTATTCACTATTTATTTCTATCTATTATTCAACATCATATGAACTTTTTAGTAAAAGTCATTTTCACAAGCAAAATGGGATAGCAATAGTATTTAGAATTTTATTATCATCTATGATTAGCGTTTTATTCACTTTAATTTCAACCAAAGCAGGATATTTATATACTTATTTGTTTTACTCTTTAATTGTTTTTACTTGTGCTACAGGCATTTTGGTATCATCTTTAGCATACAAAAAAAGAAAAGACAAAATACAAAGCAAGCATAATTAGTATTTGGCAAATTTTTCTAATATTAAAAGACAGCGTGCGGACTGTCTTTTAGTTTTACATTGTTGCAATAGATAATATTTCATACAATAAAATCTATATGCCTAATTTATAGAATTAATGGGCAAAATAATGATTTTAAATTGACTCTTTAGATAAATGTTCTCTATATAGTTCTCTAATTTCATTAATTGAGACAAGCTTATTTTCACGAATAACATATCAGTAGTCAAAACCATTAACTCTATGTGCTTTTTTATTAGATAACTGCGCGGCTCCTGAGTGAATATCAAGAGTTTGTCCATTATCATCAGTTAGCTTACCATCAGAATTCAAATAAACATTTTTGTGATTAATGTTTTTTAAATAAAACTGCTCTCCAATGTGTAAAAAGCTATTTTCTATCATATCTTTTAGACCTACTTTTAAGGGCTTTATGTCAAAGGTTGCTAATTCAATATCTCCTATTTTTTCTTTGGTTTTTTCTATTCTGTTTGTACCATAATGACAATATTTTTCATCCTGTTCTATCATTATGTATTTTCTGCCTGTTTGCTTCGCTACTTTGCCAGTTGTCATAGTCCCAGCAAAAGGATCTAGGACTATATCATTAATTTTCGAACTGATATTAATTATTTTATATAGAAGTTCTTCTGGCTTTTGTGTGCTATGGAGTTTTATTCCTTCATTATCTTTTAGGCGTTCATTGCCATTTACAACAGAAATTGACCACACACTGCCTAATTGTTTGCGGTTACCTTTATTATAATCTGCAACATTAATATTTAACTCTTTGGCTGTTTTATAGTTAAATGTGTATTTTGAACTTTGATTTTTAGTAGCTCAAATCAATGTTTCATGACTATTTTGAAGTCTAGTACCTTTAAAATTTGGGGTCGGATTAGTTTTGTGTCATATCACATCATTTATTATCCAAAAACCTAATTCTTGCATTATTCCACCAATTGTATAAATACACTGCATTCCACCTATAACTCAAAATGAACCATTTTTCTTTAAAACTCTGTAGCACTCACTTAATCAATTCTTAGTAAACTTAGCATAATCTTCATTAGATTCAAATTTGTCTCATTCATCTTCAACACCATTGAACTTAGTTCCTTCAACCCTAAGTAAAGTATTGCTTGTTCTCATTCAATAGGGCGGGTCAGCAAAAATCAAATCTATGCTATTATCTGGCAACTGTTTTAATGCGTCAATGCAGTCGGCATTAATAATTATGTTAGTTTTTATATTACTCATTTTATTTACCAAGCTTCTTTCTTTCAACTAGTGCTTTTTGTATTGTATTTCCTTTAGGAAAAAATTTGCTTCTTAATTTTATGTACTCGGCCTTATCTGATGTTAGTTTGCTTCATTGTCTAAGTGGCAGTTTTATTAGTGATGATAGAATATTTGGTGATAACTCAAAGTCTTGCATATCATATGAGTAATCTTCATTTTGTTTTTCAAAATTCTCGAGATGTTCAATTAACTCATCTCATATCTGTGGAAGTTTAAAAAAGTCAAAAAGCTCCTTGCCATAAAATAAATGAAGATTCCTATCATATTTATTTAAATTTGATATTTCATTATTGTAGAAACCTTTATTTTTCTTGAAACTATCATCAACAAACCACATAATGCCGACTATATTATTTATAGGATAGATAGTTTTAACATGATTGTATTTCTTTAAAAAGTTATCAATTTGGCCGCGTTTTTTGGTGCTATCATGGTCATCACGCACTTTTTGTTCAATAATAAATATATCATTGTCTTTTTTAACTAATTGGTCTATTTTAAGAATCTATAAATTCTTAAATTAAAAAGCACCTAATTTGAGTATTGAAAAAATAATACCAATTTTTGGTTGTTCTGACAAGAAAATGGCCTAAAGCATAAAAAAAGAATAAAGAAAAGATACTTTTGAGTACTCAAAAGTGCAAAATTTTGTGTTGATGTTAATTTTTATTGCATTTGCTTAGCACATTTAAAGCCTGAGACACCTTTATAAATTCTTGGATGTGAATTTATAAAATCGGCTATTGGTTTTAGATCTTGACCAACATATTTATCTATAGATTTTCCCTTTGGAATGTATCTTCTTAAAAGCCTGTGAGCATTTTCAATGCTACCTTTTTCTGATGATGAATAAGGATGACAATGGAAAATTTCTTTGATTGATTCTATCTCTGGAAGTTTGTAATTTTCACTTCCATTATCAATAGTTAATGTGTCAATAACAAGATTATTGTCCTTAATCAATTTCTCCAAATTTTCTTTTATTGCTTTTGCATTTCTTCTAGAGAGCGTGCAATAAAACATTCTAGATTTTCTGTTGATTAATGTAAGAATGCAATAATTGTCAGATCTTAAACCAATTACAGTGTCCATTTCATAATCATTGTCATTTAGCCTTAAATTAACTGATTCTGGACGTTCAGTAATAAGTTTGCCTATTGTTTTCTTCTTTGTCTCATGCTTTACTGTTGTTCTACTTCCATATTTACCGTTTGATTTATATGGAAGAATATCTAATTTTAGACCAAAAGCACTATGTTTAGCCAATATACGGTAAAAGTTTTGAACTGATGGAATATATGAATTTTGAAGCTTTCCCTGTGCTTCTAGTTCTCTTATGTATTTAAAAATAATGCTTGCCACAGACTGTTTAACAGCTTTACTATCTAAGTTAAAACTATTTCTATTCTTCAAATAAAAGTACAGTAACTGTTTGTAAAACTTAAAAATCTCAATGTATTTCATAAGCAATTTAGAATTGTTTTCTAATCTTTTTGAATCATGTCTTGTTTCAATTAAATTCAAAAATTTGAGAGCACTAATTACATATATTGTTTTGCCTTTTAAGTCCATACCACACAATTTACATTTCTTTTGATATTTAGCATAGCCACGCTTTGTTTCAATTGTAATTCTGTCAAATAAGTTATAAATTGATCTTGATTTAAACCCCACAATATTAGAAACAGTTTTCATATCATAGCCTGCAATTAGCCTTTCAAGAATTTCTTTAAGTCTCAACGGGCTAATGTTATTTTTATTGGTTTTGTGATTTGACTTGGTCAATATTTCATCTCAATTCGTTTCATCAATTACATAATGTACATAATTAAACTTGTACTTGCCGTGCACATTTAATTTCTTTTTAAGCAAGCATAGGTCAGTTGAATAACTAGTATTTTTGTCATTGCTAATCATATATAATGTAAAAGCCTTTCTTTTTTAATTTAGATACTCAAATTTTAACAAAAGGCAACAAAAAGCGCCGCAAGTTAACTTGTGGTGCTTTTTGCTTTGTTAATGAATAAGAGAATCTCGCCATTTGTTTGTATTTCATTATTTAAATTAACATATCCAGTAATTTTTAAGTATTTATTGATAATTTTTTCTAAAAAATTATCAAACATAATTTCATTACTTTGGCTAATATTTTGCATAAGTTTGGCTTTTGCACCTGTTATTCTAAAAACACCAACATACCTATTTGGGTTATTAATTATCTTATTAAGGATCTTGAAACAGTCATCTTCATTAAGAGTAATATTTTCTTTAAGTAGATTGCTAAATTCGTCAAAATTTATGTACACAAAAACCTCTTTTTTAATTATATACTTACTGTGTTTTAAAATGCAACAGTTTAATAATTTAAGAAACAATTCGTCAAAACTGATATTTTTTAATGCTCTATTAATATGCTTTTTACTTTAAGAATTTATACTTTAGTTTATAATTGTTTTGCTAATTAAAATGGCGGATGTGGTGAAGTGGTTAACACAGCGGGTTGTGGTCCCGTCATGCGAGGGTTCGAATCCCTTCATCCGCCCCATTTTTTTTATACCTTTTTTGGCGAAAATTAATATAGTAGAATTTTAATATATGTATGTTGCAAAGTGTGAATACGAAATAAAAAAGTCCAGGTTCATAGGCTATGTTTTTGATACTAATTCTAAAGAAGAAGTAAAGACTTATGAACAAATGCTAAGAAAAGAACATAAAAAAAGCACGCATATTTGTCATGCATACTCATTTTATAATAGCCAAAGTCATAATTCTGGTTTTAATGATGATGGTGAGCCAAGTGGCACAGCTGGTAGGCCAATTGCCCGCGCAATCCAGCTTAAAAGTGTTGAAAATATTGCGGTGTTTGTAGTTAGATATTATGGCGGGATAAAATTAGGTGGCGGTGGATTAATAAGAGCATATAACAAATGCGCAAATCTAGCAATTGATGAGTATATCAATATTAAAAGAGGCTAAAATGATTGCAATTATAGGAAAACTTGGTGTTGGAAAGACTACATTTTGTAAAAAGCTTATTGATAAAGGCTTTTCAGTATTTAATTGTGATGATTTTGTGCAAGAAAGTTATCTAAAAGGTAATGATTGTTACAAAGAAATTAAAAGACAAATTGGTGATTTTTTATGTGATGAAAAAGGAGTTTCTAAAAGCAAGATAAAAACATGAATTGCCCAAAACCCTTATAATATTGACATCTTGGAAAAGGTCATTTTCCCGATAGTTTATGAAGCCATAAAAATAGGAAAATTCGATTTTGTTGAAATACCAAAATTAGTCGGAAAAAATTATGACTTTAGCCAACTTTTTGATATCATTCTATGCCTTGAATCTCCTGAAAAAATAAGGGCAAAAAATATGGCTGCTCGGGGTGTGGATAACTTCACAAAAAAAGCAATAAGTGAAAAAAATGCCCCAAAATTGATGAAAAATGCTATTTTTGGTCAAGTTCCAATTGTTAATATCTTTGCAAATAACTTGTGTGATAACGCATTATTTGAACTAATTTTGACAATACTATTTGCAAATAGTTAAAATAATTTTAGAGCATTATTTTTATTAATATTTGCAAGGAGTTTTAAGTATGTTAAAAACACTACAATATCCATATTTTACAATTCAAAACTCTTTGCAAATTAGTAGCACAGATCTTAAAAATCTGCGTAAATTTTATGCCCCTATTTTATGCAGTGAATCTATATTACTTTATGAATATTTAAGAGACCTTACACACGTTAATTCTAATGAATCTGATATATTTGACTTCGAGAGCCTTACTTACCTTCTAAATATGGATATAAAAACCTTAAATAAGGCTAGAATTATGCTTGAATCAGTGGCTCTTTTAACAACACTGATAGATGAGTTCAATCGTAAAACTGTTTTTGTGCTAGAAAAACCATTAGATAGTTCAGGTTTTAGAAAAAACCTACTTTTGGCTAACAAATTAATTAAAACAATGGGTAAGCAAAACTTTGAAAGACTTATGGGTAAAGAAAAGAATATTTTTCTTTCAAAGGCTAAGTATTTATTAGATGCATCGGCTAAATTTGATGATGTATTTCCTTTAGACAATTCAGTTAGCGAGAGTGATGAGTTAAACAATTCATTTGCTCTTTCATATGAATTGGATTCATCAGATGTTAGCACTAAGGAAATTAACTTGTTTATTCAAGAAAAGCTTGACTTAAATACTTTTGAGTACCCTAATCCATATGAGGCTATTTTAAAAACTGATTCGAGATTTTTCTTTTCTCAAGTTTCAGGGCAAATTCCTACCGATAGCATAGTGAATTTGATCAAGTTTTCAAAAAATAATGGGCTAAGCGATCCATGTATTAATTTGGTCTTTTATTATGCATATGACATTAATGGCAGAATTAATTATGCCTATGTTAAAAAAATAATTACTGACTTAATGAATAAGAAATTGCTCTCGTTTGTGCAAGTCGAAAAACATTTAGATAGTCTGCAAGGATTTAAAAATAAAGGCACCATATCTAAAAAAGAATTATATAAAGCAACTTATTTAAAATCTATTACAATGAATAACAACACATATGAAAGCGCTGAGTCTTTAATTGAAGATTAGGAGTATAAATGAAAGATCGAGACTGAATTAGCAATCTAGAAGGTCTTGTTGATAGCAATTATGATGAGATTGAATCTAAAGTTATGAATTTAGTCAAATCTAATTCTAAAATCACTAAGTGCATTGAACAATTAAAAATTACAGATCAAGAATTAAAAGATAACTTGATCGAATTTTTAAATATAAAAGAATCGCTTGATAATAGCGATATTTACCCATGAGTTTATAATGTCTCGCGTAAAAACGGGGCATTGGTTATTAAAAGATCATCAGCCAAAAACAATTATGCTAAAAATATAACTAGAAAACTTAACATCATTTTAACTGAAGTTAATGAAACTAATCCAGATTACAAACTTACAAAGTTCAAGATTCCCACTAGCAAACGTAAAGAACTTATAACCAAAATTAATTATGTTAGAGGCATACTTGAAAAAAGAAAGCCACTTGCAAGTAACAACAGCATATATATTTATGGATCGAATGGCACAGGTAAAACATATATTGCTAACGCAATGGTTAATAGCTTTGCTTCTAGGGGCATTTCATCAGCTTACATAAAACTTAATGACTTATTTACATACTTGAAGAATAAAATGTCTAATAGCATATCGCTGAATGAGATTAAAAGTTCGTTAAAAAATGTGTCGTTATTAGTCATTGATGATCTTGGATTTGAAAAACATAATGAATGATTTAAGTATGATTTTGTTTATGAAATTTTGCAATATAGAAATGCCAATAATAAATTTACTGTTTTATGTTCATTGTTAGAACCTAAAGAATTAGCAAATTACTATAGAAATATTGAAACTGATAAAAGCTTTGCATTCAAGGTTGAGTCATTAATTTATGAGTTAACTGAGAATTTTACGCCCTATAACATTAGCGAGTACCCTTTAATTTAGTTATATCCTTAATAAAGGATTTTTATTTTATAAAATTGAATTATGAAGCTTCAAAATAACTCTATTTTAGAAAATGTAAAAGCATTCGAACACTCTTATGAAGGGCTAGGTACTGTCAAGATAAATGACTATCCTATATTTGTAGAAAACTTGCTTCCTGGTGAAATTGCTGATATCTTAATCAAAAAAGCTAACTCTAAGTTTTCATTTGCCAAAGTTTTAAAAAGACACAATGATTCACCAAAAAGAATTAAAGTTTTAAATGATAAATTAATGGAGAGCGGATCGGCACCTCTGGCAAATATTTCATACAATGATCAATTAGAATTTAAAGAAAATTTTGTTAAGCAATTATTTAAGCGAAATCTTCATTATTCCAACATTTTGCCTATATTAAAAAGCGGTTATGAATGAAGATATCGAAATAAACTTTTACTGTTTACTAAAAATATCCAAAACATTATTAAAATTGGCTTATATGAGAAGAATACTCACAATTTAATTGAGCAAGATTCATATGATTTAGTTTCCGAATATTCAGAAAAAGTACTTCTCTGACTTAGTAAAAATATCAATGACTATGACTGTTTTAAAAATGTTAAAAATTCATTAATAAGTATTAGTATTAGAGAGAGTAATTTTAATAAAGAAATTATGCTTTATTTTACTGCATCTAAATCATTTGATTTGTCAAAGCAATTTTTTAGCGATATAGCTAGTGAATTTAAAAATATAGTAAGCATTCTCATTATAGTTAATGATAAAGTAGTTAACAAATATTTAAGCCAAAATACCTATTTAATAGAGAAAGTGGGAAATTTTACTTTCAAATATAACTGAAATAGTTTTTTTCAAATTAATTCAGAACAAACAGAAAATTTGTATTCGCTTTTAATAAATAATTTATCTTTAGATAAAAATAAAACAGTAATTGACGCTTACTGTGGTATTGGCACAATTTCGCTTTTTTTAGCTCAAAAATCCAAAAAAGTTTATGGGTTAGAAATTGTCAATGAGGCAGTTATTAATGCTAAGGAAAATGCTATTAGCAACGATATTAATAATGTGGATTTTATTGCTGGTGATGTTATTAAGTCCATAGATAAAATTAAAGAAAAAGTTGATATATTGGTTGTTGATCCGCCACGCAGCGGGCTTAGCGACGAATTTTTAAGTAAAATATTAAGTATAAGACCTAAAGAAATTGGCTATATCAGTTGCAATCCACACACAATGTGCAGGGATATTAATACATTAAGTAAATCAGGATATGAAATAAGTTATCTAAGACCTTGTGATATGTTTTGTCAAACATATCATATTGAAGTGGTTGCAGTTCTTAGATTGAAGGAAAATTACCTATAAAACATGATTATTGATCTAATTCATTAATAATAAAGGGGCTTAAATATGGAAATGAATTATGTTAACTTTAAAAATCAGAAGATGCCGGTTTTTACTAAAAATAACAACTATAACACAACGATATTATTCTTGCATGGACTAAACTCTAATAGTTCATTCATAAGCAATATGCTGGGTTATGAAAACAAATTTAATATTGTTTCAGTGAACTTTCCAGGCAGTAAATATGCACCTGATATTGATCCTGAAAATATAATACTAGACGATTGAATTGATCTGGCTAAAGCTGTTTTAAAAGGAATTAAGTCAAAACATATCCATATTTTAGCTCACTCAATGGCTGGAGGTGTTGCTGTTGAATTAGCTAAAGATAAAAGAGTGGAAAAAGTATTTATGCTTGCTACTATTAATCCAACAATGACTGAAAATAAGTCATATAGATTGCTACATAATGTAATAGGCCCAGAAACTGGCAAGCCTTCAGTGTTTGGGAAATTATTTGTCTGAGGTGCTAAGTTTTTTAAAAAAGGTAAAAGACTAATTGATTCATTTAGCAGAAAAGGTAAATGATATAACTTGCTAGATAAGTACATATTACAACCTGAATTTATGAAAAAATTAGACAAACAATACCGTGAAGTTGCAGATAAATTAATTTTTATTATAGGTGACAAAGATTCAATCATTGGCACAAATAATTTTATTAATTATGCTAATGAGTTAAACTGTCCCGCAGTTAAAATTGGCGAAACACATTCACCAATCAAGGTTGCTGGAAAACAAATTAGTAATTTTTTAAACTTAGTAGTTTTATCAAAAAAGACACGCTGGCCATTTAACAGGTTTATTACTTTCAAGAAAAATGTAATAAATGTTGGCGAGTCTATTGACACTGATGATTCTGAATCAGTTGAAGAGATTTTAGATGAGTTGAATAAAAATAATGATCTAGAATTGGATAAGCAATAATATGAATTATGAACAATTTGAACAAGAGTTAAAATTTAATCTTTTGAATAATAATGCTAAAAAATTAATTTATAAGTTGGCGGAAGCGCCATATAGATTCATTTCACTTTTAAGTCCGCTCAATTTTAAAACAAAGCTAGAACAAGCTTTTTATAGAAGTCAAGAAAATAAATATTACAAGTATTTGTCAAATTTTGCAATTAACATTTTTGCTGAATCTACCTATGAAATAGCCGAAAACAGAGTTTCTGTATCAAAATTAATACCAAATAGTGATCAGCAATATGAAATCTTAAATGCTAAGTTTACTTTTTCATTTAAGGATGAAAATGCTAAATCCTATTATTTCATTAAGCAGAGAAAAAGAGACACATACTCAGTTAATGAAGCAATCAAAATTTGAGACAAATTCTTGTTTGATATTGAATTAGCAAAACAAAAGTATCAAGATTATAAAATCATAGGGTTTTTATGATTTACTGACTCTGAATTTAAGAATAACCAAACATACTATAATTCAGGCTCAAATGTAGAAAATGAATCACAAACGAACATAAGCGCAAAGTATGGATATGAATTGTTTCAAGATTTTGGTCTACATGAAAAATGAATTGAAGTTGAACTACATTTAGAAAAGTTTAAAAGGCAAAATTATGATGACTTTTTAGAATTTCCTGATTTAGATAAAGATCCAGAAGCCTTAGAAGCATTGATTGAGCTTAGCAAGTCTGCTTGAGAAAAATTAAATTCACCAATGCCAGTTTATATGGCTATTAGAAGTGCTATTTTTAATGAAGCAGATGAAAATTCTAATTTATTTAAAGCACTCAAACTTAGAGATATTAAAGAAAATATGGTTGATGAAGATGAGTTAAAATTAGCTATGATGAAAATGCAAAATAACTAAATTCTTGCTAATGCAAGATTTTTTATGCCCCAGTATATAAACATTCAAATGCTTATTTAATATAGTAAAATAATAAAGAATTATTTAATTTATTTAAGTGGCAGGTTACTATGCGTAAGAGAATTGGATTAAGAGTTGATAGTAGTTTCAGTTCTCCTTTTGATAGTGAAAAAGTTAAAATTTACACAGAATATTTAGTTTCCTGAATCAAAAGGAGAGTTAAAAATGCTAAGGCAAAAGGATGCATTGTGGGCATTTCAGGTGGAATTGATAGTGCTTTAGTTGTATCATTGTGTGCTAAGGCATTTCCAAATAACACTATAGGAATAGTTATGCCAATTGATTCTATGATGCATGATCTTGATGATATTAAAAAACTAGAAAGTGCAATTAACTTAAAATTTAAAACTATTTCACTTGAAAAGAGCTTTGAAGAAATTAAAAAATCACTAAATAATGAAGTTGATAATCTTTTAGCAATTAGCAATATAAAACCTAGATTAAGAATGACTGCTTTATATGCATATGCACAACAAAATAATTATTTAGTTATGGGAACAGATAACCAAGACGAGTATTTTATAGGCTATTTCACTAAGTATGGAGATGGTGGGGTTGATTTATTACCTATTTCTAAGTTGCTTAAATCTGAAGTAAGAGAAATTGCTAAATATCTAAATGTTCCTGAAAGCATAATCAACAAAAAGCCTTCAGCAGGCCTATGAGAAGGCCAAAGTGATGAGGATGAGTTGGGCTTTACTTATAATGAATTAGATAAATATTTATTGAATGATAAAGATGGTATCAGAGAAAATTCGATTGTCAAAATTGAAAGAATGCATAAAACTAGTGCTCACAAAAGAGATAAAGCCGGTTTACCACTTTCAATTGATGATGTCATAAAGAAAATGAGAAAGGAATAAATATGGCAGGACACTCACATTGAGCAGGAATAAAACATAAAAAGGGCGCAAATGATGCAGCTAGGGGCAAAATTTTCCAAAAAATGTTTAAGGAAATTTATGTTGCTGCAACTGGACCTGGCGGAACAGATCCTAGTTCAAATCCAGCCTTAAGATTAGCTATTTCAAAAGCTAAGGCTAAAAGTATGCCTAAGGCCAACATTGAAAGAGCACTGGATAAAGCTAAAGGTAATGCCAAAGATGGTGCAGTTTTTACTGAAATTATTTACAATGCAACAATTAGTGGCGGCGCTACATTTTTAGTTGTTACATTAAGCGATAATGTCAACAGAACAACAAGTAACATTCAGTCTTACTTTAATAAGCAGAATGCAAAATTAGGAAAAACTGGTACTATACCATTTCAGTTTGACCATAAAGGGATTATGGAAATTAGTAAGAGCTTAGTTGACGAAGAGTCCTTAACTATAGTATGTTTGGAAAATGGGGCTGAAGATATTGAATCGACTGATGAATCATTTATTGTAACAACTTCAGTCGAAGATTTTTCAACTTGCAAGAGTGCTATAGAAAGTAACTTAAATATAACTGAATTTATGCAATGTGAAATTACATACTTGCCTAATGCAACTGTGTCATTTACTGGTGAAAAAGCACAAAAAATCCAAGATTTTATAGCTAAATTAGAAGATGATGACGATGTTCAAGAAGTGTTCCACAACATAGAATTTGAAGAATAAATATGACCAAATATTGAAATGCATTATACTCATCTCTTGGTTATAACCAACCATTAGCAATTTTTATTGCAATCATAATTGTATTTATTCTAATTGCTCTAATTCCTTTTTTAGTTAATCTGATTTTTGCTTATACTAAAGAAAAATTAAATAGCAAGGGAACTGTATTACTTTATGCATTTATGTGCGGATTTTTCCTTACAATGGCAACATTTGGCTTCTTAAAGGAGTCATTAGAAATAAGTTCAATTAATACTAGTGCAATACTAAATAACGATCTTAAAATTTACGGTTGAAATATATTGGTTGTCGTAGGCGGCTTAATTATAGGTATAGGCTTTGCAGCCTTAGTAAGACAACTAGTGCGCAAATCAATTAATAGCAAAATTGCAACCGATAGATCTGCCAGATTATTTTTACACTCACATGATATTGGTCATGATCACACCGATCTAGATCACCACGATCATGAAATAGCACCTTCACATGATATTAAGGTTGCAACTAATGCACAAAGCAAGCCCACATATAAGTTAGTTGCTATATTGCTTCTTTTGCTTCACAGAATTCCTGAAGGATTTTTAATTGGTTTTATTATAAGCGGAATCGAAAATAAAGGAATAACATCAACATCAGTTGCTTTCTTAATTTCATTAATACTTCACTTAATTCCTGAACAAGTTTTATTCTATTACCGTCAAAGAGAAATAGGTTGAAGTAGAGCCAAAGCGCTATTTATTAGTACTCTTTGTCTGCTACTATTTTTGCCTGCTATGCTTTTAGGTGGCTATTTAGGAAAATATATTTACAATATATGACAATTAAGGGCATTGGTTCAATCATTCATTGCTGGAATATTTATATTTATTAGCATTTTAGAGTTCTTGCCAGAATTTTATCATGCCCATCATGATAAAAAGCTGTTTTTCTGAACTATATTTGTGTTTATGATTGGAATTATATTCTGTGCATTTGTATTATCATTCCATAAACATGGGCAAGGAATATAACTTTATTAAAATATCTATAAAACAGAGTTATTAGCACATCTTAATTAGATGTGCTTTTTTATCATTGTGCCTATTCACTATAAGTTTATTTTGCTGTAAATCAATAGTATAATAAAAAAATGCCAGTATTAAAAGTGAATAAGAAGTTTATGAATTGACTAAAGCGAACGCCAATTCTTTTCCCAGTTATTCCGATGTTATCAATGAGTTTAAAATCTAGCAATGATTCTGAAATTAAATCCAATAATATCCATAATAGCACAGATGAGAAGCAGAAAAGATCCTATTTTTCATTGAGAGACGATTATATTTTGTTTAACCAGTATCAATATAATACTGGTCTTTGCTGGGATTTTAGTGCTACAAAGTCATTAGAAACATCATTGATGTTAAACACGAATGAAATGTATGATTTTTCTGAAGCTAGCATAACTATAAATGATACTGGTAATGTTGGTGGTGGTGCTTGATTTGATGATTATGACAGTCTTATTTCAAAAAACGGGATTGCATATGAATCTGATTTTAAATTTGGTGATTTATATTATGTGCCAAACAAGGGTGCCTATCACAATGCTTTAAGAAATTATTTTAATAAATATACTCATAAGAATTTTAGACAGCAAGTTAGAAGAGTTGATTTTGAAACTTATGATTTTGATAAAATCAAAAAACACATTACTAAAAATGGTTCACTGTTTGTTGCTATAAGAGGCTATAAAACAGTCTCAAATGATAAATATTATAAAAATATTGAAGTACAGTCTAATTCAAAAGTCAAAGTTCATGAATTAGTTGGAACTGGAAGAAGTAATACACATGCAGTTTCTATAATTGGTTGAGATGATAATTATAAAGCAACTGATGGAACCACTGGTGCTTGAATTATTCTTAATAGTGATAACTTATATAGCAACCGCGATGGAGTTAACTTTCTTCCTTATAATTCAAGTGCGATAATTAATAAATTTAGTGGATATGAATATATTGAAAAAAATATATTGCTTTCAGAAAGCAATGCTAACTATGAAAATGAATTTAGCAATTATTATAATGTAGCAAACTATGGCGTTAGAAACAAAAATACGTTTGCTAAAAATAAAAATATCTTTAATTCAACACAGAATGTAAAAATCAAGTACAAAATTAACAGAGATATTGCTAAATTAAACAATATTTTTGCGAAAATTTATCAAGATGGGGTTGATGTATCTGACTATTTTAATATTGAATATGTCAAAAATGATGGTGTTATTATAAATAGCAAGACACCATTAAAATCTGGTGCATATTCTGTCAAGTTATTTTATAACTATGAACTAATTAATGAAAAAGAACATAAAAACGAGTCTCAAACTCGTCAAATTTATGTTTTAGATGGAACTGAAGCTATTCAGGCTAATTCATATTGGACAATTGGCGATAAGTCGCATATTGTTTTTCATGCAAACAATAGTTATGTCTTGAATAATACAACCCCAGTTATACTAGTGAATAAAAATAATGAGGTTAACTTTAATAGCAGACCTCTTTATACAAATAGCGGGAACAATGCTAATATTAAGTTTAAAGTAAGTAACAACGATTTGTTAGATTCAAAAGTTAATAAATTTTTAGAAGAATATAAAGACGATAAATTTGATGTCAATGTTTCATCTTTCATAGACGATTCGTTTATAGCAGACAAGAAATATCATTTTTATAGGCTTGATGGAAAGGGTAAATATACTTTTAGTAAATTATATATTGACACAAATGGTGCAAGGCCAGAAAGTTTAGTTACAGAAGTTCCATTTGCAGAAAGTGGCACATTCAGCAAGCATTATTTACCTAAGCTAGAGAAGCCTAATTCAAAATTTGTTAAATACACTTACATCAATAAAAATGGCACTGAAGTTGATCTGCCTTTGGACAACTCAAATAATAAATATTACATTTCATATGATCATATTAAAGAGTTAAAAACAAATGTTTTGAACTTTAATTATGTAGGTAATAGGCAAAAAGGCAATGATCAAACTTATGCAAATCCAATAATCGTTAAAGCAGTTTTTAATAATATGAGCAACACCAAAGTAGTTAGTCATAATCTTGAATCTTCTTACAAAGCAAAAGATATGGTAAATATAAGCAAAGTCAATTTGTTAACTGAAGAAAATGGACAGATTACGTTTGCTAAACCAACAAAAATTAATTATCAAAATGGTGACCACATTAACTATGGAGATAATGAAATTTCAATAGATTATGAGCTAAATGGTAAAAAACACACTTATAGCCATAAAATAAAGGTTGAAAAAATAATAATTGATTCTCCAAAGCATATTAACACAACTTTTATCTATGATGGCAATGAACACAGTTTAAACTTTACCCAATTAGGCTTTAAATCAGGAATATTGGTAGATAATACAGGCCATACTGAGGCAGGAAAATATCATAGTTATATTAAAATTATTGATAATAATTATTCATTTTCAGACGGCAAAAATGAATTGCACTATAGCTGAGAAATTTTACCTAAAAATATATCTGATAATTCAATAGTTGATAATGCTAATCTTAAATTTGATAGTGATGTACTGTATTCATTTGACAAGTTAAATTTTAATACGTATAAGTCTATAAATCAGTTATTATCAGCAAGCAGCCCTTTTGTATATTTTAAATACAAAAGTGGTAAAAATCATAATGATAGCAGTCTTTTGAAAGTTGATCTTTCAAACTATGGGTATACGCAGGCAGAAACCAAAGGCAACAATAAACAGACTATTGTGATTGTCTCATTAACATTAACGGCAGCTGTTTTGCTTGCTGTAGGATTAATATCAAGTTTAGTGATTATTAATAAAAAGAAAAAGAGAGTAGGAAAATAGTCTTAATACATACAACTAGCAAAAATTCTGGAATTATCCAGGATTTTTAAAATTGCCTCTAAAATAAGTATTAAATAAAGCGGTAATATAGACAGGCTAAGCATTATCAAATAAAAATTAACTAATGATGCCAAAAAGTATGAAAAATTAACTTATAGCGCTAATTTATGTGTCTTTTTGTCGATTCTTAGAGTAAAATTCTATTTGTATGGAAACGTTAAATAATGAAGATATATTGATAAAAATCAGTAATTTAAAGTTTAAATATAACAAAAAGCAAAAGGAGCATAACGTTGATATTGATAAGCTAGAAATTCAGGAAAATCAAATAATTTCATTATTAGGACCTTCAGGAAGCGGTAAAACCACTTTATTAAATTTGATTTTGGGATACCTAAAACCAAATGAAGGATCTATTGAAATTAAAAATAAGCCTTTAATTTATGAAATAGCTTACATAATGCAAGAGAATTCCACTTATGAAGACACAACAGTTTTTAATAATGTCTTTTTGAGTGCAAAAAACTATAGCAAGTGAGTTGATTCGGCTCGATTAAAGTATTTTGAAAATCTTTTTAGTGCTTTAGATGTAAATGCTGAGAGCAACAAAAAATTATTTTCAAAATTTGAAGTATATAAACAGTACATTGCGAGCGGAAAACAATCTAATTTAAAGAAAAAAATTGCTTACTTATCTTTAGTATTTAGTTGCTTGAACAATAAAAATATTAAAGGCAAGTCTAAGGTTTTAAGTCAAATTCGTTTAAGAAATTTATTCAGAAATGAAATAAATGATGTTGCAAAAAAATTAGAAATAGATCATTTGTTGCATAAAAGAGTTGATAAGTTATCTGGTGGGCAAAAGCAAAGGGTTGCTTTCGCCAAAGGTATTATAAAAAAGACCAATTTAGTGCTAATGGATGAACCTTTTTCAGCCTTAGATGCAAAAATTAAGGAATCGACAATTGAGTGACTAATTAAAATTAAAAGAGAGTTTGACTTAAGCATTATTGTTGTTACTCATGATCAACAAGATGCGCTTAAATTAAGCGATCAAATTATTTTATTAAAAGATGGTAAGGTTCAACAATACAGCAGTGGTGACAGAATGTATGACAGTCCAAATAATTTATTTGTTGCAAAGTTTATTGGGGCTCCAGAAATTAATTTTGTCAATACAAAAGATGGAAAACACTACTATATTAGACAAAATAAGTTAAAAGTTGACTTAAATAAAGATGGTGCATATTCAATTCAAAGTAAGAAAAACTTTGGTGATAAGACTTATTATCAAATTGAATATAACGACAACAACATCTGAACAATTGTTTTAAAAGACAGTACCATTGAGGTTAATGACAAAGTTGATATCACTTTTAGCGATGCTGATGTACTAGTCTTTGATGATGAAGGCAATAGAGTTTATGCATAATTCTGAATCAAAAAAGCAAAAAGTATGAACTGTTTCTAAAATAACTTTAATGCTTTTGCCTTTGTTATTATTTATACTAGTTTTTACCTTGGTGCCTATTTTACACACCTTTGTTAAATCACTAAAAGCACCTATCAGCATACATGATAGAACTAGATATAACTATAATTTCAATAACTACAACAACATTTTATCTGATCCGAATTTTAAACATGCTGTTTTAAATTCGACATTAGTTTTGTTTTTTGGATCAGGAATATCATTAGTGCTTTCATTAATTTTTGCACTAGTTGTGAATTCCTTAATATCTAAATTCACACAGAGAGCATTTTTGACAATCTTGTTTTCGCAGTTCTTTATTTCAGGCTTTGCAATAGGAATTGCTTTTACAATGTTTTTTGGCAATAAAAATTTGTTTTTCTACATTTTAGGAAAGAGCGAGTATACCTTTACCGCTTCATCAAATAAAAAGTTACCAATTTGGTTATATTATTCTATATTTCAGATATGGAGATCATTACCATTTAACTTAATTTTATTTGCTTCAGCTATAAGCAGAGCTGATTTGAAGTATAAAAAGTTAATGCTAAATGATAATTTGACTATTTTACAAAAATTTAGATATGTATATATGCCAGAAATTTCAAAAGTGTTGTTTTCAATTTTATTTACCAACTTTATTTTCTCAACACTTCTTTTACCCCAAGCATTGCTAGAACCAACTTTTGATATTGATATTAATTATGCACACACATTAACTAGTTACACAATTAAGTTCCTCGGTTTTGGTGCAAATAATCCAACATTAAGATATGAAAAAGGATATGCTTCGGCCTTCTTTAGCTTCTCATATTTAGTCTTATTATTGTGCATCTTACAACTGTTGCGTATTAGTACAATTAAGGCTATTTATAGGAGAATAAGTAAATTAATTGCAAAGACAAGGAGCAAGAAATATGTCAAGTAGGATGCTATTAGTTATATTTAAAGAAATTATTAAATATTTCTTAATTGGCTTTTTATGCTTGCTTATGCTTTTTCCTTTGTACTACTTATTGCTTCAGTCGCTTATGTCAACAAATTCATTAATAAATAACAGAACATTTCTTGTTATTGAAGAGTGAAATTGAGTCAATTTTGCAACTGCTTTTAAAAGCAATTTTCTAAGAGCTTTTGGCTGGACACTGTTATTTGCGACTATCTTGATATTAATTAGATTAATAATTTACTCGCTAGCGATAGCAGGGATACTTAGAATGAATGCAAAGTATCAAAAAGTATTTCTATACTTTTTCCTAGTTATTAGTTTGATACCAGAGTTTTCAATATTTTTAAGCTTAAAAACAGTTTTGCTAACTTTCAATTTAGACGAAACTCCTATTGCTTTTGTGACTAACGCAATATTTTCATTTTTTAACTTTACATACATTTTTAACTTAGCTAAATCTATTAGTGATAAAAAAAATAAGACAATGTTGAATGACAATTTAAAACCAATGGATAAGTTAATTTATGTATATTTGCCTAAGATGAAATTGGGTTATATGCTTTTAATTGTTTTTTCATTTATTTCGGTGTGAAATGATTACTTGTGACCACAATTTTTATTCTCAACAAACTATACTAATATATCTATTTGGTACCTAACATTAGGGCAAGATAGACAAGCTTCTTTACTTAATGTACAAGCGGCAGGAGCATTTATTTCAATTGTTATTCCATTGATAATTTACTTTATTTTTTCTAAAAAAATTAGTCGTTTTAACTAATTTTAAATATTTTTCAATTTATTTAGAATACCATAAAACAGGTTAATAGGGAGATTATTTTGAAAAAATTTTTGATTAAAGCTGGTGCAATTTTATTACCAGCAACAGCTGGACTTTCAGTAGTTGCTTGTGGAAACACAGAAGAAGAAAAAGTTGTTTTTAGATTAGGTCAAGGTAAAGGATGGCCTTTATCACTATCATTGCAAAAAGTTATTGGTTACTATAATGAAGAATTTAAAAAAGACAAAGACTTCTTACCTGTTAGATTTGAATTTGCTGACGACTTTAAATACAAAGACAGCAAAGGTAAAGAAGTTGAAGTTAAAGGGCACAACGAATATGGTGAATACCAACTATTAAAAAAAGTTGCTCATGCTATTGAATCTAAAGATAATAAAAAGGTTCCAAATATTGTTTTAGGTGATCAATCTGGCGCATATATTCTTACCCAAAATAAGCAATTATTAGATATATCTGACACTGGCATTACTAATAAAACATTTAGTAAGAGTATAGCAGATTTACACTCAATTTTAGCAGGCCAAGGTCAAACTGAAACAATTTACAACATTCCTTTCGATAATGCTGACACTGACTCAGTTCAATTAAACCTTAAAGTTTTACACAAGATGTTTGAAATAATTAAATCTGGCGGCGGTAAGATTGAAGATGAAAATGTTGAAGGTATAATCAAGAAAGTTTACGATTCAAAAAGCAAAGGTAATCAATTACCTGAACAATCAATCTGACATGCTTTAGAAGCTAAGACTAAAGAAGTGTTTAAAGATTTAACCGTAAATAACAAAACATTTACATCAATCAAAGACATTAGAGACTTAGCTGCTAAATTTACACAAGGTGTTAAAATCGAACAGTCAAAAATCAATGACAACACAATTTCAGGCGAAGTTCTTTCAATTGACTACCAACAAAATACATTCTTTAAAGAATTACATGCAAAAATTGAAGGCGAAAAGAAAGCAATCTTTGAACTTGATAAAGATAAGAATGTTAAATATAACTTAATTGATGATGCTGATGTTAAGAATAAATTCAAAGAACTATGAGAAGACTACAACAATTCAATTAAGAGAGTTGAACAAACACCAGCTGGCAAGGATGAAAAAGACAAAAAAGTATTTCAATCAATGAAATATATGTTCACTCAAACAAAAGAATGAGGTTCATGACAAATCTTTAGATTCCAAAGTGCTATAAGTTTTGCAGCTTCTGTTGGAGCATATCAAAACAAGATTACTAAGTTTACTAAGAATCACCCATACTTCGAACAAAGCATTAAAAATGACCCTAAATTCTTAACAAATAATGCAAGTGAACATGATGTATTAATGCTTCCTCAAGTTACAAGAACTAAGGATGGAAAACATTCAATTTTCCATGAAGGTGGCTCAAGTATAATTGCTATTGATTCAAAGAACGAAAAAGTGAATAAGGCAATTAAGAAGTTCCTTAGATGAATATACACAGGCAAAAACAAGGTTTCTGGCGAAGAAGAAGATAACTGATACACAATTGCAAGAACTTCTGGTTATATAATGCCATTGGCATCAGTTGTTAAAAAAGAAACAAATGATAAAATAAAAGGAGAAATTAAAGAATTAGAAGGTAAATTGAAGGATAAAACATCTCAAGAATTAATGACTACATCTGATCCTGACTACTTTAGATTAAATATGCTAAGATCAGCTCAACTTTCACTAGAATCGTTACTAAAAGTTGAAAAAGGCGAAGTTGTTGCTAAACCTGCAGTTACTGATGATAAAACATCTCAAATGTCAAATACTGTAATGCAAGCAATGATTGAGCAAACAGAATTAGATAGAAATAGAGAGTTTAAGGCAAAAACTGCTGAAGAACTAATAAAATCATTTGAACAAACTAAAAAACAATAATTACTTTACTAAAACAATAATAAAACAGACTTATTCGACAAGTCTGTTGCTTGATTGTAAGTTCAAGTGCAACACCAATTAAGGTAAAATTTAATTGTGGAGCACTTGAATTTTTAAACAAAAAAAGTTCCACACTTGGCAGTAGGAAACTTTCATATGAATTATACTAAAAATTATAATCATCTAACATATGATGAACGTGCATTTATTGAAATTCAAATAAAATCTGGGTATTCTATTAGATCTATAGCTAGACAGTTAAACAGAAGTCCATCCACAGTAAGTCGCGAATTAAAACGCAACACTGCTTTTAGCGGTTCATATCAATGTAAAATAGCAGAGCAGAAAGCATTAAATAGGCATTCGCACAAATACTTGTTTAAATTTACGAGTAATTTTGAATATGCTGAATTTGAAAAATTTTTCTTAGAAAAATTCGATAAAAGATTTTACGGAATTGTTGCAACAGCTCGATACATTAAGCAAACTTTTCCAAATATTGCGTCTCCGTCGATAAGGACTATATTTAATTGGATTAAGACAAGAAAATGAAAATTGAAACCTAGAGACAGATTGAGAATTTTTTATAAAAAAGGTGGGAAAAGAACTGCATCAGTTGTCTCAAGATTAATTGGAGATTCTCACTATGTATATCCAATATGGGCAAGACCAAAATATATTGATTTAAGAGAAGAATATGGCCATTGAGAAAGTGACTTAATTATAGGCAAAAGATCGAATGGATATGATAATGTATTAACACTTGTTGAAAGGCAAACCAGAATGGGGTTTGCAGTTAAAATTAAATCAAAATCAGCTTTTTTGGTAATTTCAAAGCTTAAAAAAATAATCCAGGATCATAATTTAATTGTCAAATCTATAACAATTGATAACGGGATAGAATTCGAAAGAATGGGTTTATTAGGAAAATGACAAAATATTAAAATATTTAGAGCTGAACCGTATGCTTCATTTCAAAGGGGAACAAACGAAAATTGAAACGGAATGATTAGAAGAATGTTTCATAAAGGTTTTGATTTTAATTCTATCTCTCAAGTTCAACTGGATGATGTTGTAAATCAAATAAATGAAATGCCACGTAAAATTTTGAATTGGCAAAAACCAATTGAACTATTTAAGTTAGCTAATGACTATAGTGTCGTTTTAAATTAAAGCATGTGAATTTAATTGACTGCATTCATAAAAAAATGAATGGTTATTACACTAGGACAAAAAAGTAGACATCAGCAAATTTGCTGATGTTTTTTGTTGGAGATAAAAATGGCTAAGCAGTTAAGTGTTAATGAATGGAAATATTTGTTTGAAAAATACGAAAAATATAGATCTGGGGAACTCACTAAAAAATGTTTTTTGAATGAAATGATGAAAATAAAAAATGTAAAACACATTTCTGACGATCAATGAAAGAGATTAGTGAATAAGTATAAAAGATATAATTTAGGTATGAACATAGAATCGATGAGCGGAAGATCGCCTAAAAAAGGTAAAGGTTCCGGCAGACCAAAAAAGACAAAATCAAATGATGAAATATTAGATGAATTTTTAAATGATCTAAATAAAGAAGATTTGATAAAGATAATAAAAATAATTTCTACAGATGACGAAATTAAGAAGATAAAAAAGGACAAATTTAAAGAAACGGTTACCAAAATAAAGAATTCATTTCCTTTTAAGGTATCGAATAAAGTTATTATGTCATTGCTTAAAATTAAAAAATCTACATACTATAAAAAGCTAAAAAAATTGAAAATGATTAAAGAAAAGAATCTTGAATTAGAGAACACTGTAGTTCAAGCTTTTAAAGAAACTGGAGGCATTTTCGGCAGAGAAAGATTGGCTGCTTATATTAGCAAAAATAAACAAATAAAGCTTAATTATAGGACTTTAGGTAGAATAATGAAAAAACTTGGACTAGTTTGTAGAATAAGAAAAGCAAAAAGAACAAAAGAATCTAAGAATGTAGCTGTAACGTTTCAAAATATTGCTTCTCGTGACTATGATGGCATATATAATGATATCTATGCTACTGATGTTACATACATACCTTCGCCAATAGATGTTGATCAAAATTTTGTATATATGTCAGCTGTTATTCATCATAAAACCAAAAAAATTTTAGGTTTTAACCTGTCTTTGTACAATGATAATTCATTGGTTATTGATAATATTAAAAAAGTTAATTTTCCTAAAAATTTTGTTATACATTCTGACCACGGAAGTCAATATTCATCTAAAGAATATCTTCAGTTAATTGAAAGACTTAATGGAAAAGTATCAATGTCAAGAATTGGCAATTCTCTTGACAATAGAGAAATTGAATACTTTTTTCAGTACTTAAAACTGAAATGTTTGAAAATTTTGAGAAAAGTGTTAAGAAAATGACGCTTAAGGAACTTGAGCGTCATCTAAATAAATTCATTGATTGATATAATAATGAGCGAATGCTCAAGAAATTTAATTACAAAACTCCACATGAATTGTGAGTGGAGTTTTGTAAAAAATAAAAATTTAAGGTCTACTTTTGTTGTCCTAGTTTATTTTGAGTGCTTTTTTTTATTTGAATCATTGTGCCATAATGATTATTTTTTTCAAAAATCTCATCCATTAGCACTTTTAAATAGGCTTGCTCATTATCATCACATTGGACAAAAATAACACCATCATCTCTTAATAATCTCTTAGCCAATTCTAATCTGTTCTTCATAAACACTAATCATGAAGAATGATTAAATTTATCGTTGTAGTTAAAAGAATCATTGCCGGTATTATATGGCGGGTCTATATAAATGCACTTAACCTTGCCTTCATATCTTTTAAGCAGGCTAGCTAAGGCAATCAGATTATTGCCTTTGATGATTAAATTATCATTTTCACTAAATTGATTAATTTCTTCAATTCCGTTCTTGCTGTATTTTTTAGCACTGCCAAGAACCTTAGGAGAAAGCATCTGTCTTACTTCATCATTTGCAATTAGTTCATTAAAGAAGATCTCTTGTCTTTTTTGATCGTCTTTAGTTGACCCTCCCCCTAAATAACAATCTTTAAATGGGAAGTCTAGAACAACACCGCTAGATCTAGAGATAAACTCATCGCCTGAAGTTAAGCCAATTTTATTAGCATAAGAAGTGTATGAATCTTCCAAAAATTCCTTTGAATCAATGAATTTAGCAAATTTATTTTGATTAAAAACCAGAGCATTTTTAGTTTTTGTAAAAAATGTTTCAGTTATAAGTTGATTTGACAAAAGTAAATCCAATAAGTGTTGATCAAGTTTCATAGTATCTTCATAGACTTTAGTCTTTAGTAGCTTTTTTGTTTCTGATAAGTATTTGTTACTAGAGATTAAGAGCTCAAAAACAGCTTTATAGGTACTTGTTTTCATAATGAGTCTCTACTTGTAAAACGAATTGGTAAAGTTCTTATCAGTCTCAGAAACTGAATAAGCTTCATCATACATATCAGAAAAGTTTACATACAATCTGTTTTTGTCAATTAATTTAATTAGTATTTGCTTTTTGTCACGTATGTTTAAAACGTTAAATTCATCATTAATTTGTTGCAACTCGCTTGTTGTTATATAAGGAATTATCCTGTCATCAGAGAATACTTTGTTTTTGACTTGTGCAATGTTTGATTCATCAGCTTTTTGTACTTCATTGATCAACTTTTGTGAATTTTCTAATAATTCACAATAAACAAAACTGCCACCGCCTTGCCAATTAACTAACTTAGAAATTCCGCCTTGTTCACCATCAATTACTTTTTTTAGTCTTTCAACAGTGATATCTTGGATATAGTCCATCTGCTCAATTCCAATATACCTTCTATTCATTTTGTGAGCAACAGCAGCTGTTGTACCAGAGCCTAGGAAGAAATCAAGAACTATGTCGGATTCTGAAGTAGATAGGTCCATTATTTTTTTATTAGCTGTTCAGGTTTTGGGCTGCTAAAAATTGATTTGCCAAAGAGACTTTTAATATGTTGTGTCCCATTTGTGGTAGTGCCAACGTCATCTCATATAGTTTTTACAACCTTGCCCTTTTCTTTTGCCTCATATAAAAATCTTTTTCTTTGTGGTCCACTATTTCCATCAACTCCAAAAATTATTCTATTATCATTTCATAATTCTATGAATTTGTTATATTCATTTTTTCAACTGCAATTTTCATTAGGACGATATATAACACCAGTTTTGGGATTTCTTATTTCATATTGTTGATTAGGTCTTCAACCACCTACCTGGAAAGGATCAGCTTTTCAAGGGCCTCTCGGATCATTATCTGGATTAGAAAAGCCTTCCCCATCTTCCTCAAGTCTAAATTTATTTCTATTTTTAATAAAATATTCTTTCTTATTAAAAAATAATAAAGTGTGAGTATGCGAGTTTGAAATTATTGCTGTGTTAGTTACAGATTTTGTTGAATTTCAAATGACGTCGTTGACGAAATTTGAGCTTCCAAAAATTTCATCCATAATAATCTTACAATAATGTGCCTGATTGTCATCTAGACTTACTCAAATAACACCATCATCTCTCAATAATCTTTTAGCTAATTCTAATCTATTCTTCATAAATACTAATCATGAAGAATGATTAAATTTATCGTTGTAGTTAAAAGAATCATTGCCAGTATTATATGGTGGATCTATATAAATGCATTTAACTTTGCCTTCATATCTTTTAAGCAGGCTAGCTAACGCAATCAGGTTATTGCCTTTGATGATTAAATTATCATTTTCATCAAATTGATTAATTTCTTCAATTCCGTTCTTGCTGTATTTTATAGCACTACCAAGAACCTTAGGAGAAAGCATCTGTCTTACTTCATCATTTGCAATTAGTTCATTAAAGAAGATCTCTTGTCTTTTTTGATCGTCTTTAGTTGCCCCCCCCCCCTAAATAACAATCTTTAAATGGGAAGTCTAGAACAACGGCGCTAGATCTAGAGATAAACTCATCGCCTGAAGTTAATCCAATTTTATTAGCATAAGAAGTGTATGAATTTTCCAAAAACTCCTTGGAATCAATGAATTTGGCAAATTTATGTTTATCAAAAACTAATACTCCATCAACATTAATGAAGAAAACATCTTTAACTAAATCATCTGATATAAGAATTTTGATTAATTGCTTATCCATTCTCATTGCATCTTCATAAATCTTGGCTTTAAGCAGTTTGTCATCCTCAGATAAATATCTAGAATTCGTTTTTAATAGAAGTTCAATATGTTTAAATAAGTTTGCTTTCATATATGCCTTTCAAAGTGTTTTAGTAAAGTTTAGTGAATAGAATTACATATTTATAATATTTTATTAATTAGAAGTTCCTTGATTTCTTATATCTATTTGATAATTAAGTTGAATTATTAAATAGTTAGCAATTAAATCAACCATACTTGACGGGCTATTAGTTATATGGTAGTCATCAAAGCACTGGTAGTATTTTGTTCTATTTGTGTATTTAATGTCAATAGGTGGGAATCCGTTTTTCATTAATTCTAGGTTAAGTAATAATCTGCCTGTTCTGCCATTACCATCAATAAAAGGATGAATAGATTCAAAATCTAAATGGAATTTAGCTATTTTTACAATTAAATTTTCAGTTGAGTTTTTATACTCGTCTAAAAGTTGTTTCATTTTTGATTCAATTAAGTAAGGCGATGTAGGCTTGTGCTCTGATCCTAAAATTGAAACCTGCATATTTCTATACCTGCCAGCGTCAACCCTTTTATTTGCAAGAACTAAAAAATGAATGTCTTTTATTCTTCTTTCAGTTAATTCTTCATTGTTATCAACTAGCTCTAAAATATAATCAAAAGCTTGTTTGTGTCCTATAGCATCTAAATGGTATTTTAATGGCTTAGTGTCAATTGTGATTCCTTGAAGAGCTAGCACAGTTTCTCTTAGTGTCAGTGTGCTGCCTTCAATAGCATTAGAATTAAATGTGTTTTCTATTGAAAAATCATTTAAAAATCTATTTTTTTCAGAAAAACAAAGCTCTCTAAGCTTGTTTAATTGTTTTAATTTTTGGTCAATGATATCCAACAAATTTTTATTAGATAGTTCATATGGGTTTTCAGCATACATTGGAATTTCATATTCATTATTATTGTTGAGTACTGCACCAAATATTTTATTTTCATTCAAAAGTTCAAGCAATGCATCTCTTGTTATATTTCATTTATTGCAAGCTTCTTCTACTGAAATATACATATAGCCCCCCCCCATTTTTCTAATTATAGTTAGTTGGTTTAGTCGACAAATACTCCTGTAAAACAGTTTTATAAATCACTAATATACTATTCATAATTACTGATTTAGCATATTCTTTTCGCCCTAATTTATTTAATGTCGCTCCTAAAAATTGAATGTTAATTCTAAGCATTTTCAGGCAATAACTTAATTGCATACAGAATATCCTGTAAAAACATAGTTAGTGTATATAAAATAATTGTATCAATTAATTGCTTATTACTATATGGTATGAAAGATGAAAAAATGAAAAAATGCTAAAAATTTTATTCCAACTAAATATTGTGTTTTTTGTTTTATGGTATAAAATAGTCATTTCCCAGATATTACAATAAATAAACTATATAAATAAAGGAAGTTATTCTCAAAATGAAGAAAAAAATTAAAAAGTTTAATATATTTAGTTCACTGTCATTTTTACCACTTATGCCATTAGTTGCAGCTTCTTGTAAGAAAAATGGTAATGATGAAAAAGTTCAGATAATAAATAACGAATCTAACCCGCAAACTTCAAAACAGATGACCCCCCCCCTAATTCTTATGGTAATCAAAGCAAAGATGATTCAAGTAATGTAGATAAAACAACAGATGCTAAAAACAATAATGAAAAGTCGGAACCAACTGTTACACCAAAAGACCAATCAGATAAATCTAGATCTGAGGCTGGCAAAAATGATAATGGTAATACAACCCCAATGAATAATGATGAAGAAGAAAAGAAGAAAATAGATAAGGAAGAGAAATTAAAAGAGAAACAAGTGCTAGATCCTGCTCTCAAGGAAGCACTAGATACATGAAAAAAAGATTTTGAAAATTATATTTGAGCAAATTGATCTTATAAGGATATCTTTGAAAAACTTAAATCTAAAATTCCTAATAATAACCTTAAACTAGTCAGCGACCAAAATACTAGACCTACACCAGGTTCTGAAAATCCTCCTTTTGTTATAAAACTAAATGATTCTAGCAACGAACAAGTATTGCCATTTGGCAAGGTTTGACCTATTTTTTCAGAAACTAAATACAATGGCAACGAAGCAACATCAATTGGTTATGATAAAGAAGGTAAAATAGAAAAATTTATGCCATCTACAAATAAAGTTCCACAACATCTTCCTAAATTTATTTCTTCCTTAAGTGAAGCATTTGAAAAATCAGAACAAGAAACAATTGAAAATCTAGATAAATGAGATACATCAAATATTAAGTATTTTATTGGCGTATTTAGAGATGCAACTAAATTTAATCATGATATTAGTGGTTGAAATACAGATTCTGCAGTATCAATGGAATATATGTTTACTGGTGCAAATAATTTTAATCAAAACATATCAAATTGAAATACATCTAATGTTACTGAAATGTCAGGGATGTTTTGGGATGCTAAAAATTTTAATCAAAATCTTAATTTTTGAAATGTTAAAAATGTAAAATCAATGGACAATATGTTTTCAGGAGCAATAAAATTTAATAGTGATTTAGACAAATGAGAACCTAAAAGTATAAAATCTGTTTATGGAATGTTTGCCAACTCAAAATTTAATAAGTCATTAAAATCATGAGAAAGCCATTTACCTAAAAAACTTTTAAATGCACAATATTTTAAAAGAAATGCTATTTTAGATAATAATAATTTACCTGAAACAATTATTAATTCAATAAATTATTTTGAAGATCCGAAAAAAAGCAAGTAACAGATCAAAATAAACTAGAACAAAGAAATTGACTCGCAGTAAACTAGGACAACAAAAAATAGGCATTAAATTTTTATTTTTTACAAAACTATTACAATAAACAAACTATATAAACGAAGGAAGTTATTCTCAAAATGAAGAAAAAAATTAAAAAGCTTAATATATTTAGTTCACTGTCATTTTTACCACTTATGCCATTAGTCGCTGCTTCTTGCAAGAAAAATGGTAATAATGAAAAAGTTCAGATAATAAATAACGAATCTGACCCGCAAACTTCAAAACAGATGACCCCCCCCCTCTAATTCTTATGGTGATCAAAGCAAAGATGATTCAAGCAATGTAGATAAAACAACAGATGCTAAAAACAATAATGAAAAGTCGGAACCAACTGTTACACCAAAAGACCAATCAGATGAATCTAGATCTAAAGCTGGCGAAAATGATAGTGATAATACAGGCTCAAGAACTGATAATACTCCAGAAATGCCTAATGATAGTCCGCAAGTAATAAATCCAATTAAAGATGGAAGCCAAGGCCAAAATGTTGGCGATAACACAAGCAATAATGATCAACCTATACACAATAGCAATAAAAGTGACAAAACTGTCAAAGACAGCAATCCAAAAACGGAAACTGATCAGTCATCCACAAATAATAGCACAGAAACTCCAAACAACAGTTCAACCCCACCAGCTCCAATGACAGAGCCAAAAGAATCTCATAAAGAGGTTGCAAGCAGACTAACAAAAAAGCTTTTAAAAAACCGCTCTGATTCTGTAAATAGCAGTATGCATAAATCAATGAATGATAGCAATAAGAACAAAATTTATAATTTTATGAGTCAAAATGGGATAATTTATTTTCTATACAAAGCCCTTTCTAAATATGGGGAAAGTATTAAAGATGAACTAAATTCTAAGGAATCAGCGCGTAAGATAAATAAAGAATTATATGATTCTTTCAGGATAGTTAGTGTTAGCTGAAACGAAAATAAAGATTACTTTTCCAAATGTGGTTTAGATGATATTTTCCTTAATGATTTATTAGAGTTTTTTGATTTATTACCTACGATAGTTGCTGATTATAATGATGGTGAAAACGACAATAAAAATAAAGTTGATGAACTATTTAAAAAAACCAAGTCTAAATTGGAAAAGGCCTATAAAAAAAATATCTAAACAGCAATAATATTTGTAACAAATTTGTATGTGTGCATTTAGAACATAATAATGTTTTGTAAAAAATAAAAATTTAAGGCTATTTTTGTTGTCTTAATTTATAATAAATTAAAAAAATAAGTAGACAAAAATGCAACTTTATAAATTGGTTGCATTTTTAATATGGATTTTATTAGTTATCAATGTAAAAAATAGGGAATAATTCCCCATTAATCCTATAAAACAGGCAAATAATTAATTTGTATGTTTATCAAAAAACTCAATTATTCCGTTATCTGTTGATGATGAAACAACATAATTTGCAGCATTTTCAGCCTCTAATGAGCTTGATTTTAATGCGCATGAATATGCAACTTTTTCAAATGCAGGAATATCATTTGCAGCATCACCAAACATTAACGAATAGTCATATATTTTTTCATTATTTAAGTAATTTTTACTAAATCATTCAATTGCAGTACCTTTGTCCGATCCTTTAGGCATAACATCTAAAACAGCTTTTTGAGATCTAACTGTATAGATTTCATCAGACACAGATGTAATTTCTTTTTGAAGCTCTTTTAATTGACTTTCACTTAATGTATCAATCAATAGTAGAAATTTAATAACTGGGGTATTGAGTTTTAGCTGATTTTCAGGGTCATTTATTTCAGTAAACTTTGCACTAAATTCATTTTTAGGATAAACAGTTGGATAAACAACTTTTTGGAATCATTCATGTTTAAACTTTTGAACACCTATCATTTCTTTATCTAAATATATTAAAAAGGCAATATTATATTTTAAGAATAAATTAAGTAGTTTCAAACTGGTTTCAATATTTATTGGATTTTTATATAAAACTTTTTTGTCTTGAAAATCATATATTAAAGCACCATTAAGGCCCAAAAATGGTGTTTTTAAGTCTAATTGCTTATAAAATTTTTGTGCCATATATCATGGTCTTCCTGTGTTTAGCACCACTTGATGAGTTTTATTTAACTCTTTTATTTTTGCAGTAACTTCTTTTGTTATTTCTTTATCTTTAGTTAATAATGTTCCATCAAGGTCAAAGAAAATGTACTTTATGTCGTTAAGATTTATTTTGTTCATGTTGCACCTCTAAAGTGTTGTACTAATATTTTATTTAATTTTGAACTAAAAAACTTACTACATTAGCTACACAAAAGAGTTGTATGGAAAGTTTCCACATTATTTTATTTGTACCATATTTAAAATTGGAAATTATTTTTAATAATAAATCATTAATTTTGCATATTTATTTAATATAGGACATAATTAAGGCTCAGCAATAAGTAATCAATGCAAAATTGAAAGTTTCTTCCAATATTCGCCAGTTTTGTGCATTTTCATATTGTAAAATTTTTATGTAATGGTTTATTGATATTCTGCCATTATTCAAAAGGCGCATGCCTTTAAAAGCAATATAGGAGATTTATGGCAAAAGAAAAATTCGTTAGAACAGTTCTTGGCGATGTTCCAGCAGAAACAATCGGAATAACAGACTGTCACGATCACTTAATTAAAAATGGTGGGCCAGAAATGCATGAGCACCCTGACTTTTTAATGATCGATGTTGAGGCTGCTAAGAAAGAAGTGCAAGAGTATGTTAACCACGGTGGTAAAACAATTGTTACAATGGACCCGCCTAATGTTGGTAGAGATGTTTACAGAATGCTAGAAATTGCAGAAGCATTTAAAGGCAAAGCTAACATTGTGATGTCAACTGGTTTTCACAAAGCAGCTTTTTATGACAAATATAGTTCATGATTAGCATGTGTGCCAACTGATGACATTGTTAAAATGATGGTTGCTGAAGTTGAAGAAGGAATGGATGAGTACAACTATAATGGACCAGTTGTTAAGCGTTCAAAAGCTAAGGCCGGAATTATTAAAGCTGGTACAGGTTATGCTGCAATTGATAGATTAGAATTAAAAGCACTAGAAGTGGCCGCTAGAACAAGCATTACTACTGGTTGTCCAATCTTAGTTCATACACAATTAGGCACAATGGCATTAGAAGTCGCAAAACACTTAATTGGATTTGGAGCTAACCCTAGAAAAATTCAATTATCACACTTAAACAAAAACCCTGATAGATATTACTATGAAAAAATAATCAAAGAAACAGGTGTAACTATTTGTTTTGATGGACCTGACAGAGTTAAATACTACCCAGATTCATTATTAGCAGATCATATTAAATATCTAGTTGATAAAGGGTTACAAAAACATATAACCTTAAGCTTAGATGCTGGTAGAATTCTATACCAAAGAAACTATGGCTTAACCAAAGGTAAAGAAACATTTGGTTTTGCATACTTATTCGAAAGATTTATTCCATTACTTAAACAAGTGGGAGTTTCACAAGAAGCTATTGATGACATTTTAATCAACAACCCACGTGAAATACTTGCTTTTGATGAACCTAGAGTTTATGACTCATCTAAGGTATCAGCAGAAGTTGTTCAATTGAAAAAGGATCTTAAATTAGCTTAATAATTTACTTTTATCTTTATAAAACAGTCTTAAAAATATATAGGAATTAAAATGCAACAAACATCAAATAAAAGCAAAAAGCCTTTTAATTGAAAAGTTCTAGTTGGTGTTCTTGTAGCTGTTTTAATTGTTGTTGCAATTTATATTGGAGCATTAGCAGCTAAACAATGAGACTTTAAGGCAGGTACTTTATTCTTTATTAAAGATATAATGCTTAACAACTTTTTAGGAATTAATGCAATTCTTATTGGTTTGTTAGTTTTCATTGGTTATTTAATTCTTGGAAGAGGATTTTCAGGAACCATCATTGGAACAATGAAGGCTATAATTGGAGTTTTATTACTTCAAATAGGATCAGGAGCATTAGTTGGATTAGCTAAACCAATATTTGCCGCCTTCCAAAAATTTAGTGGAACAAGTGTTATTCCATTAGACACATACTCTGGACAAGTTTCAGCAGGTAAATTCTTAGATGCAATTGGCTCTGGATTCTCTTCATGAGTATCATATGCCTTGATTATAGGACTATTCGTCAACATAATCTTAATTGCACTAAGAAAATGAACAAATGTTCACTCATTAATGATTACTGGGCATGTTATGTTCCAACAAGCTGCAGTTGTTGTACCAGTTATATTTGTATTAATGTTTTCAAAAGGCGCTGGACTAATTGATGAAAAAGGTGTAGTATCATTAGGTGCGCAATTAGGAA
The DNA here is from genome assembly GCF_000183385.1 of Mycoplasmopsis bovis PG45. Lineage (GTDB taxonomy): Bacteria > Bacillota_I > Bacilli_A > Mycoplasmatales > Metamycoplasmataceae > Mycoplasmopsis > Mycoplasmopsis bovis. The sequence goes on along the minus strand of NC_014760.1, from coordinate 858,763 downwards.
CAATAATATTTTCTGGATTACTATTAGGTGTTTACTGAGGTGTTGCTTCATCAGCTACAATCAAAGGAACTGATGCAGTTACACAAAATGCTGGTTTTGCAGTTGGCCACCAACAAATGTTTGGTGCTGCAATAGCATACAAAATTGGAAAGTATTTTGGTAAAGCAGAACAGTCTTCAGAAAATAGAAAAATGCCTAAAGGCCTAAAGGTTTTTGAAGATAACATTTTTACACAAGCTGTGCTTATTTTATTAGTATTCTTGATCTTAATTTTAATTATCCAATTTGCCCCAGGATTAGACGAATCTGTCAGATTTGCTGGCAAAAACGGATTAGTGACAAACGGCTATGGACCATGAAAAGTAGGCGGTGGTAATGCCTTTTGAGTTGTGCAATTAATTCTTGGTTCATTCCAATTAGTAGCTTCTATTATAGCTATACAAACTGGTGTTAGAATGTTTGTTTCAGAATTACAGCAATCATTCCAAGGAATTAGTGACAAATTAGTGCCAGGTGCCCTAGTTGCTGTCGATGTCGCAGCTACATATGGTTTCTCACCTAACTCTGTTACATTTGGATTTATTTCAGGTACTGTAGCACAATTTATAGGTGTAGCAGTAGTTATTGGATTATCTAGAATTCCAGGAAGCTTTAGTATTCCTATTGTTATTCCATTGTTTATAACATTATTCTTCAACTCTGGATCAATTGGTGTATTTGCTAATGCTTCTGGCGGGTACAAAGCTACATTGGCTGTACCAGCAATCTTTGGTTTCTTAGAAATAATTGTTATTGCTCTTGGTCTAGGTATGATTAATAGTTTTGGTATTAAATCAAGTGGACTAGTTGCTTCTGCTGCTAATAGCAAAGAAGCAGTCGAATACTTAACACACGGACCATTCTTTACCGGTTTTAATGGTATGTTTGACTGAAACTTCATATTTGGTATATTGATGATCATTGGTGGCGGTCATCCAATTGCTGCTTATATTGTTTTCCCACTTTACCTAGTTGGAATGCTTGTATTAGCACAAATTATTGACACCGCAAGACAACACAAACCTACATCAATGCAAAAATTATTTAAGATAAAACCTACATTATTAGAACAACCTGTGTCTGAAGAGGCAGTTGCTCAAAACGCATAATTAAAATTAGACTAATAAAGGTTTCCTTTATTAGTTATTTTATAGGGTTATACATTTGTTTATAATCTTATTAAATTAAAAAAATAAAAGAGGTGGAAATGAAAGTTTTATGCTTATGTGGTTCTGGAATGGGAACCAGTATGATTATTAAACTAAAAACAGAACAAGCAATGCGTGAATTAGGCATTCAAGGCACTGTTGAAGCTTTAGGGCTAGGTATGGGTAAATCTGTTGCCAATAATTTTGATGTTATTTTGTGCACCAATAACTTTGTTTCAGAAGTTTCTAATTCAAAAGCTTCTGTTCATGGCCTAAAAAATGTTATGGATATTAATGAAATTAAGGCCGCTTTTCAAGAAGCTTTAGCTAAAGGAATTAAATAATGGCAGATAAGCTAAATTTATTAGACAATTTAATTGCTAATGATTCAATTATTGTTGGCTATGAAGCCAAAGACTACAAAGATGCAATTCATAAGTCATGCGAACCTTTAGTTAATAAAGGAATCATTAACTTTAATTATTATGATTCTATTTTAAAATCAACTGAAGCTCATGGACCATATTATATTTTAGTTGATGGCATTGCTATGCCACATGCATCTGCAACTGAAAATAGTGTTTTTTCAAATGGTTTTAGCTTGCTTACTCTTAAAAAACCTATTACTTTTGCAAATGACCCTAGGGAAGTAAAAATTGTTATGACACTAGCTGCTAAAGATGGTGAAACTCATACTGCAGTTGCTATTCCGCAAATTATTGCTGTATTTGAAGATCCTAACAACATCGACAAAATTGCTAGTGCCAAAAGTAAAGAAGAAGTCATTGAAATTATTAAGAGTGTTGACTATACAAAATACATGAGTAATTAGGAGTATTTTATGAAACCAATGCTACAAATTGCGCTTGATAATTTAACAATTGAAGATGCAATTGCAAGTGCAAAAAAAGTTGAAAAATATATTGATGTTATAGAAGTTGGAACCATATTAATAGCTTCAGAGGGCAAAAAAGCTATTAAAGCGCTTAAAGAAGCTTTTCCAAATAAAATTATCGTTGCTGATGGAAAAATTGCTGATGCAGGTAAAGTTTTTGGGAAAATGTTTTTCGAAAATGGTGCTGATTTTACAACCTGTATCTGTGCTGCTGAATTGCCAACTATTACTGAAACAATGAATATTGCAAAAGAGTTTGGCAGCAACAAGGAAGTTCAAATCGAATTAACTTCAAATTTTACTTGAGAACAAGCCAATTCCTGATCAAAAGCAGGCGTACCCCAAGTTGTATGACACCGTTCTAGAGATAGCCAAGCTAGTGGCGTTAAATGAGGACAAAAAGACATTGATGCAGTTAACAAACTTTCAAATATGGGCTTCAAAGTAACTATAACTGGTGGCGTTGCATTAGAAGATATTAAGCTTTTCAAAGATATTCCAATTTATATTTTTATCGCAGGACGTTCATTGCGTGATGCAGAAAATCCTGAGCTAGCTGCAAAGGCCTTTAAAGATGAATTTGCAAAATACTGAAGCTAAGAATAGATTAGTTGGCATCTATGAAAAAGCCATAAACAACAAATTTTCTTTAGAAGAAAAAATACTAATTGCTAAAGAAGCAGGCTATGATTTTATGGAATTTTCTGTAGATGAAAGTGACGAAAGGCTTAACAGAATTAACTGAAGTGATGAACAAATAAAAGAAGTACAAGAGTTATTAGTTAAACATAGATTTAACTTTAACTCTATGACACTAAGCGGACACAGAAAATATCCTTTTGGTTCAAAAAATCCTGAAACAAGAAAAAAAGCAATGGATATTATGGAAAAAGCCATAATTCTTGCTAAAAAATTAGGGATAAGAACAGTGCAATTGGCAGGCTATGATGTTTATTATGAACAAGGCGATGATGAAACACGTCAATTCTTTATTGAAGGAATTAAAAAAGCCGTTAGACTTGCTTCGAAGTATTCAGTATGTTTAGCTTTTGAGATTATGGATACCCGTTTTATGGGCACAAATACTAGAGCACTTACATATATAAATATGATTGATAGTCCATATTTGCAAATATATCCTGATTTAGGTAATATTTACCAATGAGCCAATAAAACAGACTTATATAACGAGTTTGAGATTGTAAAAAATCATTTAGTTGCCTTTCATTTTAAAGACACAGTTCCTGGTAAATTTAGAGACACTCCATTTGGGAGCGGTACTGTAGACTTTCCATATATGTTAAATATATTAAAAAAGCTAGAGTTAAACCAACCCATAATGATCGAAATGTGATCGCTTAATAAAGCAGAAGAAACTAAAGATGAAGCAGTTAAATATATTGCCGATGCTTATGAGTTTTATAATAAACAGTGGGAATTAGTTGGCGGAGATAACTAATATGAATTCAATTGACAAAAAATATAGTGAAGAAATTGCTAAGTTAAAGCAAGAAGTATATGATGCCAATATGCTTTTGGTAAAATATAACCTTGTTATTCATACATGGGGTAATGTATCTGGAATAACCAAAGACAGAAAGTACATGGTTATTAAGCCTAGTGGCGTAGATTATGCGACATTAAAGCCAGAAGATATGGTTATTACCGATATGGAAAACAATGTTTATGATTCGAAATATAAGCCTTCTAGTGATACACCAACACATACTCTTTTGTATAAAAACAACCCTGAAATTCAAGGAATTGTTCATACCCACAGTACAAATGCAGTAGCATTTGCTCAAGCTGGCAAAGATATTCCTTGCTTTGGAACAACTCATGCAGACAATTTTTATGGGCCTGTTCCTTGTGCTAGAGCGCTAAGTCCTGAAGAAATTAATGGCGCTTATGAACACAATACCGGTTTGGTTATTATTGAAACATTCAATAATAGAAAATTAGATTGAAAAGCAACTAGTGCAACATTAGTGAAAGAACACGGCCCTTTTGTGTGATCATTTAAGTCACCAAAAGATGCTGTTGACTTAGCACTAACGTTAGAAGAAATAGCCAAAATGGCAATTAAAACTTTAATAATTAGTAATAATAGTGCACAAGAAGCACAAAAGGCTTTGATTGAAAAGCACTATTACCGTAAACATGGTAAAAATGCCTATTATGGCCAAAAATAGGAACTAATGGAAAATAAATTAAGGACTTATAGAGTTAATTATGTAAATGATGCATATTGATATCAACCATCAATATGAACTTTTTCTAGACGTTCATGGGCTTCATATCCTTTTAGACAAATTGAAGACTTAGTAGACAAATTAGAACTTAAATACTATCCTGGCGGAATAATAGATCTTAATAAGGATCCAAGATTTTCTGTATTTAATTCAATCCAAAAACACTTAAAAACAGGCATATCTGTTAATCCAAGCACTTTAAAAGATAAAGATAACTACCTAGTATATGAAGTTGATGAAAATATAAGAATCATATTAGATGATAAGTCTTTAAAATATTTAGCAAAAGGATTAATATTTTGCACACCATTGTCCTATTTTAAAGCTATAAAAGAAAAAGAAGAGTTAACAGAAAATCAAGTTTTAGAGTTTCTTTATTCAAAAGGATTTTTTGAAATTTCTAAGGCTGATAAATAAAAACCAGAGAATTAATTCTCTGATTTATCTAAACCTTATGGTGAACTTTATCAATATTAGATCATTCGTCAATTAGCGCTGATGATTTCTTAAGCTTGTTATAGTTTTCGCTATTATTATAGATAATAGCTTCAAACAATATATTACCAATTAGCATTTGCGAAACACGTGAACTAACTGGCACTAATAAAGTATCATTTTGAATTTTTTGATACTGAATTATTACATCAAGATTTTTGTTGATTTTATTGTCGTGTTTTGATGTAATTGCAATTATTTTAAGACCATTTTTATGTGCATTTGAAATAACAAAATGTGATTCAGTTGACTTAAGATTGTTTGAAAAAACAATCAGTGCATCCTCAGAACTGGCATTAGCTAAAGCAGGAAAAAAGATGTGGAAATCCGAGTTATATACCACTGATTTTCCTATTTTTATCAAGTTAGCCACCAAATCTAGGCTTCTCCGCTGGCTAGAACCTGAACCATAAATTAATATATTTCTACTATTATTAATTAATTCGGCGGCCTTAATGCAGTTATCTGTTACATTTTCTTCATCAATACTTTCAATGGCATATTTGTATGATGAGTAAATAACACTAAAAGGATTAGGTTCTTTGCCTTCATCATATTTTATGGGATACATACGTTGAAAATTAGAAATCTTTACATTGATTGATGCTATGAAGTTTCTGTAGTCTTTGAAGTTATATTTTCTAACAAACCGACTGACAGCAGCTTCAGAAGAATTAGCTAATTTTGCTAATTCAGCTTGTGACAGGTTGAATTCAGAATCTTCAAATGAGTTTACGAAGTTCAAAATATTTTTTTCACTTTTGGTCAAGTATATATTTTCAGCTAATATTGGTCTTTTAACATTATTTTTTTTCATTATCTAATTATAACTATTTAATTTTTTAAAGTCGAGGTAACAATATGCACATCAAAGGGATTGGAGCGTCAAAAGGTATTGCGATTGCTAAAGCATTCAAAATTGAAGAGTTGCCTTTAGAGATATTGAATAACTCAAAAGGTGTTGAGTTTGAAACTAATTTGTTTGACAAAGCCGTCAAACAAATAGCAGAAGATATTCAACACACAATTGAAGTTGCTACAACAAAAGAACAAAAAGAAATTTTCGGAGCACATTTATTATTAGCTCAAGATCCAGTTGCTGCTCAAGATATTAAGAATGCTATTAAAGATGACAATAAGTCTGCAATATATGCAACTAATGAATATTTTAGTAATATGGCTGCTGTTTTTGATTCTATGGACGATTCTTATATGAAAGAAAGAGCAGCAGACATTAGGGATATATTAAGGAAGTTTTTATACTTTTTCCACGGTATAAGAGAACCTAATTTAAGTGCTATAAATAAAGAAGTTATCATTGTTGCAAAAGACCTAAGCCCCTCTCAAACAGTTCAATTGGACAAAAAGTTTGTAAAAGGTTTTGTAACAAATATTGGCGGAACAACTTCTCATACTGCTATTATGGCTAGAAGTATGAATATTCCTAGCATTGTTGGTACAAACAATGTTTTAGAGAATGTAAATAATGATGACTTAATTGCTCTCGATGGTTCAAATGGAACTTTGATTATTAATCCTACTGAGAACGAATTAAAAGAATTTCAAAAGTTATTAGATGAATATAATACTTATTTAAGCGAAATAAAATCATTAATAGGCAAGCCATCAGTTTCTAGTGATAATCATAAAGTTGAAATAGCAGCTAACATTGGCAGCGTCAAGGATGTTAAACTAGTTTTAGAAAATGATGCTGAGGCAATTGGACTTTTTAGAACAGAATTTCTTTATATGGACAATGATCACTGACCAACAGAGGAAGAACAATTTGAAGCATATAAAGCAGTTGTTCAAGCTATGAAAGGTAAGAAAGTTGTAATTAGAACACTCGATATTGGTGGGGATAAAACTCTACAATACTTTAAATTTCCTGAAGAACTTAATCCATTTTTAGGATACAGAGCCATTCGTTTGTGTCTAGATCCAAAGCATAGAGATATCTTTATGGCTCAGTTAAGAGCAATTATTAGAGCTAGTGAATTTGGTAAAGTAGCCATTATGTTTCCGATGATTACTTGTGTGAATGAGTTTATTGAAGCTAAGAAAATTTACTTAGAAGCCTATGAACAAGTTAAATTGGAAAACAACAGAATTGCTAATGTTAATGAAATTGAAGTTGGCTTAATGATGGAAACACCGGCTGCTGCTGTGTTATCTGATCAATTTTGCAAGTATGCAGACTTTGTGTCCATAGGAACAAATGATTTAATTCAATATTCAATGGCTGCTGATAGAATGAATGAAAGTATTTCATATCTTTATCAACCACTTAATCCATCAATTTTAAGGTTAGTCAAATATGTTATTGATGGCGCTCATAAATATGGCAAGTGAGCAGGAATGTGTGGCGAAATGGCAAGCGATCCAGATGCAGTTCCAATTTTATTAGGACTAGGTTTGGATGAATTCTCAGTCGGTGCGGGCAGTATTTTAAAAACAAGAAAGAACATTAATTCTCTCTCATTTAAGGAAATGCAATCATTAGCTGAGAAAGCAATAAAATGTGAAAGTGAACAAGAAGTTAAGGAACTTTTAAGAAAGTCAATTACAAATTAACAAGTATCAAACAAGAAAAATGAAGCAAGCGCTTCATTTTTTACAACTATTGGCCTATAAAACAGACTTATATGCTAATTAACAAATATAAATGTTAATGATAAAGCAACTAAAGAAATCAAAATAAATGGGAACACAATTTTGTAATAAATTGATTTTGTTTTAATATTCCTGTTAGATGAATTGGTTGCTAATAATTTATGATTTTTGTTCTTCTTGCGATAATGATCTTGTCTTTTTTCGCCTATATATACCAAAATTAAGATTATAGCTGAAACAAGTGTGCCTATAACAACAAAGCCTAAAGTGTTTAAGGCAGTCATTATTGACGAATTAGCAAAGGCTGAAGCTCCATCATATGCAGTTGGTTGAATTGATTCTTTTATTAAGACTTTGTATAGATAGTCAGCAGTACCAGTTCCGCCCGGAGTAAATGAAATTGAGTTAGCAACCCTAATCATTGTGCTTTGAATTGTAAGATTTCAGTAGTATCCGTGCGGAACATCAGGCTTAACAATATTCAAAGCTTGAGCTTGAAATGCATTAAATGTTAATAATGATGGCACAAACTTAAGTAATATGAGTTCAAAAAAGTAATATGGATTTTTAAATGTTTTTCTGATACATTTATTAATGTTAAATAGTTCATATTCAAATTTTGCTTTAATTGCAAATGAATCATATGACTTTACAAAAGGTAAAATTTCAATTATTGCAATTAATGCTTTAAGCGAAAATCTCTGTAGTTTTTTGTTAAGTGTAATGACTAAAAGTATTGTGGTTCAGCCAGTATCGAAAATTAAGCCTAGTACTAGCATAACAATGAAAGTGATCGAACTAGGGTTTGAACTTACAAAGAAATTTGAAAAAGTACTTATACCAATTGGCACAAAGATTGCTGTTGAAATTATGTTGCCAAGTTGTCAAATAAATGAGTTAACAACAATTGCAGACATTAAAGAAGCTCGAGGAATATTCCGCCTTCTTAAGTATCAATATGTAGCAATATCTCCGCCAATTGATTTAGGTGTGATGGTTTGTACCACAATTCCGATAATTGTACCTACAAAAATGTCGCTTCACTTAATTTTGTCACCTTGTAGTGTAATAACCCGTTTAAAAATCAGGGCTTGAAAAATAGATCAAATAAATGCACCAAATGAAAGAAATACAAATGAAGTTCTAGCAATATAACCAGCATTTGTTGGCCGGGCAAATTCTGCAATATCATTCTTGACATATAGCTTTTTATAAAAAGCTCTAAATACTTCTGAAGGCCCACCAGAATTTGCGCCAAATTCATCTTTAAGATTATAAACAGAGTAAAAAAGGAAAATTATAATAGCAATTAAAAATAAAGAGTAGGCTAAATATTTCAAGAAGGACTTGACAGAAAATTTGCTTATAGTGTTTTCTTCTTTTAACTCGAGCAAGCCTTCCAACATTTCATTGTTTCTTACCACCATCATCGTTTCACCATTTTTCTCGCTACTTCTTTCAATGGTGTTGCAATAAAAAGTGATGGCTTTAGCTTGTTGATTATAGTGAATATATGCATATTCACGATTTCTAAAAGAAATTTTATATAGTGAATTTGATTCAATATTATTGTCATTTTCAATCTTTTGAACTCTGGTTATAAGTAAATTAGAACCAAATTTTGATGCTACTTTAATTCTTTCAAAAAATCTTACTGCGCCATCTAATTCTATTTCATAAGTATGAATGGTTAAATGATGCCTATTGTATTTTTTATAAATATCATTCAAAACCTCAAAAAGGTTTTGGTTTTTTTCATGCTTATAAAAATTAATCATTCTAAGCATCTCTAAAAAAAATAGGTTAGCATCGAATGAGTTTGTAAGACTATTGTTAGCAACAAATTCACTACTGCTAGTAAAAGCCATTATTAAATTTTTATCAGAATTTTCAGATATATATTTTCAAACATTAGATCTGTTAACAAATTCAAATACTTCAATATTATTTTCGCGTGCAATACTTCTAGTAAGGTCTCCAGAAAAATAGTTTTTTGCTATAAAAGCATTCTGAGGCAATTCTTTGTCAAATTCAGGATCATCATTAATCAAAAAATTTAAATATATTGCCGCTATTTCGTCAGGCTTAAAATATTTAAACACTGATTTATGTTTTATAGAAAAATTAAGTCCAGTTCCTTCCTCATTAATAATGAAATTGGCTTTTGAACCTTTTCCAATTCCTTTTCAGTTAACTCTTTCTAAATAATTATGGCGATTTGCATAGTAGAAATTAGCGTTTTTTGCCCTGTTTACAGCGAAAAACGGCAAATTAAAGTACTTAAGATTATCAACATAAAAATCTCTGTTTAGATATCTAGAAACATCAATTCCAAATGGAATTGACATATTGCTTAAGAATTTATTGCCGGCATATCTTTTGTGAATTTGTTCAATGTATTCATTAATTGCATCTGATAAGTGATAATTGTTGTCTAATGTGGGTAAATTTATATTCAAATAATCAACTGACTCAATGTAGCTAATCATTTTTTGCATATCACTTTTAGAAAAGGCAGAACCATCTGAATAATTAAATAAAATTTGTGCTCTTTTATTATTGCCTAGTGGATTTTGAAATGAAACAAAAGTATCGCAATTTTCCTTTAATGCTATAAACGACTTATAAACAACAGGTATACTAGATGAATTATCTGCTCTGATAATTGTTACATTTTGAGCTTTAAGCTCGCTCGCAAAAACTTCTAAAAGCAAGTTAGATGATTCGGAATTATCAGAAGAAAGAAACACTTTTTTGTTTTGCTTTTCAGATAGAAAATTATTATAAAAAGCCTTTGCAATCGCAACAGTTGTATACTCATTCAAATAGATAGTGCCCATTTCTAAATCAGCAGTAATTTTGTTACCAATTGCTTTGATGTTACCAGAAAAAGCGTCATTAATTCTATCTATTGATTTATTAGAATTAGACTTTCAAATACTATAAGAATAATTATTACTTAGTGAACTTTCTTTAACTCATTTATCATGAATAGGGTTTAAACTCATAATGCTCCTTTAGCAATGATGGTCTATAACTTCTAAATTATATTAAATAATTTAATAAAATTATTTTATGAAGATTTTATTAGCAGGAACACCAGAATTTGCTGTTCCAATTTTTGAAAAAATTATAAATAATTTTGAGGTTGTTGGAATTGTTAGCCAGCCCGACAAGCCAAATAAAAGGGGAAGAATTTTAACTAGCACACCAACCAAAGTATTGGCACAAAAATATAACATCAAATGTTTTCAGCCAGAAAAAATAGGTCAAATCGCGGATGAATTGAAGGCATTAGACTACGATTATTTAGTTACAGCTGCTTTTGGTCAATTGATTCCAACTTCAGTTTTGCAAATAGCTAAAAAATTAAATTTAAATGTTCATGGATCAATATTGCCTAAATATAGAGGGGCAGCGCCAGTTCAGCATGCTTTATTAAATAATGACAAAACAACTGGTGTCTCACTTATGGAAATAGTTAAAGCTATGGATGCGGGGGACGTTTTTGCCAAAATTGAATTTGAAATTGATGAAAGAGATACTGCATCAAGCTTGTTGTGTAAAATTAGCTTGTTATCAGCAGAAAAAATAGTTGATTGACTTAATAAAATCGATAAGGGTGAACTAGCAAGAGAAGTACAAGACGAAAGTAAAGTAACTTTTAGCCCTAAATTAAACAAAGAGGATGCTGAAATAACTAAAGATCTAACTTGCGATGAAGCAATTAACAAAATAAGGGCATATGAATATAATCCAGGTGCATATATACACATTAATGATAAAAGAGTTAAGCTGTTTTTTGCCACTAAAAAAGTTGTGAAAGCAGGCCTTAAAATTGATCAAGCTGATGGTAGCATTTATGCTGTTGACTATCAATTTGATAGCAAAAAGAGAGTAAAGTTAGAATACTAATATAACACTAAAAAGCTTTGTTTATAGTACTAAAAGGTATTTTTGACAGTATTATGCTTTATTAAAATCAAGATGAATATCTTTAACTTTTACTTTAGAAGATAACAAAAAAGGCACCAGAATAAAAATGGTGCCTTTGATATTTCTTGTTTAAATTATCTCTTAATTTCTTTAAGGCGAGCTGATTTACCTGAACGATTTTTCATGTAGTAAAGTTTTGCTCTTCTAACTTTGTTAGATCTAACAACTTCAATAGCTGAAATTAATGGTGAGTGTAGTGGGAAAGTTCTATTAACACCAATTCCGAATGAGATTTTTCTAACAGTAAATGTTTCTCTGGTGCCTGATTCTTTTTTGCTAATTACTAAACCTTCAAAAATTTGGATACGTTCTTTTCCACCTTCACGAATACGAACGTGAACTTTAACATTGTCTCCAACACGAAATTCTGGGAAGTCTGTACGCAATTGGTTTGCTTCTACTAATTCGATTAATTTATTTCTCATGATTAATCCTTTCAATAATATCTGGACGATTTTTTAAAGTCTTTTTGTATTTAGCTTCTTTCCTTCATTTTTCAATTTCTGCATGATTGCCATTTAGCAAAACCTCAGGCACAGCCATACCCTTGTATTCGCGGGGGCGTGTATACTGTGGATAGTCTAATAATCCATCGCCTTCGAATGATTCATATTCATGGCTTTCTTTACGAATTACGTTGTCAATAAGTCTTATTATTGAATCGGCCATCACCATTGAAGGTAACTCACCACCAGTTAGTACATAGTCTCCAATAGATAACTCTTCATCAACTATTTGTGTAACTCGTTCATCAAAACCTTCGTATCTGCCTGAAATAAAGGTTATTTGGTCAAGTTTAGATAACTCATGAGCCTTTTTTTGATTGAAAACTTTGCCTTGCGGAGAAACTAAAATTTTATATCCACCTCTGTTATGCAATGAATCTAAAGCTCTGTCAATTGGTTCAATTTGCAATAACATTCCTTGACCGCCACCATAAGTTTCATCATCAACTTTATGATGTTTATCTAGACTGAACAATCTAAAGTCAACAATATTAATATCTATAAGTTTATTTTCAATTGCTTTAGCAACAATAGATTCTTCAGTAAAGGGGGCAAAATATTTAGGAAAAAGCGTTAAAAAATTAATCTTCATAAATTATTTTTGTTCTTGTTTAGCAGCAATTTTTTCACTTTTTAGTACAGAATTAATTTTTTCGTTAAGTTTTTGAGTTTTGAAAAGGTTGTAAACAGTTTGTGTTAGTTGTGCACCATTTTTAATTCATTGAATAGCAGCTTCTTCATTAATTCTTAGAGCTTTTGAGTGAGGGTTATATTCACCAATAGCTTCTATAAATCTTCCATCACGTGGAGCACGAGCATCTGCTACTACAATTTTATAGCAAGCATTAAACTTGCTTCCAAGACGTTTAAGTCTAATTTTAACCATAGTTAGCTCCTTTTTTTAAATATTTAGGTGTCAAGCACCATTGCTTGACAGCATAAGTAATTCTATTTTATATCAATAATAAAAAAATGCAAGAAATATTTTATGTAATATGCAATTTGCGCAAAATTAAAAAATAAATTACTTTGATTTAAAATTAGTAATTAAAACTTCAACTGTTTTTTGTTTATTTTTTTTCTGATAGTTCGAATTATTGTAGTTAGAATCTAAATAGTGCACATAATATTTTTTCATTCACTGTTCAAGAATTCTATTAACCTTTCCATTATGAATTAAGACATTGCTTAATGCAAACTTTACATTCTTATTGTGTATCTTATTAAGATTGTTATATAGCTCAATCTCTTTTTTTTCATTCCATAAATTATTTTCATTATATGGTGCCATAGAAATTAAATAAGGAGGGTCTATATATAAAAAATCATTTTTGCTAAATTGATTATCTAAAAAGAATTCATAACTTTGTGATGTAAAACTCAAATTTTTGCTAATCATTTCTTTTTTAAAATTTATAAATTTGTTTTTTAATGATTTATTAAAATCTCTCTTGCCACATGGAGTATTAAAATATCCACTTTTATTAAATCTTATTTGATTATTAAATGCAAACGCAATTAATACATAAAAAGCAACATTTTTGTTTATATTGGATAGTGTACAATGATTAAAACTTTCTCTTAATTTAATATAAGAACTATTGTTGATTTTTTTCAATCCAATTGAGGAGTCCGTTCCATAATATTTATAACCATTCTTTGATGTGTCAGAAAGTTCATATTCAACAATAACTTTTTGGATTTGCTCAATTAATTTTTCTAATTCTGTTTCATAAATAAAACGGTATAAATTTATTAAACTATCATTTATATCATTAACAACTATTTTGTTTGCTTTAATGTTAATTGCTACATCACAACCGCCGGCAAATAAGTCATAAAAAGTATCGATATTTTTAGGGAAATAACGAACAATCTGATTTAACAATTTATACTTTCCACCAATATAATTTAAGGGAGATTTAATATATTTATCTTGAGTAATATCTATTTTTTTGTCACGCATAAATACAAAATTTCTCTATGATTATTAATTTTTGATTTTCCAGTTGTATAAGGATTATGTACAGATTCAAAAACTGTAACTTTTCCTTTTAATTTTAATGTATCAATTATTTGATTATGTGTAATTTTATTGTTAGATCTAGCATTGCCTTTATTTTCCATATTGCTAAATGAGACAAGTATGTATTTTGCATGTACATTTTCAATAAGATCTGTAAAGGCATTAAATGCATTTTTAGTGCAATAAAGCGAATTTTTGTCTTTTCTATTAACCATCTTAGAAGCCACGCCTTCAACTTCTGGTTTTTTTCATGTTATTATGTTTTCAACTAGATGATAAGCACTTGAATATTGTCTTGAGTTATAAGGCGTATCAATATAAACTAAATCAGCTTTGATATGTCTTATAAGTTGGTTTGCGTCTTCGCAAAAAATTTTATTCCCATTATTATTTGCAGAAAGGTCCGGTAATTGTAAAAACAAATGCTTGTCAATGATATTTCTTTTAATGTAAGCATCATAGTGTCCAGTAGTATTTGCAATTTTATCCATGGCATACAATAGCGACGTGAGAAGTATGTCTTTCTCTCTCTTATTTACTTTGTAGGAATCAATTTTTTCTCTTATTAACCCAATTTTCATTGCGTTATATTCACTAAAATATTTATTTCCAAAATTTTCAGAAACATAGTTTGGATAAATGGGATTTAGGTTATTTAATTCATCTAATAACAATTTGATTTTATTAATGTCTACTTTCTGATTTCCAAATCATGCGTTATAGCACACAAAGTTAGATTCTAAAATATCATTAATAATAATTTTCTTATTTAATTGTTGAAACATATAACTTACAACGCCGGTTCCACCAAAAATATCTGCAAAAGTGTCAATGTCGTTGAGTTTGTCTTTAATTGCATGATAAATAAAGTATAGAAGTTTAGTTTTGGCTCCTAAGTATCTTCTACTTTTTATATTTACTCTATCATTATTAATACTAGAAAAAGTAAATAATGGGTCTGTGCTGAAAGCAGGGTTGATTTGTTCATTAAACAGTTGTTTTAATAATTTTTTTTCCATCCACACCCCCTATACTTATATATATTTTATAATATCAACAGCATATATCAAAAAGTTTCATTTTTTGACATTTAATGTATAGCCTTTATAAAAAAACCACATTTTATCAAAGGAGAAAATAATGAAATTAAAACACAAAAACAGTATTTTTAACATGGGTGACACATCAATAAGAGTACATGAAATCGTTGAAATTAATTTTATTTTACTTAATCTTATAGATAAATTTATGAAACGCAATAAAATTTGGGACAAGAAAGAACAAGAAAATTTTTATCAATTATTTATAAATGAAATAATAAACTTAGAACGAAATTATGGCCAAAAATTGTTTAAAAAATTTAGCAGAACAAGTGATAAAGAAGTTGATGAATCTAAGCAAGGTTTAAGAGCAAGAACACTAACCAATAATTTGATGAAAATTGGTTTCATTAACAAGGACAGAAAAATAAGCGATGTGGGTTATTCATATTTATATGGTTCACTTAAGAATCCTGACAGAATAGAATCGTTGCTTAATTTATCTACCCATAACTTGGTATATTTAAGACAATTATTCAAGACAAAAATTTATGATTCTGAAAGTGATGAATACTTTTATAACTTTAGATTTGCAATTAAATTTTTATCAAAGTATACAGGCATAAGTCAAAATCATTTTTTAACAATTATAGAATCTATTAGACCTACACAGAGCAACAAGGAATTAAACCATATCATTGATGATTACCAACAAGTTTATTACAATAAATTGTCGTTTGATGATTTTTATAAAAATAATTTTACTCACCTGTTTATATCGCATGTAGATATAGACAAGGCTGAATCATTGTTGCAGAATGATAAATTTGATTTTGATGAATTTTCTTCATTGTTCACCAACAAAAAAACGACAAAATCAGTAAAAGAATATTTAAATTTTGTCAATACACTTATCAATTTTAATAACAATCCTAGCAAAGAAAACATGGATTTATTAATTCTATCTTCAAAAAAAGATGTAATAAAAAAAGCATTCGGCTCTAATTCAACATTATTTAAATACAATTCAAAAGACACTGTTGACAGTTTTATAAGCAAAAATAAAAATGACACGCTTTTACTAAAACCAATAAACAAAATTTACATTGAATTTATTATGAATAAAACAGCAGATATTATTAGAGAGTATTCTGACATGTGCAAAAGATTGTTTGAGATCTCCGGATTAATTAGCTTTAACAATGGAATAGTTAAATTGAACCAAAGTTGGATAATAACACCATTACTATCTTTTTTATCTGATAAATTCACATTAAGAGGAAGAGACTCATATTTGGACTACGAAAACAAAGACAATAGCGTTTGATTTAGCGATTTATCTTTATGCGAAATTTTTGGTATTAATGGCAATGATATAGATGCAATAATGAATTTAATTAAAAAACAAATCGGCTTTGGCGATGGAAGTTATGATTTTAAATTTAATTTAGAACTAAAAAATGAAGAAGAATTTAGGGACTATATATACAAAAAGTTTCCTAAGAAAAAAGTTATTGAAATTTTACAAAATATTGACACCAGAAATGACGAATTCGTATTTAATTTAGTTACAAGAAACGCAACAATACCCACAATTTACGAATATATTCTAACAATTGCATGATTCTACATATCTGAATCAAAAAATTACAACTTGCATAAATGCTTTGGGGTCACATTGGATGGGAACCATTTACCCATAATACATAATTCAGGTTACAAAGGGGATATAGAAATTTTTACCGATAAATACTCATTACAAATTGAAGCTACATTAGTTAATAAATATAATCAAAAAAGAGCAGAATTAGAACCAGTTATTCGACACGCAATTAATTTTGAAAGTAAGAACTATGCACCACAAACAATTTATATAGCCAATGAATTGGATGATAATGTTATAAATATTTTTAGAGCTTCACAGTTTATAGAATTTAAAGATACAACCAGCAATATGCGACATGTTTATGGTGTTAACATCTTTGCATTTACAACAAATGAGATAATAAGGATATTAGATAGTGATATCACCGATACGGAAATTTTAAATGTCATTAATAAACACAAAAATAATACTCCTATATTTATAAAACAAGGGTGACGAGAGCACGTTTTAAGCGATTTATTTTCATAATTTATAAAAGGCACTTCAAATTTACAATAGGACATAAAAGCAGACATTAAATTATTTTTTACAAAACACCTTACACAACTTCTAAGGAGTTTTGTAATTGAATTTTTTAACATTCTTTCTTTATTATATCAATCAAGGAAGTTATTTATGCGATGCTTAAGTTTACTACCAGATTCCTTAAACTTATCCTTTTGATCTTTTTAATTTCATCATCTGTAAAAATTATTCTTATTATTTTAATTAAGTCATCTTTATTTAAAAGCATTTTTGGTTACTTTCCAGATCCATATCTTTTATACTTTGCAATAAAAATTTTCATTCACTAAGTTCAATTGTTTAGCCATTTTTGCACCACCAACAAAAAAAACATCAACATGCATGCTGATGTCTACTTTTTTGTCCTAGTGTAAAATTTTTAGCGTTTTTTGTAGTTCTACTTAACTTTTGAAACTATGAATTTGTTGGCGAAAACTGTGATTTCGTATTCATGATTCTTTTGAATTGAACCATCAATTATTTGATAAGCTAATACACTTTCTATGTTGTTTTGTATGTATCTTTTTATTGGACGAGCGCCAAAGTTTTCATCATATGCATTCTTAGCTATATATTCAACTAATTTTGGTGAATATTTTAGTGTAACTTCCTTGCTGTCATAAATTCTTTTAATTAATTTTTGAAGCTCTAATATAACAATTTGTAGAATATCTTGTTCTTGTAATTGATTAAATTTGACTATTTCATCAATTCTATTTACAAATTCCGGGCTTAAGAATTTAAGTAACTCTGCTTTAAGACTAGGAATTTGGTCTAATGCTTCATTTAATTCTGTGTTTGATGCTATATTAGAAGTCATAATGATAATTAAATTTCTACAGTTAATTACTCTTCCTGTTGAATCTGTAAAGGCTCCATTATCTAGAATTTGTAGCAAGATATTTAAAACATTTCTATCAGCTTTCTCAATTTCATCAAAAAGTAAAATTGTGTAAGGATTCTTTCTAATATTCTCAGCTAATGAACCGCCTTGATCAAAGCCAACATAACCTGGAGGCGCACCTATTATTTTCGACACGCTGTGTTTTTCCATATATTCAGACATATCTAATCTAATCATTTGCTTTTCACTGTCAAATAAAGCAAATGCTAAGGCTCTTGCTAATTCAGTTTTACCAACTCCCGTTGAGCCAGTGAATAGAAAACTTGCTAGTGGTCTATTAGGATCATTAATATTCGCCTTTGCCCTTAAAACAGCCTTAGACACCAAATTAACTGCTTCATCTTGACCTTTAATTCTAGCTCTTAATTCGTTTTCTAAATTTAGCAATTTTTGCTTATCAGTTTCTAATAACTTAGTTACTGGAATCATAGTTCATTTAGAAACTATTCCTGCAATTTCTTCAGCAGTTACACTGTTTTTTATTAATGTTGAATCACTAAAAGAAATTTTTTCTTCTAATTCTTTAATTTTTTTCTCAATTTTAGGAACTTCAGAATATTCTAATCTAGAAGCATCTTCATATTTAGTTTCTCTTTTATAAATATTAATTTTGTATCACAAGTCATCTAAATATTTTTTCAATTTCGACAAGTCTTCTAACTCATTTTTTTCTTCGTTTCACTTATTTTGTAATTTAGAAATTTTTTGATTAGCAGATTTTATTTCATCTTCTAGCTCACGTATTCTATTTTTATGCTTTTCCTTATCTTCTTCATTTAAAGCAATTTTTTCCATATTTAGTCTTGTTACTAATTGCTTTACTTTTTCCAATTCTTCTGGTTCATAGTTAATTTCGGTTTTTATGGTTGCCGCAGCTTCATCAACTAAGTCAATAGCTTTATCGGGTAAAAATCTGTCTGAAATGTAACGAGAGCTTAATTTTGCGGCAGCAACTAAGGCATCATCTTGGATTTTAACATTATGATAATTTTCAAATCTACCCTTAATACCACGCAGAATTGTAATAGTGTCATCAATTGAAGGCTCTAAAATATCAACCTTTTGCATACGTCTTTCTAAGGCTGCATCTTTTTCTATATATTTTCTATATTCATTATAGGTTGTAGCTCCTATTAGGTGCATTTTACCCCTAGCCATTAGTGGTTTAACAATATTAGCTGCATCCATACCGCCATCAGCATTTTTACCTGTGCCAACCAACATATGAATTTCATCAATAAACACAATTATTTCACCATTAGAATCTTCAATTCTTTTTAATACGTCTTTAAGTCTTTTTTCAAACTGACCTTGAAACTGAGCGCCAGCAATTAAACTTGCTAAATCTATTTCATACACATCTTTATTCTTAAGGTTTTCAGGAACTTCACCTTCAACAATTTTTCTAGCCAAACCTTCGACAATTGCTGTCTTACCAACTCCAGGCTCGCCGACCAAGACGGGGTTATTTTTAGTTTTACGACTTAAAATACGAATTAAACGTCTAATTTCATCATCTCTATTGATAACAGGCTCTAATTCATGTTTAGCTGCTAAATCAGTTAGATTACGACCATAAATTTTAAGTGGATCATTTTCAGCACTTTTATTTTTATTATTGTCTGAGATGTTGTTAAATAAATCTTCAAAGTTAAATTCCATAATATACCTCCATGACAATCTAATAATAACAATCTAATACAAATATTTTAGCACTTTAAATGTTAGAGTGCTAAAAAATTCAAGAATTTTGTGCTCTTGAATTATGTTTTATTGTTGATAATAATTATTATTTGACTGTTTTATAGTTATTCTGGTCAAATTAGCTTGCCCTGAATTTTGTCATTTTCTTTGTTAATTTCTATTATTTCTAATGTCACAACGTCACCAGGTTTAACTAAATCTTTAGGATGAGCTACATAATGAGTTGGACTCTTTTTCATTTTAGAAATATGAACTAACACAGCTTGCTTAATCCCTATATAAACAAAGATTCCAAAGTCAGTAATATTTTGAACTGAGCCATCTAAAATCATACCAACCTTAAGATCTTCTAAATTAAGAATGTCTTTTTTAAGTTTATAGCCTTCTTTTTCATCTCTGATATCTTTAGTTGGGTTTATAAGTGAGTCGATAATTAACTTCACATCATATTCATTAGAGCCAAATTCGGTGGCCAATTGCTTAACATCAGCATTTTTAAGTGATTCTGAATTTATATTATCTAAGTCAATTTGAAGTTTATTAACAATTTTTTTCGCTAATTCATATGATTCTGGGTGGATGCTTGTTCTATCAAAGAAGTTATCTGAATCGTGAATTCTTAAAAAACCAACAGCTTGTTCATAAGTGTTTGCACCAAGAGATTTAACTTTAAGTAATTCTTCACGATTGTTAAATTTGCCTATTTTACTACGGTATTCAATAATATTTTGTGCAAGTTTACTATTTAGACCTGAGACAAATTTAAGTATTTGTGCTGAAGCAGTGTTTAAATCAACCCCCACTAAGTTAACTGCTTTGTCAACTTTAAACTCTAATGCTTGCGAAAGTTCTTTTTGATTCACATCATATTGATACTGACCTACTCCAATAGATTTCGGGTCAATTTTTATTAATTCATTCAATGGATCTTGGAATCTTCTACCAATATTGATTGCACTTCTTTCTTCAACATTTAGGTCAGGAAACTCTTTTATAGCTATATCAGAAGCTGAGTAAACTGAAGCCCCAACCTCAGACACTATTGCAAATTGTAAGTCTACGCTTTTATTTGCGTTTTCTCTTTCTTTAATAACTGAGGCAATGAATTGTTCGGTTTCCCTAGAAGCTGTACCGTTGCCAATTACAATTATATTTATAGGATATTTATCCAGAAATTTGTTAATTGTTCTAGCAGCGTTTTCGGTTCTAGATTGTGGAGGGTTAGGATACATTATTCCTTTTTCAATAAAATTACCTTGAGGGTCTAATATGGCTATTTTACAGCCATTAACGAACGCAGGGTCTATTGCTGCTACTCACTTATTTTTGACAGCAGGGAATAAAAGCATTGTTTCAACATTTTCAGCAAAAAGTTTGATTGCTTCACTTTCAGCTCTTGCAAAAAGATCGGATTTAATTTCTCTAATAATTGATGGAAGAATTAATCTTTCTAGACTATCGATAATTGAAGCGTGGATAATCTTGCCAGTTTGCTTTATTTTAAAGTACTTTTGGTTCAAGTCATAAGTTATTTTTGCTTTGTTAAATTCTTCAATATTGTATGAAATAATCTTTAAGCTTTCAGCCCTAGAAATAGCTAGAACCCTATGATTTGGAATTCTATTAACTCTTTCCTTGTGATCATAATACATATGGAAGATTTCTTTTTCATCCTCAGCATCTTTTTTCTTTTTGGTAACGATAAAACCATAGTTGTAAATTTGATTTTTAATCATTTCACGATTTGAAACATCTTGCGAAATGATTTGACTAATAATATATTGAGCTTGTTCAATAGCAAACTCAACGCTTTGCACCTTTTCAGTAAGGTAATTTTCAGCTTCTCTATATGGATTAAATTTTGGATTGTCTGATTCTAAAATTAATTTTGCTAAAGGTTCTAAGCCTAATGCAATAGCTTCAGTTGCTTTAGTTTTCTTACCAACTTTAAATGGCTCATAAATATTTTCTAAGGCAGCTTTAGTATCTACTTCATCGATTTTAGCTTTCAATTCAGGTGTTAAAAGTTTCTTTTCTTCTAAAATTTTGACAATCGCTTCCTTACGCTTATTTAGCTCAATATTGTAGATATACATTTGATGAATTTCTTGAATAATTTCTTCATCTAGCCCGCCTGTCAAGGCTTTACGATATCTAGCAATAAAGGGAACTGTTGCTCCTTCATTTAATAAATTCAGCACCACTGAAACTTGGTCTTCATTAAGCTTAAGCTGATTAGCTACGTATGTAATTGATATGTTCATAATTACCTCTATTTTCTCAAAAATGCTATAAAACAGGGATTTTATTAAAATGATTCAAATGGAAAATCATTATCAATTTTACCCATTTCTTTTCATTTGTCAAAAAGTTCTCTTCTTTCGGTTTCATTTTTGCATCTAAGATAGTCCACCTGATCTTTGTCATGAATTAAATCATACTTAGGCGATTTCTTTTCTTTTAAAACGCTATATCTTTTATGAAACTCTATTATTTTTTGAATGTCATCTTTGATTTGCATTTGTAAATCCAAATTATTTTTTAATGAATAATGGAATGCTTCAATTTTTCTTTTTGAGACGTCAACATTTTCGGGCTTGTCATAATCATCATCATTTAAAAAGCAACCTACAATAATATAAGAATCGTAGCCTAGAAGGCTTGCATATAGCTGTGCTTGTTTTTTATAGGCAAGAGGAACACCATCTTTTTTTAATTTATTAGCTTGACCGTTTAAAGTTCAAGAATCATAGTTTTTTATATTAGTTGTTTTAATTTCAAAAACAATTTTTTCATTTTCAGCTAAAGCATCTGGCACACCACCAATAATATCTAAATTTTTAAAGTAGTCATAATCAACATCTTTTGCTTCAATATGCTTGATTATAGTGCTTTTAAGCAATTTTTTGGTGTAAAATTCTTGCAAATTATCAATGATTTTAGGCTCTAAAATTTGACCAGCATAAACATATTTTTTTTGTAAAACAGGAAGAGCTAATCTAGCTATATGACAAAAAGCCTTAAACTCGCTATTAAAACGATCGGGTGTCAAAATATTTGATATTGATGAACCGCCTAGCTTTTTAAACTTTAAAAATTTATTTGTTCCTAATAACTGCTCTTGAAATTTATCCATCAAGATAACTTGATGATTTACTTCATCTAATGTGTAGTGCACACCATTATAGTATTTAGCCATTTGTTAACCTCATAAGTAATAACAGTCATTATGTATTATATTTTAAAATTAGTAAATAAATGGGACTAGTGGGTATTTTTTACCATCATTTATAATATTCATATAAGATATATAAGATATATAAATCTTTTGTTTTGGAGATAATGATTAATAATGGAAAAATACACAGAGCAAGAGCAAGTAAGACGTAATAAATTAAATTTTTATATTGAAAATAATATTGCTCCATTTAAAAAAGCATATGACTTAGGAAAATTAGTTTTAAGTCAAGAAATAGTTGATAAATATAGCTCATTTTCTAGAGAAGAATTGGAAGAAAAAAACATCAGCATTAATGTAACTGGCAGATTAATGACTGTTAGAGGACCATTTTTAGTTTTAAAAGATTCTAAAGGCCTAATTCAGGTGTACTTTAATAAAAAAAGTGATGAGAATTTAGCTAAAATAGTAGCTACTTTTGACATCGGAGACATTTTATGAGTTAGTGGCACAATTATGAAAACTCATACTGATGCGCTCACCTTAAAGTGCAATAAAATAGAGCTTTTGACTAAAGCACTTAAGCCATTGCCTGAAAAATATCATGGCCTAGTTGATACTGAAGAAAGATATAGACGTAGATGAGTCGACTTAATTACTAATGATGAGTCAAAAAACAAATTCATTCTGAGGACAAAAATAGTTAAGTGAATTAAAGAATACTTTGATAATTTAGATTACTTGGAAGTCGAAACTCCATTTTTACAAGACTATGTTTCAGGTGCTGCGGCTAAGCCTTTTACAACTCACCACAATTCGCTAAATCAAGAATTTGTGCTAAGAATAGCGACAGAAATTCCTCTTAAAAAATGTGTTGTAGGCGGTTTGGAAAGAGTTTATGAATTAGGTAGAATTTTTAGAAATGAAGGCTATGACACAACTCATAACCCTGAGTTTACAACAATTGAATTTTATGAAGCATACTCAAATGTTGAAGGTATGATGGATAGAACTGAAGAATTATTCAAGGTTTTATGTCAAAAATTGGGCAAGTCTGTTTTCGTAAATAATGGCATTGCTATTGACTTATCACAACCATTTAAAAGAGTAAATATGGTTGATGCTGTTAATGAAAAAACTGGTAAAGACTTTAGAAACATAAGCCTTGATGAAGCTATTTTAGAGGCTAAAAAGCACAATATAAAAATTGAAAAATTTTGAACAACAGGTCATATTATCAATGCTTTGTATGAAGAATTAGTTGAAAGCTCATTAATTCAGCCAACTTTTATATATGGTCATCCAATTGAAGTGTCGCCACTAAGTGCTAAATCTAGCGATCCTAGATTTACTGAAAGAGCAGAATTATTTATAAATACCAAAGAATATGCAAATATGTATACTGAGTTAAGTGACCCAATTGACCAATTAGAAAGGTTTAAAAGTCAAATTGACGAAAAGAAAGCCGGTAATGATGAGGCTAGCGATATTGACTGAGACTTTGTTGATGCTTTAGAATATGGCATGCCACCAACAGGCGGATGCGGCATTGGAATTGATAGATTAATTATGCTTCTAACAGAAACTAGTTCAATAAGAGATGTGTTGTTATTCCCTACACTTAAAAGAGTTAATAAAAAATAAACGAAACCCGTTTATTTTTTTTCAAAAATTATTTGATTGTCTTTTAGTCCTATAAAAATGGCAAATTCGGATTTTTTATCAGCACCAATGACAGTAGATTCCTTAAGATTTTTTATCTCTAACTTAAACGATTCCTTTAAATTAGCAAAAGCATATTGTCCTATGTTAAGCTTGTTATTGTTATCTAAATTTGAATTCAATATTACTGAAAATTTATCATTTTGTATATTAGCAAAGGCATATGAAGCGATAAATGAAAGTTTATTAGGTAGGGTAATTTTTTCTAAATTAGTGTTAGCAAAAGCACTAATATTTATAGCCTCTAGTTCTGAATCATTGCTGAACTTAATTGTTGTTAATTTAGAACTACCAGCAAATGCTCTGTCACCAATAAATTTTATATTTTTAGAAAACTCCACTTTTTCTAGGTTGGTCAAGTTTATAAACGATTCTGAGCCAATTGAATCAACAATATATTCAGTATTCTTAAACTTAACCTTCTCAGGAATTTTAATTACTTTGCTTTGAGCGACTATATTATTAGAATCGTCGAAAAAGGCACGATTATAGGCTGTTATGGTTGCCCTATTGTTTGAATTAATATCAAAGTAGAATAACTTAGTGTTTTCATCTAGCCTAATTTCTGATTTATTTTTATCTTTGCAGCCAGCAGAAACTAAAGGCACTGTTAGTGCAACTGGAAGCAAAGTAAAGCCTAATTTATGTATCTTTTTCATAATAACTCTCCTAATAATTGCTAACATTTTTATTAATTTGCATTATACACAATTTATTAATGCTAATGTTTGTACAAAATCAATAGTTGCTAATTTATAAATTCTTAAATTAAAAAGCACCCTATGCTTACTCGGGATGCTTTTTAATTGCCTTTGTTAAAATTTGAGTAGTTAATCAAAAAAAGAAAGGCTTTTATTTTATATATGATCAAATATATTATACTACTAAAATTAAGAACACCACAAAATTAGTTTGCAGTGCTTTTAAAGTTTTTGATAGAAATAAAACAAAAGAAAGGCATATTTATTATACACAAGATTTTTACTTTGAAAAAATAAATTTATTATAAAATATAAATACAATACATAAAGACAGTAACTGCCTAGCTTAATATGTTACCGAGTGTATATCTTAGTTTTTCTATAACTATTATTGTCTATTGTATTGGAACTCTTTATTTATTATGAAAGGGGGAAATTTGATGCATACAATCAAAGAAACAGCAAACAGATTAGCAAAAATTGAAACAGTTGAAGAAATTAGTCAAAAAATTTCTACAGCTAAAGGATTCGTTGTTGCTGAATATCGTGGTTTAACTGTTGCTGACCTTAAAAACTTACGTGTTAGTGCCAAAAAATTAGGCATTGAAGTTAAAGTTTATAAAAATAGATTGTTTAAGTTAGCAGCTAAGAAAGCTGGTTATGATCTTGATGAACATTTAGTTGGTCCTAACCTATTTGTATTTAGCAATCTAGAAGATAATGCAGCTGCTAAAGTATTAGTTAAATTTGCAAAAGAAAACAAATTATTAGTACCTAAAGCTGGTGTATTTGAAAATAATGTTATTGATGCAAAAGGTGTTGCTGAAGTTGCTTCATTACCAAACTATGAAGAAGCATTATCAATTCTTGCACGTTCACTTATTGCTCCATTACAACAACTCTCTCTTTCTTTAAAACTATATAGTGAAAAAGAAAGTGAATAATACTTTTTAAAGAAAGGATTAATATCATGGCAAAATTAACAAAAGAATCATTTATTTCTTCATTAAAAGAAATGTCAATTAAAGAAGTTATGGAATTAGTTGAAGCAATGAAAGAAGAATTTGGTATCGACCCTTCTGCTGTTGCTGTTGCTGCTGCTGCACCTGCTGCTGAAGCTGAAGAAAAGAAATCAACACTTTCAGTTATTCTTAAGTCTGACAATGGTAAAAAACTTGCTATTGTTAAAGCAGTTAAAGAACTTCTTAACCTTGCATTAATGGATGCAAACAAACTAGTTTCAACACTTCCTGCTACATTAAAAGAAAACATTCCTGCTGCTGAAGCTGAAGCTTTAAAAGCTAAATTAGTTGAAGCTGGCGCTGATGTTGAATTAAAATAATAAGGCAAATTAAAAATCTGACCGTGAGGTTAGATTTTTAATTTGCTTAGTGCTTTAACAAAAAACAGAGCATTTACGCCAAAGGCTCTGTCTTATACTAATATAAAATTATTGTAAGATTGATATATTTAAGATTAAGCAACTGTTTTGATTTTATTTTTTAGTTCTGTGACTTGTTTTTCTAAATTTTCAATTAACATATCTTTATTTATAATTTCTAGATCATTTTTAGCTTGTGTAACTTTTGAATAAAGAGCCTCGTATTCATTATACTTTTCCATTAGCTTTGTATTAAGATCTTGGCTATTTTTTTCCACTAATTCTTTCTCTATTTTTTGGTATTCATCTTCAAGTTGCTTAACTTTATCACTGTTTTCATTTACTGTTTTCTCTAATTCAGCTTTCTTGGCCCTAAGATCAGTAAGTTCTTTTTCTAATTTAGTAAGCATTTGTTTGTTTTGCTCATTGTCTTGTGAATTAGAATCATCCTTGTTTGAATTTGGCGATGGTGTAGCATTTTCATTTGGCATAGGAGTGTTGTTATTGTTAGTATTAGTTCCATTATTTTGACCAGGTTTTGATTGATCATTATTAATCTTATTGTCATCTTCATTGGTGCTACCATTATGAACAATAATTTTGTCATTTTGACTCTTATTGTTTGCATTAGGTTTCTTAGTTTCTGAAGCCGAGTTATTCTGGTTAACATTTGTGCATGTTGCTGAAATTATTGGAAGTGAAATTAGTGCTGGTAATGTCATTAAAAATTTAGATTTCATTTTTCTCCTAAAATAAAAACTCTAAAATAAAAACTTTGAATATTCTTTTAATATACACAAAAAATAAAAAATTGCCAAATTAAAGTTAGTAAAAAAATCTAAATTTATTAGCAACTATGGAAAATTTCCAGTTGCAAGCTTAGTATTATTTTGTCATTCGTTTATAGTTTATGCAAACATACAAATAATGTAGAATTTACTTACAAAACCAGATAAAAATAAAAATATCAGATAAAAATGAATATATTTTTGGCTAATTATCCTGTAAAACAGGCATAAACAGCAACATATTATTATAAAATTATTTTGCTTATAAAATAAATGATTTTTGTATACAAAACTTACAATTATGGTAAACTTTAACTATTAAATTTAATACTTTATAAAAAAGTATTGATTTTTTACTACTTTATCTGTTTTTAAAAGTTAGAGGGAGTATTATCAATATGTCAACATTAACACATGATAAATATCAAAATAAATACCCATACAAAGTTAGAAAATTTGGTCCAATGACTGAGCGTCGTGACTATTCAGCAACAAAAGTTACTTGAGAAGTTCCTGACTTTTTAAATATGTCAAAAGAGTCATTTGAATGATTCAAAAAGAGTGGAATTGAAGAAATTTTAAGGGAACATTACCCAATTGTTTCTAGCAACAAAAAAGTTTCTTTAGAATACATTCTTAATTCTGCAAGATTAGAAGTGCCACCTAAGGAATATGATGCAATTATCGAAGCAAAAGCGAAAGGTATTAACTATGCAGCTAAGCTTTTTGCTAAGTTTAAGGTAACATCTGACAAAGGTGTTGTTAAAGATGACGAAGTTTTACTTGGCGAAATTCCACTTATGAACTCTGGTGGAAGTTTTATTATTAATGGAAGCGAAAAAGTTATAGTTAGTCAGTTAATTCGTTCGCCTAGTGCATACTTTGGTTGTGGTGTGCGTAACAAGCAATCTGATGACTTGTTTAACAAGTTAGAAATTTTGCCTAGATTAGGTTCATGAGTTGAAATTTCACACAAAGTTACAACTAAAAATCCTGATTCAGTAAAAATTAAGATTGATAAAAACAAGAACATAAATCTTGCAGTATTTTTGGGTGCTTTAGGTCTTAATGAACAAAACATTCATGATCTTTTTGGTAATTCTCCTGAATTAGAAGAAACACTACTTAGAGATAAAAGTCTTAAATCTAGCGAAGATCCTATGACAGTTATCCAAAACTGTAGAGAAATCTTGTTTAGAACTATCCGTAGAGGCGATCTGATGACTGAAACATCAGCAGCTAATCTTTTGCCATCGCTTTTATTTAACAAAAAACGTTATAGTCTTGGCGCCACTGGTAGATACAAACTTAACAAAAAGCTAAGTTTAATAGACCGTATCACTGAGACATATTTAGGTCAAGACTTAGAAATTAAAGATGAAAACGGCGAGCAATTATTCTTAGAAAAGGGAACTTTTATTGAACATAAGTTAGCTTTACTTATTCAAAACAACTTCAATAATGGAACATTAAAAACAACAGAAATTGAAGGCATTAATCCTGAAATTCTTTATGCAAAACTTTATACAGATCCAGCTTATCCATATTTAAAGAAGTCAAATAAAGTCACAAAACTTTTAGTTTTTGCTAATAGAAAGAAAATGGACAAAGGTCTTTCAACACTAGTTATTGGAAATGATCCTAAATGCGATGCACAACACTTAATTGCATCAGATATTATTGCTGCAATTAATTACTATTTCAATCTATTAGAAGGAATTGGACAAGATGATGATGCCGATTCTATGATTAATAAAAGAATAGTTTCAGTTGGCGAATTGATGCAAAATCAATTGAATGTTGGACTTTCAAAATTGGAAAAAACCACTAGAGAAAGAATGTCAGCTAAAGAGCCTGAAAAGATTACTCCTAAAAATATTACAAATAACAAACTGGTTTCAAACCAAATGAAAACATTCTTCAATAGCTCAAAATTGTCTCAATTTATGGATCAAATTAATGCTTTGGCTGAAATTTCAAACGAAAGACGTATTACTTCTTTAGGCCCTGGTGGTCTTAATCGTGATACTGCACAATTCGAAGTTCGTGACGTGCACGCTACTCATTATGGAAGAATTTGTCCTATTGAAACTCCTGAAGGGCCAAACATTGGTCTTATTCTTAACCTTGCAACTTATGCTAGTGTTAATGAATATGGTTTTTTACAAACTCCATATTTTAAAGTTGAAAACTCAGTAGTTGACTATGACAATGTAGTTTATTTAACAGCTGCTGACGAATTTGGATACAACATTGCTCAATCAACAGCAACTGTTGATGATAATAATAGATTAATAGATGAAACACTCACAATTAGAAAAAATTACACATATATTTTAGGTAAACCTAGTGATGTTGATTTAATTGAAGTTTCATCAAGACAAATGGTTTCAGTTGCTGCTGGATGTATTCCATTTTTAGAAAATGATGATGCTAACCGTGCACTTATGGGTTCGAACATGCAACGTCAAGCAGTTCCACTTTTAGAAACTGAAGCAGCTTTTGTAGCTACTGGTAATGAGGCAGATATTGCTAAATTTTCAGCCGCTAACTTCAGAGCAAGACAAGAGGGAAAAGTTGAATATGTTGATGGCGCCAAAATTAAAATTAGGAATAATAAAGGCACATTAGATACATATAATTTAAAAAACTTCCAACGTTCAAATCAAGATACAGTTATTCACCAAAAACCTATTATTAAAGTTGGTCAAGAAGTTGCTAAAGGCGATTTATTAGTTGATGGGTCAAGCTTCAAGGATGGGGAACTTGCTTTAGGTAAGAACCTTCTAGTTGCTTTTTCAACATATAAAGGCTATAACTATGAAGATGCTATTGTTTTAAACGAAAGATTAGCTAAAAAAGATGTTCTTACATCAATTCATATTGAAGAACAAACTATTCAATTTAGAACTAGCAAAGCCGGTGCTGATGAATTAACTAGAGACATTCCAAACGTATCTAAGTATGCTATTAGACACTTAGATGAACATGGTATTGTTTTAGTTGGTTCTGAAGTTATTCCAGGAGATGTTTTAGTTGGACGTGTTTCACCTAAAGGCGATGATAACCCATCTAGAGAAGAAAAGTTACTTGCTGCAATTTTGGGCCAAAGACAACTAAATGTTAAAGATACTTCACTTAAAGTTAAAAATGGCCACAATGGAACAGTTATTGGTGTCGAAATTCTAAGTAGAGAAAACAAAGACTTACTTGAAGATGGCATTGATATGATTGTCAAGGTTTCTATCGCTGTAAAACGTAAAATTCGTGTAGGTGACAAGATGTCTGGACGTCACGGTAACAAAGGTGTTGTTTCAGTTATTCTTCCTGAAGAAGATATGCCACACTTAGAAGATGGAACACCAATTGATGTTATGCTTAATCCTCAAGGTGTGCCTTCACGTATGAACATTGGTCAAGTCTTAGAAGTTCATTTAGGTATGGCCGCTAGAAGTTTAGGATGCAAATTTGTTACTCCTGTGTTTGATGGTGTTAAAAAAGAAGCTATACAAGATGTTATTTCAGAAGCTGGCTTGCCTTTATCAGGAAAACAAACATTAATAGACCCTATTACTGGGGAAAAATTTGACAATCCTGTGTCAGTTGGTGTTATGTATATGTTCAAACTTAACCACATGGTTGATGACAAAATGCATGCACGTAGTGTTGGCCCATATTCACTTATTACTCAACAACCACTTGGTGGAAAGAGCCAAAATGGTGGTCAAAGATTTGGTGAAATGGAAACCTGAGCTATTGAATCATATGGTGCAGCTAATGTGTTGCAAGAAATTCTTACATACAAGTCTGATGACATTGTAGGACGTAACCAACTATATACATCACTAGTTACTGGCAAGGATTTACCAACTCCAGGAAT
This sequence comes from Mycoplasmopsis bovis PG45, assembly GCF_000183385.1. Classification (GTDB taxonomy): domain Bacteria; phylum Bacillota_I; class Bacilli_A; order Mycoplasmatales; family Metamycoplasmataceae; genus Mycoplasmopsis; species Mycoplasmopsis bovis. The sequence continues at coordinate 827,325 of NC_014760.1, read as the reverse complement.
TCCTGAATCATTTAACGTATTAAACTATGAATTAAATGGATTGGGAATGAAATTAGATATTACGACTGCAAATAACGAAGAAGATGATGAAGAAGCCCAACAGTACTTTGACATAAGCAATTCAGTTGGTAATGAGGGAGACTATAATGAATAGTTTTAATAAGAAAATAGCAAAAGAAATTAAAAAAATTAAAATATCATTAGCGGCTCAAGACGATGTTAAAAATTGATCATGTGGTGAAGTAACAAAACCTGAAACAATTAACTATAAGAGCTATAAACCAGAGCGTGATGGTTTATTTGATGAACTTATTTTTGGTCCTACAACTGACTTTAAATGTCCTATTTGCGGCACTAAGTATAAGAAAAGTGATGAAAACACAATTTGTGAAAAGACACCAATGTGTCAAAAATATCAACCTGTTATTTTACCTAAAATGGTTAGAAGAAGCAGAATGGGTCACATTCATTTAGAAAACCCTGTTGTGCACTTTTGATTTTTTAAGATCGACCACTCAATTATTTCTAAGTTATTAGGTTTAAGAATAGCAAATTCAAATAAGACTGTTTCAAAGGGTGATTTGGAAAAATTAATTTACTATAAGAGTCACATTGTTTTAGAAGATGGTGGTCTTAAGAAACTTCAAAAGAATGCTATTATTGATATTTCAGATGCTGCTATTATCTATGCAGATGCTTTAGAAGAACTTAAAGAAAGATTTGAAAAAGATACTGAAGAGTATGAAATAATTAGCGAAGCATTAGCTGAATTAGAATCGTATGCAGTTTCACAAACTGGTCAAGATTATGGTATTGACTTCTATGAATACAATGAAATTATTCATGGATTTTCTAAGGCTAAAATTTCAACTGGTTCTAAGGCTATTGAATACTTATTAGAAAATATAGATCTAAAAGCTGAGGCTGAATTTATTGAAGGTGAAATTGAAAAAATCAATCAACACTTTGACAGCAATCCTACTGCATCAATAAAAGCACAAGAAAGATCTAAACTATACAAACGTTTAGCCGTAGTTAACGCTTTTATTCACTCAGGGCAAGATCCTAAATCAATGCTTATTTATGATCTTCCAGTAATTCCTGCTGATTTGCGTCCATTAGTACAATTAGATGGCGGTCGTCATTCAACTAGTGATGTCAACGAACTTTATCGTCGTATTATTATTAGAAATAATCGTTTGAAAAAATGGGAAGAAACTGATGCTCCTATGCTTATTAAGCAAAATGAATTTAGAATGATTCAAGAAGCTGTTGATGCTTTAATTGATAATTCTAGAAAGAAACCTGCACCAGTTACTTCAAAAGATAATCGCCCACTTAAGTCAATTAGTGACACACTAACTGGTAAAAAAGGTAGATTTAGACAAAACCTTCTAGGTAAGCGTGTTGATTATTCTGGTCGTTCAGTTATTGTTGTTGGACCTGAATTAAAAATGCATCAAGTTGGTGTGCCACGTGAAATGGCCGCTAAATTGTTTGAACCTTGAATTATTAAAGAATTAATTAATGGTGATAGCCACATAAATTCAATTAAAGCTGGTAAAAAAGCAATTGAAAACTTAGACCCAATTATCTGACCTTATGTTGAAAAAGCTATTGAAGGTAAGGTTGTGCTTTTAAACCGTGCCCCTACACTCCACCGTTTATCTATTCAAGCATATGAACCTGTGCTTATCCGTGGTAAAGCAATTAAACTTCACCCACTTTCATGTACCCCATTTAATGCTGACTTCGATGGTGACCAAATGGCTATCCACGTGCCTATTAGCGATGAAGCTGTGCGTGAAGCAAGAGAGCTAATGTTAGCTTCAAAAAACATTTTAGGGCCTAAAGATGGTGAACCTATTATTAACCCTGCACAAGATATTATCCTTGGTCTTTACTACCTAACAATGGAAAAATCTGTCGCTATTGATGGTGACAAAGTTGTTGGTGAAGGTAAGTTCTTCTCTACATATGATGAAATGTTATTAGCATATGAAAACAAATTAGTTTCACTTCATGCTCGTGTGGCATTGCCAATTAATGAAATTAACAAGAAAAGGCTTAATTATTCACCTGAAAATAAATACATAATTTCAACTGTGGGTAAGTTTATTTTTAATAGAGCCTTTCCTGAAAGTTTTGAATTTGTTTTTGGTAAACATGTCGAATATGTCAATAAAACAGATGCAAACGGCGAAGTTAAGTTAAGTGAAAAAGAAGTAGTTTACACTTCAAACAATAAGAATCAGCTAGAGCAGTTCCTACTTCCTTATGGCCAAAATTTCGCTGAAGTTATTGCAAAAATGCCACTTAATTTACCATTAAGTAAAAAGGACGTGGCTAAAATTGTACGTAGAGTTTATGACAAATATGTTGCTATAGTAACAAAGAGCGATGTTGCAAGCGTTATAAACCAAATCAACGCAAATGATATAAGTCAAATTTTTGATTTATGTGCTGAATTAAAGGACTTTAACGGCAAGCAAATTGACGTTAACCATGTTGAAATATTAGAAAAAATTATTGTTGAAGAATATAAGATTATCTCTCAAGAAATAATACTAAGAGAAAGAACTGAAGAACCTATTTGAACAGTTAATGATTACACAAAATTGTTAGAAATTGTTTGATTTAAATATACTAACGTTGTTGCTAATGTTTTGGATAACATTAAAGAATTAGGTTACAAATTCTCAACAATTTCAGGAACTACAATTTCAATTAGTGACGTTATTACTCACCAAGATACTAAGAGCAGAATTGCTGAAGGCGATAAATACATCGAGCTATTAAAAGATTATTTTGATCAAGGTTTAATGACTGATGACGAAAGATATAATGCAACAATTGCTAAGTGAGCTGCTATTAAGGATGATATTGAAAAAGACCTTAAGAAACTAACTAAGCTTTATCCTGATAACTCATTATTTATGATGTTTAACTCTGGAGCTCGTGGTAACTCAAGTAACTTCGTGCAATTAGCTGGTATGCGTGGACTTATGAACAACAACACAAAGGTGTTAAAAGCCGATGCTGAAAACGAACGTGTTGTTCGTTCAACTGTTGAAATTCCAGTTAAGTCATCTTTCCTAAATGGTCTTACTGCTTATGAATTCTATTCATCAACTCACGGTGCTCGTAAAGGTTTAACTGATACAGCGCTTAACACAGCTAAATCTGGTTATTTAACTAGAAGATTAGTTGACGTTGCTCAAGGAATTACAGTAAGAGAAGAAGACTGTGGAACTGACTATGGCTTCCAAGTTAAAGACATTTTAGACACTAAAACCAATACTGTTATTGAAGGTTTATATGACAGAATTGAAGGAAGATTTACTAATAAAGCAATTTATGGTAAAGACGGACAATTAATAGTTGACGCTGGCGTGCTAATTACTCCTGAAATTGCAACTGAAATTATTGAAAACGAAATTAAGAAAGTTGAAATCCGTTCAGTTCTTTCATGTTATACACCTAATGGTGTATGTAAGAAGTGCTATGGTAAGGACTTAGCGCTTAACCGTGTAGTTAACATCGGTGAAGCAGTTGGTGTTATTGCGGCTCAATCAATAGGTGAACCAGGTACACAGCTAACTATGCGTACATTCCATACTGGTGGGGTTGCTGGTGTTGAAGATATCACTGGCGGTTTTGGTAGATTAATTGAATTAATTGATGCCTATGATTCACCATGAGGCCGTCCAGCTGTTATTTCTAATTATTATGGTCGCATAACTGATATTAAACGTATTAAAGAAGGCTCTGAATCGGTTGAATATGATGTTATTACTCAAGAGTATAAAACTCGTGATGGCAAAGTAAATTCAGTTGAGTATAAAACTAGAGCTGGCAGAAAAGTAAGAGTAAAAGTTAATGATAAAGTTAGACCAGGGCAAAAGATCGTTGAAGGTCCAATTGTGCTTAACAATTTATTAAGAGTTGGTGATACACGTTTGGTGCAAAATTACATTCTTAAAGAAGTGCAAAAACTATACCGTTTACAAGGTATTACCATTAGTGACAAATATATTGAAATAATTATTCGTCAAATGCTTTCTAAGATTTTAATTACTGACTCAGGTGATTCAGAATTCTTTAATGGTTCATTAGTAGATATCCATGTTTATCAAAAGGAAAGTGCTCGTTTAATTTCAGAAGGTAAAAAGCCACCTTTTGGTGAAGTAAAAATTAAAGGAGCTAAACAAATTCCATTATTATCTGATTCATTCTTGGCTGCTGCTTCATATCAAGAAACTCCAAAGATTTTAGTTAATGCATCTATTAAGGCACAAGTTGACAGACTTAAAGGGCTAAAGGAAAACATTATCCTAGGTCATAAAATACCTGCTGGAACTAACTCTAACTTTGAAGAAAACGGAAAATATGACTTACGTAACCCAAAATCATATTTTGCAGATAAATATGATCCGGATATTAAAACTGTTAAGTTCGTGGCTGATGAAAATGAAATATTAAGCATGGAAAACAGAGTTGAAATTCAACACATTTTTGATGAATTTCAGTCTGAAGCATTTGCTTCAAATATGATTGAATTTACAGACGAATCTGACAATTAAAAGTTAATTAAAAGCCAAGCAACAGGCTTGGTTTTTCTTTTAAACCTATTAAATAGGCTCATTAGTAAAGCCTTTTAAGTTTATAAAAGTTATATATTGTTTCATATTTCTTTATAATTTAATGAAATCCGTTCTTAATCTTAGGAGGTTTTATTATGAAACTCAAGCTTAAACCTATTATTATCACTAGTGTTGTAACATTTTCTGCTACAGTTGCTTTAGCTGTTGGCCTTTCTTATATCCCTTTTGGAGATAAAAAGATTGAAGCTTCGGGAAGCAAGCGTTTTCAAGATGTGGTTCATAGCGCACCTGGGCTACCTGTTACTACTGAAAATAATGATTCTATTAAAGATGTGAAAAGTGACAATAAAACTCCTTTAGATTTAAGAGCGTCAAGCCCCAACATTATTAAAGAGTCAGAAAAAGTTAAATATGTTGCATTAGGTGATTCTATATCAGCCGGTTTTGACTCACAATTAGATCAAGATTACCCAGGTAATTATGATAAAGAAAAAAACGAAGTAACTGGTATTTCATTCCCTACCTATTTAGCTTCATTTATTAAAAATTCAAATGCCGATAATTCTAAATTAGAATCATATACAAACTATGCATCTTCAGGCACGACCTTAGAAGATTGAAAATTTTTACTTACTGTTGATGATTCTAAATTAAAGCAATTAGCAGAAAATGATAAGAATAAGCTAGCTTATTATAAGTCTAAATTTGGCAAAGACATAATTAAAAAGGCCAAAGAAGTAAGAGAAGAATTGCAAAAGGCTAATTTGGTAACTATAACTTTGGCTGCCAATGACTTTATGGAATTAGTTGCTAAAAAACTAAAAAATCCTGAATTTATAAAGCAGATACAAAATATCAAAGCCAATCCAACTAATGCAATAGCTGGAGTTAGTTCAGCATTTCAAGACACATTCAAAGAAATGAAGAAAAGAATAGATGACTTTTCTGCTGAGTTAAAAAAACATGTAAAGACTGAAAATGTCAATTTTATAGGCTACCCACTGCCACTTCCACATTTATTTGTTTTATTAGATGGCTATTTATTTAAGAATAATGGATCATCATTAATTGTTAGTCAAATGGCTGTTGATGCACTAAATAAAAATATTCAGTCACAAGTTACTAAAAATAAATTTAATTTTATTAATCCATATGATTTTTCATTCTGAACAGATAATTCTAATATAAACAAATTGTCTCCTACATTATTTGATATTCACCCTGGCAGTTTTGGCTACAAAAAAATGGCACAGGATGTGTTTATTAAGCTTATTGTTCCTGAAAGAAACAGCGATAAATTAAATGAGAATGGCATAAAGTGAGATAACAAGTACATTTTTACTGATAAAGATTCATTTACAACTCAATTAGAGTTTGCTAACAAATATGAGACAGTTAAAAAAGTTTTAACCGATGATATTAATGGAAATCTCTTTAAAGAAGACGAAATATTCAAAAAGTTTAGCGATAAAAGAAAAAATAAATGAGAATGATACAAGAAAAGAGTTTTAAACAGCTCATTAGTTAAAAACATATTAAATGGCGCTATTGATTCATTAATTCAATTTCCCACAATAAAGGAAGCCGATCTCAGTAGCAGATTAAGTAATTTTTTTACGAAAAACAATAATGAAAATCTAAACAAATTAAAAAAATGGTTAGAGGAATCAGAATTTGTTCCTAAATTCTTGCTTAAATCTGAGCTTGAGTTTCAAGAAACTTATTGAAATAAAGACAAAAAGTCAAGTAGCGAGAGAGCCAAACTTTTCGATTTAATAAACATTTTCAAGAATAATCTACTAAATGAAGCTAATTTAATTTCATTAATTGCTTCATTCTTTAGTTCTGACTTAATTCAAAAAGAAAAAGAAGAATTAAAAGAAATAATAGCGGAATTTGCACAGAATTTAATTATTAAAAATGTTGATGAAAAAATGTTGTCTGATGCTATAAATAAAGCAATTGGGAATAACTCATCAAAGGCTTTTAAAACTGAAAATCTTGCTAAATTGATTAAATCAGTTTTAAGCAGTAAGAGCATTAAAAAAACAATCGGAGAATTATTCATTAACCTTGCAAATAATTCTAAGATTTATGGACAAGCTAAATCAGTTGCAGAATTATTGCAAAAAGTTCTTAAAGATAGCCATATTCAAAAAATAATCAGTGATTTAGCTTCTAGTCTTTTTGATGAGCTTTCAAAAGAAGGCGCTTTAAACAAAGAATTCACAAATTTTGTGTTTGAAATAGTTAAATCAAATAATGAGCTATTCAAAGATATTGATGAATCTTCACTAAAAGAACTTTTATCCAAAAATATTAAAGGTATAGGCGCTTTAGACAAAGAGTTTAAAATTTCAGAAACATTTATAAACTCATTATCAGTTCAATTGCAAGATGGCAAAATTTCTGATTTTAATTTTGCTAATGTTTTAGCACAAACATTAAGCAAACTAAGTAAAAATTTTGAAGGCGAAAATTTAGATATCGCATTAATTAAAATTTTCAAAATTATTGCAAACTTAGATCTAAAAGCAAATAAGGCAACTCTTGAAAAAATTCTTACTAATTCATTAAATTACTTTAATAAAAATAGTGATTTATCAAAATTGATAGCACAAAAAATATATCAAACATCTGAAAACAAGCTCAGTGATGTTATTTCTAATGAAAAAATGATTTCGTTGTTCGACAAAATTTTCAAAAGTTCTGAGTTTTCAAAAGCAGCAAGTTCATTAATTACCGCTCTTGCTGATATTGATAAAAATGAATTAGAAAAAGTTAAAACTGCATCAGAATTAGTTAGATTAGTTCTAACCAAAACATCTATTTTAAAGGACAATTCAGAAGTTATTAATCTTGTAAAAAAGGTACTTTCATTAGATGAAACAAAAGAATTAGTTTCAAATTTAATTGCTAAATATGTGCCAGAATTAAAAGATGTAATTAACTCTGAATCTGCAAATTTATTTATTACAAAATTATTATCAAACAGCGATTTTCAATGAATTTTAGAAGATTTTTTAGTTAAAGGGATATTTGGAAGTTCAAATGATTTATCTAACTTCAGTTTTGAAAAGGCACTCAAGTCTTGAGTGGCAGATTCAAATCATAATTCAGCTATTGTTGAAAAGTTTGGAAGTTTAGTTAAATCATTAGTTAAGGACGAAAAATCATTAGAGTTTATAAGCAATATTATATATAGTCAATTATCTAAACTAAATGGAATGACTAGCAATGTTTCAAAAGATGATTTTGCTAAATTATTCAGTAATATCTCAGATGCATTAATTGACGAAAAAGATTTTGAAACAGTTTCAAAAGACATTTTTAAGAAAATGCTTGATGGCATTTCAAAAGACGGATTTAAACTTAACTTAAGTGAATTCTTTACTAATATTTTTAAAGCAAATGGCCAAAAGCTTGACTTCAGTAACCCTAACAACTTCTTATTCAAAATATTTAAAACAGTTTCTAAATCTGACGGGATACAAGAAACTAAAAATACTACACAAAAATTATTGATTAATGCATTTAAATTCGCAAAACAATCACAAGAGTTAAAAGATAAAATTTCTAACTTAATTTTCAAAAATACCCATAAAACAGGCAATTTGGTTAAATTAGAAGATGTTCAAAGTTTTGTAAGCGCTATTTTTAATTCAAATGAATTTGAAGTTTTATTTAGTGACCTTGTACAAAGCTTAATAAGCATTGACAAAATTGAATGAGATAAAATTAATTCGTTTAATGATTTAGTTCAATATGTATTTGTTAAATTTGTTAATGTTAAAAACACAAGTTTAGGTCAAAGAGCTAATGAATTAGTTAAATCACTGCTTAATAATGAAAGTATTAAGAAATTAATATCTAAAATTTCATTAAGTATGCTAAAGGGTTATCCAGAAATAACTAAAGGCATTAATGATTCTGAACTTGAAAGCCTATTTAATAGTGCTATTGGCAAATATAATGAACTTGATAGAGTGTTCAAATTTGAAAATATTTATGAATCATTATTAAGATATTTAGGTTCGCATATTGGTAATGTTGATTTAGATGAATTATCTGAATTGTTAAAAAGTAAATTCAACAGAATTTTTGAAAATAAATCAATTGAAAATACTATTTTAGACTTAGTTAAAGCAATAACTAAGGATAATTTTGTACACAATCACAAAGAAGTGTTAGCAAAATTAATTTCAAACATTTTTGATTTTGCAGAAAGCAAAAAGTTCATTTCAGATTCAATTGCTAATGAAATAATCAAAGCTAGTGGAAAAAGTGAAATTGAAAAACTTATTTCAAAAGACGAACTATCTTCATTAGTAAACAAATTATTAAAAGATCAATCATTTAAAGATTTGCTTGATTCAGCAATTAAAAATTTGGCAGATTCTGACACTGTATCTATTCAAAACATAAGCACTATTAAAGAACTTATAGATTTATTAGCAAATAAGATTATAAATAGCAGTGATTTTAATTTTGTTAAGCAAATTACTAAAACATTAGTTAATAGTAATGAGTTCACTAAATTAATTAGAAATGCATCAAAAGAATTTTTTGAGTTTTCAGATGATGACATTAAAACTTTATTTAACTTAATAATTGATAGTCAAGAAATGAATGATTTTGCCAAAGATTTCTTAACTAAGGGCATTTTCTCTAAAGACATTAAACTTAATGATTTAGCAAGTCTTGATTTAATAATTAAAAACTGATTAAAAGATAACAAAAATAATTCGGAATTAGCAAGCAAGTTAGAAAAATTCTTTATTTCTGTAGTTCAAAAAGATGAAGTTGCTTCAATTTTCGCTAAGGCTTCATATAATTCTGCCAAAAAATATGGTGAAGTTTTTGAAAATATAACATTAGATGAATTTACTAAATTCATAAAAGATTTATTTGGGGTATTGCCTGAAGTAAGCAAAAAATTAAAAGTTAGAGAATATTTTGTTGAAGAACTGTTTAATGAACTAAGTAAGAATGGCACAAAAGCCAATTTAGGCCAAGTGTTTAACAATTATGTTAAGAAATTGAGCACTAGCTTCAGTGACAAGGACTGAGACAAAAACCTACTTGAATTGATTAAGGTTGTTAACTCTAAAGCACTTATTAAAAACAATAAAGAAATGCTTAGAAAGTTGATTGATAACACTATTTCTAAGGTGTTTACAAATGATAACTTTAGTAGAGATTTAGGTAACAAAATATTTAAGTCATCTGAAAAAATTAAAACTTTTGCTACTGAAAATGACTTTATAAACCTAATTCAAAAGTCATTCAAGAACGATAATTTCAAAAAGCTATTTAAGTCATTAACTGACGAACTACTTTCAATGAACAATAGCGATCTAAAAATGGCTAGCTCAGTAAAATCATTATTAGACAAAGCAGTTAAGTCTTTAGTTGACAAAAAAGCGACAACAGAATTGATTAATTTTGCTAAAGATTTTATTAATTTTGATGAAACAGGAAATATATTAAAAAACCTATTAAATTCTCTTGGTGGAAAAAAAGGCAATGTTGATATTAGTTTAGATAACGTAAAAGAACTTGTGAATTATCTAGCTAATGATAAGGATTTACAAGAGTTATCATTATCATTACTAACAAATGGCTTTTTCTCGGATAAAATGAGCTTCATTGATTTCAATGACTATGATAAGTTAATCAAAACTTGATTAAGTAATTCGGATGTAAGAAGCAAAGCAGTTAAAAATGTTAAAAACATCTTAAATAGAGCATTTGCAAAAAACTCTATTAGATACACATATGCAACTATGATTTACAAATTAATGAAGAATGAACAGACACTAGTAAAAGACATTAATGAAAAAGACCTAATAGCCCTTATAAGCGATTCTCTTCAAAACTATGACAAAGTAAACAAAGTCTTAGAACTTGATGAATGATTCTTCTCAGGTGTTTTTGATGAATTAGCAAAGAATGGCTCAAAAATAGACAGTCAAGCTATTGAAAAGCTAGCACAGGAAAATTTAAAAGATAAATTTAGCTCCCAAAATTGGGAAAAAACTGCAATTGATTTAATTAAATCACTTGCAACAACTCAAATTGTTCTTAATCATGAAGGTACAATCGGCCAATTTGTAGCGAACATATTTAATTATGCTTTTGATGCAAAAGATGCTGGTTCAATGATATATGATCAGCTAATTAAGTCATTTGGCACTGACAAATTAACTCAATTTATTTCAAAAGATGAGTTCAGTACTTTATTCAAGTCAATTTTTGTCAAAAATCACAAAGTTATTGCTTCTATAATGCGAAATGTAACATTAACAATGAAGCAAGATTTTTATAAATATCACAATGCTAAATCAATTGCTGATGTTCTTAAAATATATTTAGATAGCCAGGATAAAATTTATCTAATTTCTAAAGACTTTTCAGTCTTGCTTGAAAGCTTTTTGAAAGAAGAAACTGTCAAAAATCTTATTCAAAAATTACTCAGTACACAACTAAGCCACTATAAAATTGATGCAAATAGTGAGCAAAACAAAGCATTCTTCAAGGATTTATTGGATGAATTGCCTTCATTAATTCATGACTTGCACATTATTCCAAATGTGCTAAATGGTATGAGTAACGGATTAAATAAACATAAATCATTGACTGATTTATTTGCTGATATATTACAACTTACAGCCAAATCTATAAACTTTGAAGACTTTATTTTTGTACAGAGAATTTTAAACTCTTCAACATTAGAAAAGCATTCACAAGTCTTAGGTGAGAATATAAAGAAAATTGCTGAGGGCGCAACTACAGATGATACCTTAGTAAACAAATTTATTGATGATTTTGGTCTTTCTAAGTTATTAACATCAAAGGGAATCTCTGATCATGATGCTAAAGATTTCTTTAAATTAATGCTTAAATCTGGTAACACAAAAGGCGCATTAGACTTATTTATAGGTGAATTATTCAAAAATGTAAGTAAATTAAAAGATGTTAATTCATGGCCAAAACTAATTTCAACATTATTTAATTCTGTTAATGAGAAAAAAGCCAAAGAACACATTAAGAAGTGAATTGTAGATGTTGTTAACGCAAGAGACAGCAAACTATTTAATGTGATGGCAAAAATAACAATAGATTCGCTAAATAAAGAAGGCTATACAATTCCTGTTGATGAAGAATCAGAGAAATTAAGTAAGTTCTTAGAGTCTATTTCAAAGGCAATAGTTGGCCAAAACAGCAATGAAACAGGCGTAAACGGTCCAATTCTTGAAATATTTAATGATGTTATAGATAGCATATTTAAAACTCTTAAAGAATTAAAAGATTCTGATGATGTCCTTACAAAAATTGCAGAAGCAGTTAAAAATGGTGCCTTAAAGTTCATAAGCGATGGAGATACTATTTCAATTGCTAAGGTATTTGATAACATTCCTAAGTTTGAAAAACTTTTAGAAAAAGTAGATCCTAAATCATATGCTGACTTTATCAATGTTATGTTTAAATATGCACCTTCAGATGAAAATAAAGGCCTATTTAATGCAATATTCAACTCAGATAAATCGAAAGGCAATACATCTTTAGGGGCTCGTGGCTTCTGAGGAGTTATAAGAGGTAAGGTTCAACAGTTAATTTCTGCATTTGTTTCGCCATTAATGAAGAATTATATTGATGAGCTATTAAAATCTGAAAAGGTCTATAAAACAGCACAAGAAGTAAAAGAAAATGTTGAAGGATATCAAGCAGTTTGAAGAGTCTATGCTTCATTAGCTGCAATGTTATATTCAAACACACCTAGTGGCTTGTTCTGGAATGCAACTAATTTAACTTCTGAAGCATTTTTAAGGGAAGGTTTTAGAAGAGCATTTCAAGAGGCAATAAAAAATAAGGACCTAACTAAATATAAAGATAACTATGCAGCTATAGGACTAATTAATGCTAAAGATGTAAATGACAAATTTTGAGCAGGTGTTTCTGGTCTACGTCATAGTTCAATTAGTTATTGACTAAGAGACCATTATTATGCACGTGATTATGTGTTGATTTATATCTATTACAAAGACTCTAAAGACACAAAATATAACGGACAAAAAACCAAAAAGCAAGTTCTTATTGAAGATCTAAAAAAAGGTTTTATGCCAGTTGACCCACAACCTAAATAATTTATTTTTAAAATTCAGTTTACAAGAACAAAATTTATTCAATGACAAATTGTTTCCAGCAATGTAAAAAAGTATTTTGCAAGGCAGTACAATAAGTAAAATATTTCAATTTCATTACATTAAAAGAGCGAAAAAGCTCAGCAAAATCAACTGGAGCTTTTTGTTTTGTTAATGAATAAACAGAATTAAGTGCCGAAAACATACACTAGGACAAAAAAGTAGACATCAGCAAATTTGCTGATGTTTTTTGTTGGAGATAAAAATGGCTAAGCAGTTAAGTGTTAATGAATGGAAATATTTGTTTGAAAAATACGAAAAATATAGATCTGGGGAACTCACTAAAAAATGTTTTTTGAATGAAATGATGAAAATAAAAAATGTAAAACACATTTCTGACGATCAATGAAAGAGATTAGTGAATAAGTATAAAAGATATAATTTAGGTATGAACATAGAATCGATGAGCGGAAGATCGCCTAAAAAAGGTAAAGGTTCCGGCAGACCAAAAAAGACAAAATCAAATGATGAAATATTAGATGAATTTTTAAATGATCTAAATAAAGAAGATTTGATAAAGATAATAAAAATAATTTCTACAGATGACGAAATTAAGAAGATAAAAAAGGACAAATTTAAAGAAACAGTTACCAAAATAAAGAATTCATTTCCCTTTAAGGTATCGAACAAAGTTATTATGTCATTGCTTAAAATTAAAAAATCTACATACTATAAAAAGCTAAAAAAATTGAAAATGATTAAAGAAAAGAATCTTGAATTAGAGAACACTGTAGTTCAAGCTTTTAAAGAAACTGGAGGCATTTTCGGCAGAGAAAGATTGGCTGCTTATATTAGCAAAAATAAACAAATAAAGCTTAATTATAGGACTTTAGGTAGAATAATGAAAAAACTTGTACTAGTTTGTAGAATAAGAAAAGCAAAAAGAACAAAAGAATCTAAGAATGTAGCTGTAACGTTTCAAAATATTGCTTCTCGTGACTATGATGGCATATATAATGATATCTATGCTACTGATGTTACATACATACCTTCGCCAATAGATGTTGATCAAAATTTTGTATATATGTCAGCTGTTATTCATCATAAAACCAAAAAAATTTTAGGTTTTAACCTGTCTTTGTACAATGATAATTCATTGGTTATTGATAATATTAAAAAAGTTAATTTTCCTAAAAATTTTGTTATACATTCTGACCACGGAAGTCAATATTCATCTAAAGAATATCTTCAGTTAATTGAAAGACTTAATGGAAAAGTATCAATGTCAAGAATTGGCAATTCTCTTGACAATAGAGAAATTGAATACTTTTTTTCAGTACTTAAAACTGAAATGTTTGAAAATTTTGAGAAAAGTGTTAAGAAAATGACGCTTAAGGAACTTGAGCGTCCCATAAATGAAAGTTCAAGTGCAACATATGTGCTTGGCTTTTTTATTATAGCATTTTTGCATAATATGTGGCGTATGCCACATCTACCCCTTGTTTGAAATCAAGGGGCAGGGGGTTAAAAAAATCAGATGGAACATCTGCGTAAACCCTAAATAATGTTTTGTTATACCCCCTTATTTGTAATTAAGGGGGTTAGGGGGATAAAATAACTAAATAAAATGCAAAAAATAACCATTCATTTTTTTATGAATGCAGTCAATTAAATTCACATGTTTTAATTTAAAACGACACCATAGTCATTAGCTAACTTAAATAGTTCAATTGGTTTTTGCCAATTCAAAATTTTACGTGGCATTTCATTTATTTGATTTACAACATCATCCAGTTGAACTTGAGAGATAGAATTAAAATCAAAACCTTTATGAAACATTCTTCTAATCATTCCGTTTCAATTTTCGTTTGTTCCCCTTTGAAATGAAGCATACGGTTCAGCTCTAAATATTTTAATATTTAGTCATTTTCCTAATAAACCCATTCTTTCGAATTCTATCCCGTTATCAATTGTTATAGATTTGACAATTAAATTATGATCCTGGATTATTTTTTTAAGCTTTGAAATTACCAAAAAAGCTGATTTTGATTTAATTTTAACTGCAAACCCCATTCTGGTTTGCCTTTCAACAAGTGTTAATACATTATCATATCCATTCGATCTTTTGCCTATAATTAAGTCACTTTCTCAATGACCATATTCTTCTCTTAAATCAATATATTTTGGTCTTGCCCATATTGGATATACATAGTGAGAATCTCCAATTAATCTTGAGACAACTGATGCAGTTCTTTTTCCGCCTTTTTTATAAAAAATTCTCAATCTGTCTCTAGGTTTCAATTTTCATTTTCTTGTCTTAATCCAATTAAATATAGTCCTTATCGACGGAGACGCAATATTTGGAAAAGTTTGCTTAATGTATCGAGCTGTTGCAACAATTCCGTAAAATCTTTTATCGAATTTTTCTAAGAAAAATTTTTCAAATTCAGCATATTCAAAATTACTCGTAAATTTAAACAAGTATTTGTGCGAATGCCTATTTAATGCTTTCTGCTCTGCTATTTTACATTGATATGAACCGCTAAAAGCAGTGTTGCGTTTTAATTCGCGACTTACTGTGGATGGACTTCTGTTTAACTGTCTAGCTATAGATCTAATAGAATACCCAGATTTTATTTGAATTTCAATAAATGCACGTTCATCATATGTTAGATGATTATAATTTTTAGTATAATTCATATGAAAGTTTCCTACTGCCAAGTGTGGAACTTTTTTTGTTTAAAAATTCAAGTGCTCCACAATTAAATTTTACCTTAATTGGTGTTGCACTTGAACTTACAATCAAGCGACGCTTAAGGAACTTGAGCGTCATCTAAATAAATTCATTGATTGATATAATAATGAGCGAATGCTCAAGAAATTTAATTACAAAACTCCACATGAATTGTGAGTGGAGTTTTGTAAAAAATAAAAATTTAAGGTCTACTTTTGTTGTCCTAGTTTAACAAGGCGCTTTTTTTGTTTTTAAATTTATAATTAATATATGAATAAAGGCGAATTTAAAAATAGATTAGTAAAGTATTTAGAGGTTGAAGGAATTTCTAGATATGAATCTAATATTGCTAAAATGATGGAAGCGGAAATAAATAAAAATAACTGTTTTACAGTATCTTATGATAATTTCGGCTCTATTATTTTTCACAAAAAATCAAAGTTTCCAAATGCACCCAAATTTATGGTAGCAGCACATATGGATGAAGTTGGATTCTTAGTTAAAGGCATACATGAAAACGGACAGATAAAACTTAGCTCTGTTGGTGGCTTATGACCTAGTGTTGTTATAAGAACTAAAGCAGTTTTAATTAATTCTAATGGCAAAAGATTTAACGGTGTTTTTGGTCATACATCAATTCATATTATGGAAGCTGAAAAAAGATCCAGAGCATTAACTATGGATGATTTATATGCTGATTTTGGATTCTTTTCAGAGCAAGAAGCTAAGGACAATGGAATTGAAGTAGGCAATGTTGTCTTAATGACTGGTGAAACAGTTTATTTAGATAATCCCGATTTATTAGCAGGCAAAGCAATGGATAACCGTGCTGGTGTATGCATTCTTGAATACATAGCTAAAGAATTAGAGAATGAAGACTTAGGTGTTGATTTATATTTAGTTGGTACTGTACAAGAAGAAGTAGGAACCAGAGGAGCTAAAACTAGTGTTTCATTAATTAATCCTGAATTTGCAATAGCACTAGATACCACTAGCACTCATGATACAATTGGCACAATTCCTGGAACAACTAAGATTGGTAATGGGGCCGCTATAAGAATAAAAGATGGTGGAATGATGGCTAATCCACAATTGGTCGAATTTATGTGTAAAATAGGCAGAGAAAATAACATTAAGCACTATAAATTTATCTCTATGGGTGGCGGCACTGATGCTGCTGAATTACAATATGCCAAAGGTGGCGCCATTACTTTAACAATTTCACTTCCGCAAAGATATTTACACTCACCTATAGGCTTAATATCAATTAATGATTTAATTGAATCAACAAAATTAATTACTGAAACCATAAAAGCCATTAATGCAGATGTTTATGCTACAATATTTAAATATAAATAATTTAATTTTAGGAGATTTTCATAAATGGTTTCAACAGGCGCATGAATTGGTATAGTTATAGGTGTAGCGCTTTTCCTTGGCATAGTAGGCGGTTTTATTGGCTTTTTTGTAGCCAGAAAGATTTTTGAAAAACAAATTCGTGAAAATCCCCCAATAACCAGAAACATGATTAAAGCGATGTTTGCCCAAATGGGAAGAAAAGCATCCGAGTCGCAAATCAATGCTGTTATGCGTTCAATGACTAATGCCAAGAATGCTGAGAAAAAATAACAATTTTAAGTAGGAAAATCCTACTTTTATTTTTACTTTTAGAGTTTAGATGGAAAGTGTTAATAGCTCCATTAAGGTGCAAAATAAAGAAATACAATAAAAACGTTTTAGTACAATGCTATATTTCTAGCAATTCAGAAAGATCTTTTACATAATTCAACACTTGCGTTTTTTATTCTGTATCATTGATTACTTCAAATTTGTAACTTCCTAGGTTTTTTGTAATCTTATTTGCTTGTAAGAAAAGCAAATATAAAATGTCTTGATTTCTCAAAACGAATATTTCATATAGCCTAATAAGATATAGGCGTTAGACTTTAAAAAATAAAATTATGTTTTAGGCCTTATTTTGTTGCATTTATAACTTAAGAATTTATAAAAGAACAAAAAGCCAAAGTAAAATCTTTGAGGGCGAAGGGAATATATTATAATTTTTTTTATTTTATTATTTAGTTTTTTCATAAAAGTGAAGGTTGTGGTATGAAAAAATGACTATTACTAAAAGGTGGGCTTTTAGCTTTTGCTTCGCCTTTAATTTCGTCAGCATGTTTTGTGGCAAATATTGACAAAGGGCAAAAAGAAAATAATGGTGAAATGCTTAGCAGGGGAGAACCAGTTAGACCAGGTCGTCAATGTGGCAAAGTGCTTTCTGATAATCCAACATGTTCAGTCATAAATAAAATAAAGATTGATAACTCAGTTCATAAACAAACTGATAGCTCTAAAGCATTTTCAACTTCTGCAAAAATAACAGGTGAATTGTTCAGTGATGAGTATGCTAATATGGCTAAAAAAGCTGTAGACAGATATAAAAAACATAGTAACAAGCATGTGTATGAATCTGCAAAAATGACTGCAGAATTATTTAGTGATTCATTTGGCAGATCTGTCGAAGAAGTTAAAACAAAAGTTTACAGAGACTCAATTTCTGGATTAGATATTGACTTGCATCCAACAAGTGAAAAACCTGATGAAATGGTTAAAAAAAATTTATCTAAGAGTCTCAAAGATAATAAGGTTGCTAAACTTATGGGTCTAGCTGCAAGGGATGCTGGAAAAATCTTTGATGATACTTATTCTAATTCAATTAAAGCAGCACTTGATAGACAAAGAAAGAAAATAGAGGCAAAGAAAGCAGAAGCTCATAAAAATGAATCTGCTAGAATGACTGAAGAATTATTTAGTGATTCTTTTGGTAGAGCCATAGAAAGTGTAAAAACCAAAATTTATAGAGATTCGGCATCTGGTTTGGATATTAATGTATATCCAACTAAGGATGAAATAGTTAAAAAGACTTTGGATAAGAATAAAAAAGATAACGAAATTGCTAGACTTTCAGGTCTATCAGCTAGAGATACTGGGAAAATATTTGATGATACTTACACAGATGAAATAAAACGCGCTAAGGAACATGAACAATGACTTAAGCAATTTAAAGAACCAGTTGTCTTTGATTCAAGAAGCTGAGACTGGTTTGTAAAGGATCCAGAGTTGGACAAATACTGATTGCCAAAAGTAAGAACATATCTAAAGCGTAAAGTGTTGTTACAGTTAAACAAAGATATTGATAAAAAGATGGCAGAAGAAATTATCAGAGGGCTTAACAATATAATAAATAATAATTCTGGTATTTTGGAAATCAAGAACGGTAATGTTTGATCAGTGGATAAAAAATGATATTCTCTTTGGGGCGGTACTCAATACATTATTCCAGGCTTAACACTCAATCATTCTATAAGCAATGTCTTAAGAAGATATATCACAACTGGAGGAGATAAAGACAATAACCATCCTACTATCGGGGGATTTGGCGTTGGCCAAAATGGATTATTTGTAATGAGACTTGGTGATGGAGTATTTGCAATACAGGCTAGAATAGCACTTAAAGATGGAACATACTCTAACACTATTTACAATCAAATTATTGATTTATCAAAATATCTAAAATAACTTTTTGACTTTGAATACAAAAACAAAAATACTTGCATTTAAACATCAGGTATTTTTTGTTTAAAATGTTTTAGTCATGAGTGCATATCAATCGCTTGTAGTTTTTAAATTCCAAGGAAAAAAATCAGGAATATTTTTTTGATAATTATAGGGTGCTAAATTTGCTTATTGTTATAATTAAAAATAATGCTTTAATTAAGGTTTATAAAGGGGGTGTAAATATGCTAAAAATGGTTAAGATATTGCCTTCTAGAATAAAATGAGTTTTTATAATTGGCTCATTCTTAACATTAATTTATGTTTTGCTTAATGTTATGCTTCCGCTTTTAATTAAAAAGTATATTGACTTAATACTTACTGAAGATAGAATAGCGCCTTACCATATGGATTTTTTAAATGGCAGAATTGATTTTGGCTTTATAACCTATAATCAAGCTTTTAAGTGACTAACTATTATAGTTTTACTGCAAACAATATCCACAGCTTCTTTGGCATTTTTATCTACATTGGTAATTGTTTTAGCCGCTGAAAGAAGTAGTTATTTTTACCGTAATACACTTTATAAAAAAATTCAAAGCTATTCACTTAAGAATATTGCAGATTTAAAAGCTGAATCAATAATTACTAGGCTTTCAAACGATATAGCCATTTTTTGAGAATTTTTAGTTAATGGAACATCTGTAATGATTAAAGGTATATTCTTGATTATTGGTGGTTTAACTGTAGCGGCTTTAGTTGACTGACAAATGTCATTAAGTATTATTGCTATTATTCCAATTGTTATAGTTATGGGCTCAATAATAAGTGTAAAGACAGGGCCATTATTGAAAAAGACCCAAAAGGCAGTTGATGCTGTTACAAAAGTTGTTGATGAAAACATTTCAGGTATTAGAGTTATTAAAACATTTAATTTAGAAACTAAAAGACTTAATGTTTTAAAAGAAATTAATAATGCTTGATATGATAGCCAGTACAAATCAACAATGATTTTCTCAACTGCATATCCTGTATTTCAAATGTTACTTAACTGGTTAATGATCGGCATTTACTCTGTCGTTGGTTATTATGCAACAATAAGTAAAATAAACAAAGATATTATTACAAACATTAATTTATTTATTGACTTGTTATGACAAGTAGCTGCGGGGATATTATTAATGCTTTTATTCCTTAGTTCACTTTTTAGAGCAAAAGTAGCAGCTGCTAGAATTATTGAAGCTTATGACTATGAAACTGATAATTTATATGTTTCTAAAGGCGAAATTATAGATTCATATGACATAGAAATTAAGAATTTGTCATTTAAGTATTATGATGCATCGCCAAACTTTGCAATTGCTAATGTTGATATTACTCTACCATATAAAAAGAGTCTGGGAATTATCGGACCAATGGGCAGCGGTAAGAGCACCATTGTTAATCTTTTGGTTAATAATTACAAGTATAACGAAGGTTCAATCAAAATTGGCAACAAGGAAGTAAGTCAAGTAAATTCTAAGAATTTACATGATACTGTCGGAATTGTTCATCAAGAATCTTTGCTTTATACTGGAACTATTAGAAGCAATATGCTTTGAGCAAAAGAAGATGCAAGCGATGATGAAATAATGCAAGCACTTAAAGACGCATGTGCTGATGAATTTGTAAGTAAATTTGAAGATGGCTTAGATCATCCCGTTTATCAAGGTGGAAAGAATCTATCTGGAGGCCAAAAGCAAAGGCTTTCTATTGCTAGATCATTATTACGTAAGCCAAAGATATTAATTTTAGATGATTCAACTAGTGCATTAGATAACATTACTGCTTCAAAAGTTATTGATAATATCAAAGATAAGTATGAATGCAGCACTATTATTATTAGTCAAAAAATCAGCAATATCAAAAATGCAGATGAAATTATTGTAATGTCAACTAATGGTTTTATCATAAGCCGTGGTACGCATAATCAATTAGCACAATCATGTGAGTTTTATAAACAAATATATGAAACTCAATTAGAACAATAAGGAGGCAATTATGACTAAAGTTAAAAAGCATAAAAATGATAAAGTCACAACAGTCTCTACTATTGGGTTACTTAAAGCTTCATTAAAATTTATGTCTGCTAATGAAAAAAAGTCATTGATTTATGGATTAGTTCTTTCCTTTTTTGAAGCTTTGCTTTACACATTTGGCACAGCAATGACTGGGTTTATAATCAGTTGATTTTTTACAAAAGACATAATTGCTAATAAAGCAACATTCAATGCTCCGATGTTTATTGTTGCAATGATTGGACTTGCATTATCTTTTGGGCTTTATTTAGTAACTAGAATGATTCAAAATAAATTACTATTATCTGCAAGTTTTAGAACTACTGCTAAAATGCGGGAAGTAGCTTCTAAGAAATTGCTCTATATGCCTATTTCATACCATGATAAGAATAAAGTAGGAGACCAAATTTCTACATTAACAAATGACATAAATAATATAGCCCTAACTATGACACAGTTATTTAATGAAACATCAGGTAAGATTTTTAAGGTCATTTTTTCTGTGATATTTATGTTATGTTACTCACTAACTTTATCAGCAATAGTATTACCCGTAACATTCTTATTTTGTGCTCTTAGCTGGTTATTGCTATCAAAGGCAAGAGTACCTTACATTAAAATGACTGACTATTTTGGAGATATGAATGCTTATGTTGAAGAAATGCTAAAAAACACAAAAGTTACTCAATCATTTGACAGAGAAGAAGAATCATTTAACAAGTTTGAAATAATTGCAAGAAATGTTAAAAAACAATCATTTATAGGTGATGTTTATTCGAAATTCTTTGATCCTTGATTTGTTGTTTTTTCTAACTTTTTAGTGTTAATTATTCTTGCCATTTCATTATTATTTAAAATTAATAACATAAATTTTGTTGGTGTTGTCGGCCAGGATGTAACTGCTTTAATAATAGGTTATATTAATTTAATTTTTACTTTTACTAGCACTGTTCAAATCTTTTTTAATATAGTGTTTTCAACGCAGATTGGGGTGGCATCAACTAATAGAATATTTAAATTAGTAGGCTTGGAATTGCCTGCTGAGATTGAAAATCCTGTGTATTTAAGAGCTTCTACAATGCGTGGGCATGTGGAGTTTGATAATGTTTCGTTTAGATATGATAAGAGTTCTAGTAAATATCAACTCAAAAATGCTTCGTTTTATGCTGAACCAGGCCAAGTTATAGCAATAGTTGGGCCTACTGGTGCAGGAAAAACCACAATTATTAATTTACTCAGCAAGTTTTATGACTATGAAGCAGGTTCAATTAAAATTGATGGCTTAGAATTAAAACAAATTCCTAAAGATAATTTATTAGAACTAATGACAGTTGTCTTGCAAGATTCATTTATGTTTAATGACACTATAATGAATAATTTAAAAGTTGCTAATCCAAATGCTACAGATCAAGAAGTAATTGAAGCAGCTAATATAACTAGTGCTCATCACTTTATACAAAGTTATAAAAATGGCTATCAAACAGTTATAGAGAACAATGGAGCAAACTTATCACAAGGTGAAAGACAGCTTCTTTCAATAACAAGAGCAATTCTTGGTGATAAAAAAATATTAGTATTAGATGAAGCGACATCAAATGTCGATTCGAACACTGAAAAAATTGTTCAAGATGCATTACAAAATTCAATAATGAAAAACAAAACATCATTTGTTATAGCTCATAGATTAAGCACAATTAAAGATGCAGACTTAATATTGGTTGTTAATGATGGTCAAATCATTGAAAAAGGAAATCATAAGGAATTAATGGCTGCCAAGGGCTTTTATTATGGTTTGCATCAGTCGCAATTCAATTAATAAGCTTTTTATAGCTTATTTTTTTATTATGTGAATAAAAAAATAAAAAAACAAGCGGATACGCCTGTTTTATAGACACTTTCGTGAAATGGTACGCCCGAGAGGACTCGAACCTCTGACCCAATGGTTAAAAGCCATTTGCTCTACCGCCTGAGCTACGGGCGCATTTATGCCCTATGAAGCGGACATATGGTACCCAGAACTGGACTTGAACCAGCACGAACTAACGTTCGAGGGATTTTAAGTCCCTTGCGTCTACCTATTCCGCCACCTGGGCATCTTTTAAAATGCATTAACATTATATAGTATAAATAAAAATACAGAAACAATTTTCTTATAAGTTTTGCTTACTATAAATTAGCCAAATAAGACATATTACTCAATAATGTTTTTTAACACAATAATGTACATTTAAATAAAAGTTTCCCGAAAAATTAACTATATAAGATTTTTTCAATAAGTTCCATACTCTTTTTAGGTAGCTCAGTTTCATACCAAATGTCATTTTTATATGGCATTTGTATTTTTTTATATTGCTTAAATATTTTCATTACATCGTGATAAGTTTTAGTCTCTAAAATTCTTGAGTCAGCAAATTTATTCTTTATTCTGTTTCCGATTATAAGGGTAAGCATATTCAAAAACTCATCACCATAAACACTGTAATCATCATGCTGTCTAACAGTTTCTAACTCTAATGTATTTTTATAAAAATCGTTAACAAGTTCTATTTCTCATCGTTGCTTGTATAAGTTTAATGCATCTTCACAGGTGATATCTTGATCTGATACATATACAATTGTTCCGAATTTGTGCTTAATTTTTTCATATCTTTCAATTGAAAATTTTTTACTAGACATAAAGTCTTGTTCTTCCTTTGATGCACGTTTCAAGTTCCTGAAAGCATAGTAATAAAGTCCATTGTGAAATATCTTTTTGCATCAGGTTGGTTCATCTTTGCTGTTTATTTTATCTTTCATATTGTATGCATCAATTTCTTCTAAAAGTTTTAGTGATCTTTTGAGCGGATGTATAAAGCCAACATTGGACATTAGTGCACTGCTATTTATGTCTTTATCACCTATAATTATTCCTTTATTTATTCCTGTTTTCTCCAAAAAGTCAGGAAAACTAGTGACATCCACACAATTTCCTGAGTATGGAAGTGAACAAATTACATCTCTAGTCGTCACATTAAAAGCAATCAAAATAGAGATGTTTTTACTATTTTTTAACTTTGATTTGCATGAAAAATCATTTAATGAATTTGCCTTACTATTATCGTTTTTTAACATTCCATCAATTGCAATTTTGTTGCTCTTATCAATTTTGTTAACCCTGTTTTGAATAAATTTAAGCACCTTAGAATAGTCTTTTCCAATTCATTTTATTAATGATGAAACATTATTTTTTCCAAGTTTGAGTTCAGGGTATTCAACTGATATAAATGATTCATTAAACACTTCATCCAATTTGTTATTTGTCATTCTTGGATTTATAGAACGAAGTAAAGCAATAGCATATATGTGTTTTGCCATATCCTGCGGATATACATTGCTTAAATCAGTCAATAGATCCTTAGAAACTGATTTTGCTATTTCATAGTCGCCAAAATTTTTCATTAAAACAGTTATTTTCAATTTTTCTTTTGGTACAAATTTCCCATCAATTATATGTCCTATAACTTTACCTTCAACTGGTTGGTTATTTCCATTTTTTCTAATGCATCCAACTCTTTCAATAACTGCTCACATTGAACCTGATTTTTTGACAACTGTATTTTTAGGTCTTTCTATTGCTCTAATTTCTGCTGGTACTGCCATATATATTAACTCCTTTATATAGTTAATTATATAGTTATTTTTTAAAAAATAAGCAAATTTTAAACATGTTTTTACTGATTTTTTCAATAGTAAGATAAAAAAACAAGAGCTTTTGTTTTTAAAACTCTTGTTTTAGTTTCTGAAAATAACAATCTATAATGCAAAGCGCTTATTTTTGCATTTTTATATAGTAATTTTTCAGGAAACTTTTATTTAAACTTACTTACAGCACTATAAAACAAGAATTTAAGTCAAAGAATACTTTTTTCGAACATCACATTGAGTAACATAACAAATTTTGTGTTGCAGCCGCATTTTAGTGAGCAAAAACATCATTATTTTCTTTAAGGAAACAATTTCATATTTTGACTCGTCTCTCTCTTTCTCTCTCTCTCTCTCTCTCTCTCTCTGGTTATTTTTTTCTACTTATATAATTCCATTTTATTACATAACTATCACTAAAGGGAGAATAATAAATATTATATGAAAAAATCTAAATTTTTATTATTAACAACACTATCGCCAATTATCTCATTGCCATTTTTATCTGCTAGTTGCATCACCGAAGCAAAACCAGATAACAAAACGGAAAAAGATATTAAGATAAACGAAAATACAGATGAAAAAAATTCTTCTGAAACAATGAATGATAAACAAAAACAAGATAAAGGCAGTACAGAATCGAAAATGAAAGAAAAAACAGGAAAACAAGATTCAAAAACCAACTCAGAAAAGCAAGATTCAGGAACTAAATCAGAAAAAGATTCAAAAACTAACTCAGAAAAGCAAAATTCAGGAACTAAATCAGAAAAAGAAGAAAAAAATCATGAAAAACCACAAAATGATGGAACAACAGCAGATGCAGATAACACTAAAATCGATAATGAGGTTTTAAAGAAATTTAAAGAAGAAGTAAAAAAGTTTGTTACTGAGTACAAAGATAAATCATTAGGTCTAAAAAATAAAGCTCTAGATTCTAGTGAAAATGAATTTGTTGAAAAGCTTTTTATGGAAATAGATAAATCAAAAACTAAAGAAGACTTTGAAGATACTAAAGAAAACTTAACACAATACGCTGAAGGTGGACTATTATCAGATAATGAATATATTGCTAAAACTAAAGAAGGCGATCATATACTTTTTGGTGAACCAAAATTCATATACTCTTGAAAAACAATAGCAGAATCTGAACCTCAAATCTTTGATTCTACTACTGAAACATTAATCAAGCAATCAGAAGAAAAAAGAAAAAAAGTTACTGAAAAACTAGATAAAATTTTTGAACCTATTCTTAACATTTGAAGAATAAGAAAACCTCCTATAATTAAAAATAACTAATAAACATATAAAAAAATTAAAAGCCAAGGATAAATTTCTATCATTGGCTTCCTTGATTTTTAATTATTAATTAAAAGTTTCCTGAAAAATTACTATATAAAAATGCAAAAATAAGCGGTTTGCATTATAGATTGTTATTTTCAGAAACTAAAACAAGAGTTTTAAAAACAAAGGCTCTTGTTTTTTATCTTACAATTGAAAAAATCAGCAAAAATATGTTTAAAAATTTGCTTGCTTTTTTAAAAAATAACTATATAATTAACTATATAAAGGAGTTAATATATATGGCAGTACCAGCAGAAATTAGAGCAATAGAAAGACCTAAAAATACAGTTGTCAAAAAATCAGGTTCAATGTGAGCAGTTATTGAAAGAGTTGGATGCATTAGAAAAAACGGAAATAACCAACCAGTTGAAGGTAAAGTTATAGGACATATAATTGATGGAAATTTGTGCCAAAAGAAAAACTGAAAATAACTGTTTCAATGAAAAATTTTGGCGACTATGAAATAGCAAAATCAGTTTCTAAGGATATATTGACTGATTTAAGCAATGTGTATCCGCAGGATATGGCTAAACCATATATGCTATTGCTATACTTCGTTCTATAAATCCAAGAATGACAAATAACAAATTGGATGAAGTGTTTAATGAATCATTTATGTCAGTTGAAAGTCCTGAACTTAAACTTGGAAAAAATAATGTCTCGTCATTAATAAAATGAATTGGAAAAGACTATTCTAAGGTACTTGAATTTATTCAAAACAGGGTTAACAAAATTGATAAGAGCAACAAAATTGCAATAGATGGAATGTTAAAAAACAATAATAGCAAAGTAAATTCATTAAATGATTTTTCATACAAATCAAAGTTAAAAAATAGTAAAAACATCTCTATTTTGATTGCTTTTAATGTAACAACTAGAGATGTAATTTGTTCACTTCCATACTCAGGAAATTGTGTGGATGTCACTAGTTTTCCTGACTTTTTGGAGAAAACAGGAATAAATAAAGGAATAATTATAGGTGACAAAGGCATAAATAGTAGCGCACTAATGTCCAATGTTGGCTTTATACATCCGCTCAAAAGACCACTAAAACTTTTAGAAGAAATTGACGCATACAATATGAAAGATAAAATAAACAGCAAAGATGAGCCAACCTGATGTAAAAAGATATTTCACAATGGACTTTATTACTATGCTTTCAGGAACTTAAAACGTGCATCAAAGGAAGAACAAGACTTTATGTCTAGTAAAAAATTTTCAATTGAAAGATATGAAAAATTAAGCACAAATTCGGAACAATTGTATATGTATCAGATCAAGATATCACCTGTGAAGATGCATTAAACTTATACAAGCAAAGATGAGAAATAGAACTTGTTAACGATTTTTATAAAAATACATTAGAGTTAGAAACTGTTAGACAGCATGATGATTACAGTGTTTATGGTGATGAGTTTTTGAATATGCTTACCCTTATAATCGGAAACAGAATAAAGAATAAATTTGCTGACTCAAGAATTTTAGAGACTAAAACTTATCGCGATGTAATGAAAATATTTAAGCAATATAAAAAAATACAAATGCCATATAAAAATGACATTTGGTATGAAACTGAGCTCCCTAAAAAAAGTATGGAACTCATCGAAAAAATCTTATATAGTTAATTTTTCGGGAAACTTTTAATTAACTTAAGGAATATACTTTTCAATAAGCATTCTAATTTTTTTCTTTTTGAAAATTAGCAAAAATATCGTCAAACAACGATATCTTTAATAATTCATTATTTTTTCATATTCATCTAAGGTGCCATGGTAAATAAAACTTTTATCTGGAGCAATTTCAAGAATAACATTGGCCACATTATTAACCAAAGCACGGTTATATGTTGTAAATATGCATCCACCTTTATAATTTTGTAAGCCTTGAATAACACTATCAATACTTTCAGCATCTAGATGATCTAGTGGCTGGTCTAAAATTAAGAAGTTAGCTTCTAAAAGCATCATTCTAGAGAACATTAACCTAGCTTTTTCTCCACCTGAAGTAATTCCTACTTTTTTAAATACTGAATCATTTGAGAAGAGCATTCTACCTAAGAAGCTTCTCATCCTATGATCTGAAACATCCTTAGTTTCTTCAGTTGAGTTATATGGCGGTCACTTGGCAAGTCAATCTATAATTGAAATATTTTCATTAAAATATTTACTATTATCATTTGGATAGTAAGTAAATTTAACCGTTTGTCCCCATTTTATAGTGCCTTTGGTAGGTTTAACCTCACCAATTAAACACTCTAAAAATTTGGTTTTAGCAATATCATCGTCGCCAATAAGCACCATTTTTTCGCCTCTTGCAAGAGTGAAAGAAACATTTTCGAAAAGTGTTTCGCCTTGCTCATTTACATAACTTAAGTCTTCAACTTCCAAAATGTCTTTACCAGGGGCTCTGTGAACTTCTCAATTTATATATGGATATTTTCTATTAGAAGGCTTAATCTCATCCAATGTAATTTTTTCTAATGATTTTTTTCTACTAGTAGCTTGTCTAGATTTAGAAGCATTAGCGCTAAAACGAGCTATAAATTGTTTTAGTTTCTCAATTTGTAATTCTTTTTTAGCATTAGATTGCTTCATTAGCTCTCTAGCTAGTTCGCTACTTTCTTTTCAAAATGTATAGTTTCCAGTGTACATTTTAGCTTCATTAAAGTCAATATCAACAATATTTGTACATACATTGTCCAAGAAGTCGCTATCATGGGATACGACTATAACAACATTTTCATAGTCAGCTAAGAAATTTTCTAATCACTTGATAGCACGTAGGTCTAAGTGGTTAGTAGGCTCGTCCATAATCAGAATATCTGGATTACCAAATAATGCTTTAGCTAATAAAACCTTAATTTTTTGATTAGCTGTTAATTGGCTCATTGGAGAGTTTCATTTTTCTTTAGGAATTTGCAATCCTGAAAGTAATTCCTGAGCATCATTTTCGGCTGTTCAACCACCAAGAGCACCAAATTTTTCTTCTAATTCACCTGCATGTGTATAGTCTTCCATTGTGGCATTAGGATTAGCATATATTGCATCCTTTTCTTCTTTAATTTTAAAAAGGTCACTGTTTCCTAAAACTACAACGTCAGTAACATTCATATCATCATAAGCATTGTGATCTTGGCTTAAAACGCTTATTCTACGTCCTTTTTCGACAATTATTTGGCCTGAAGTAGGTTCAATATCACCTGCAATTATTTTTAAAAAGGTACTCTTGCCAGCTCCATTGGCACCAATTATGCCATAGGTGCTTCCGGCAGTAAATTTCAGACTTACATTTTCAAAAAGCTTTTTGTCACTAAAAATTTTGCTTAAATTTTGTACTTCCAACATATTGCCTCCTTAATTTATTTATCTATTTTATAGTATTTTAAATATCTAAATTGAGATCCTTTTTAACTATTTCATATTGACTAGGGTTGTTAATTTTCATTAAATATAAAGCCATCTTTTGATGCATTAAAATTGAAAATAATTCTTCGGAATCTACTCCATTTGGTCTTGGAAACATTGAATGATTTATGTATTCTAATTCTTTTTGAATATCTTCCTCTGTGACATTAATATTTTCTTTGCCACCTAAGATATTATCAATTAAAACTAAGTAATATGAAGTTATAGAGTTCTCCCTTGCTCTTTCTAATATTTTTAGTCCTTCACCAGTTTCATTAAGTATTTGTTCAAAAATCATTCTTCTGTGAATTTCATCATCAATGTTGGCTAAAATTGCATCAATATGGTTTGATGTAGAATGAAAAATGTTTTGATCATTTATGCTAATTTCGTTTTTAGAAACTATAGCATCTAAAGCCATTTCGTAGTACTTTAAGAGAAAATTTGAAGCATTGTTTTTAGCTGTATCCCTTGCAATTTTTTCCTTAAAATCATTTAAAGAATTAACATTAGGAAGCATTGCTAAGTGAATATTTTCATCATTTAGATATGTTGGCACTGGACGCTTAACTTCATTGATTGTTATTTGGAAACTCACGCCATCAGGAGCAGTGGTTTCAAATTGTTCATTAACTTTATGTCCAATAATTTCATTATTTATTGAAAAACTATCAGTTTTAGTAGCCTTTGTTCTTACTTCTTTATCTTCGCCAAGTATTTTATTATTTGAACTTCTTATTGCGCTTCAAGTAACAACATCATTTTCACTAATAGCCTCATCAACGCTGTATAAAATTGGGTATTCACTAATCATTTTTTCAAAAGAACTATCCAAAAATTCCTTTGGAACAGGCCTATATGTAAAATCTAAGTTTAGATTAGAATAGTCAACCTTGCTAATCTCAGTTGATGAATAATAAGTTACTGATATGTCAATTTTAACTCCGTTTTTGCTAGGGCCATCAATAACTATAATTGGTGGTATAGCAACAAAGTTTGAGTCTTCATTGCGCAATTCATTAAGCATTTTATTCACTTTTTCATCAATAGTTTTATCAATTGTGTAGTGTTCAACATCTTTTAATGTTGATTTTTGGCCGTTTGTTGTTAGTTCTATAATTGACTTAGTTTTTAATGTTTCTCAAGCCTTAGAATCAATATCAATTTGTTCTTTTTTTTCTTTGTAATTAATCATTTACAAACCTACTTAATTTTAAATATTACGAGTATAAAATACAATATTTAAATTATAATTTAATTCCTGAATAATGTAAAAGTTATTTAAGTCTTACTGAATGTAAAGTCAATTATGTTCTAAAAGTGCTGTTTTATAGACTTATCAGTATTTATTGTTTCAGAGAAATTTAATCAAAAATAATCAACATTAAAATTATAAAAAAAATAAACATAAAAAAATGAAACACACGGATAAGTTGTTATATAATTGTTGCACTTATATTTTTATATAGGTCATAATTTAGGACATTTATTTAATAGATTATAGAAAGGAACAAAATGCCTACAACAAATCAATTGGTTGTTAATGGTAGAGAAAACAAAGTACGTAAGCAAAATGCTCCTGCTTTGAACCTTAGTTTTAATACTTTAACTAAGTCAGCTCGTAAATTACCAGCACCATTTAAACGTGGTGTATGTACCAGAGTTGCTACTATGACTCCTAAAAAACCTAACTCAGCATCTCGTAAGTATGCTCGTGTTAAATTGTCAAATGGAATGGAAATTACAGCATACATTGGAGGTGAAGGACACAACCTTCAAGAACACTCTGTTGTGTTAATTCGTGGGGGAAGAGTTAAAGACCTTCCTGGTGTTAGATATCATATAGTGCGTGGTACACAAGATTTAGCTGGTGTTGCTAACCGTAAGCAAGGTCGTAGTTTATACGGCGCTAAAAAAGAAAAGAAATAATTTAGAAATTAATTTGGAAAGAGGTAAAAAATGTCTAGAAAACATAGTGCACCTATAAGAAAAGTGCTTGCAGACCCAGTTTTTAATTCTGTATTAGTTACTAAATTAATTAACGCCATTATGCTTGATGGTAAAAAATCACTAGCACAAGATATCTTATATTCAGCATTTAACATAATTAAAGAAAAAACACAAAAAGACCCAATGGAAGTATTTCAGGCTGCTGTAGAAAATGTTACTCCTCAATTAGAAGTAAGAACTAGAAGAATTGGTGGTACCAACTATCAAGTCCCAACTGAAGTTTCTGCTAGAAGAAAGCAAACTTTATCACTTAGATGATTAGTTCAGTATGCTCGTCTAAGAAATGAAAAAACAATGGATGTTAGATTAGCTAACGAAATTATTGATGCATCAAATAAAACAGGTGGAGCTATCAAAAAACGTGAAGACACACACAAAATGGCTGAAGCCAACCGTGCCTTTGCTCACTTTAGATGATAGTTTTATAAAATACTGTATTTTAGGAATATATGGCTAGACAATATAAATTAGAAGATTACCGTAATATAGGTATTATGGCTCACATTGATGCTGGTAAAACAACAACTACTGAAAGAATTTTATTGCACACAGGTAAAATTCACAAAATTGGTGAAACACACGATGGTGCTTCACAAATGGACTGAATGGCTCAAGAGCAAGAACGTGGTATTACAATTACTTCTGCTGCTACAACAGCTTTTTGAAAAGGCAAGAGAATCAACATTATTGACACACCAGGTCACGTTGACTTTACTGTTGAAGTTGAACGTTCACTCCGTGTATTAGACGGTGCCGTGACTGTATTAGATGCTCAATCTGGTGTTGAACCTCAAACTGAAACAGTTTGAAGACAAGCTACTACATATAGAGTTCCAAGACTTATTTATGTAAATAAAATGGATAAAGCTGGAGCTGATTTCTTTGCTTCAGTTAAGTCTGTTAAAACAAGATTAAACGCTAATGCAGTTGCAATTCAAATTCCAATTGGTCAAGAAAGCGATTTCAAAGGAATTGTTGACCTTGTGGAAATGAAAGCTTACGAATATGATGGAAAACCTGAAGAAAATGCTAAGGAAATTGAAATTCCATTTGATTTACAAGCTATTGCAAAAGAAAAAAGACAAGAATTAATTGAAGCTGTTGCAACTTATGACGAAGAATTTATGATGAAAGTTCTAGATGGTGTTGAACCTACATTAGAAGAACTTAAGTCAATGATTCGTAAAGCAACATTAACTTCAGAATTTTTCCCTGCAGTTTGTGGAACTAGTTTTAAAAACAAAGGTGTTAAGAAGATGATTGACGCCGTTGTTGATTATCTTCCATCACCATTAGACATTCCAGCTGCAAAAGCACACAAGGGAGAAAATGAAGAAATTGATGTGCCTGCAACTGACGACTATCCTTTTACAGGTTTAGCATTTAAGGTTATGACTGACCCATTTGTTGGTTCACTAACATTCATTAGACTTTATGCTGGAACTTTACAAAAAGGTAGTTATGTATATAATTCAACAAAAGGCACCAAAGAAAGAATTGGACGTCTTATTTTAATGCACGCAAACTCTCGTAGTGAAATTGATGAAGCTAATGCAGGTGATATTGTTGCTGCTGTTGGTCTTAAAGGCACAACAACTGGTGACACACTAATTGCCGAAAAAGCCCCTGAAATAGTCTTAGAAAGAATGGTTTTCCCAGAACCAGTTATTTCTCAAGCGCTAGAACCTGAATCAAAAGATGCTATGGAAAAATTAGCTTTAGGCTTACAAAAATTAGCAGCTGAAGACCCTACATTTAGAACATACACTGACGAAGAGACAGGTCAAACAATTATCGCTGGTATGGGTGAGCTTCACTTAGACATTATTGTTGACCGTCTAAAAAGAGAACACGGAGTTAAGGCAAAAGTTGGTGCTCCACAAGTTTCATATCGTGAAACAATTACTAAGAGTGCTGATGTTGAAGGTAAACACATTAAGCAATCTGGTGGTAAAGGTCAATATGGTCACGTATGAATTAAATTTGAACCTAACCCAGACAAAGGTTTTGAATTCGTTGACAAAATTGTTGGCGGTAAGATACCTAAAGAATACATTAAGCCAATTCAAAAAGGTCTAGAAGACAAAATGGCTAGTGGTATATTAGCTGGATATCCAATGATTGACATTAAAGCTACATTGTTTGATGGTTCATACCACGATGTCGATTCATCTGAATTAGCCTATAAAATAGCAGCATCTAAAGCATTGACTAAAGCAAAAGATTTAGTTGGAACAGTGCTATTAGAACCTATTATGGATGTTTCAGTTATCATTCCTGATGATTACTATGGTGATGTAATGGGCGACATTACTCGTCGTAGAGGTCAAATTCAAGAAAGTGAACTAAGAAATGATGGTGCACACATTTTACGTTGTTTAACACCATTAAGTGAAATGTTTGGTTACGCTACAGACTTGCGTAGTATGACTGCTGGTCGTGGAAACTATCAAATGCAATTCCACCACTATGAAAAATGTCCTAAAAACATTGCTGATGAAATTATCAAAAAACGTAATATTCAGCTTAAAGACGAAGATTAATAATACTCAAAGCACTCTTTTTAGAGTGTTTTTGTTATTTCTGCGTACTTACTAAGTAAATGAAACAATTCATATCTAAATTTTTAAATATTTTAAAGTTGGTAAAATTTGTACATATAAATAATGCTTATTAGCATATTTATAAAAGACTAAAGGTAGGGATTATGAAGCGAAAATTTATTTTAGGTTTAGGAGCAATTTCTGCATTTGCAGCCATTCCAATGGTTGCAGCTACTTGTGGTGTTTCATCACCAAAGCAAGTCGCAAAGGCAAGAGCTGCCTATGATGAAGCTTTTAAAAAGTTTAATGATGCAGTTGAGTCTGACATAAAAGAATTGGTGCAAAAGAAAGAAGCTATTAATGCTAAGGACATAGACAAAGAAAAAAAGAAGAAATTAACAGAAGAAAAAGATGCGTGAGTTAAGACCAGAACTCCTATTTTACAGGGCTTAAGAAAAAAAGCTAATGATGCATTTATAAACTTAAGAAAGGTTCAAAAGAACTTTAAAACACAAGTTGTTAAAGTTGTGCATACTAATGACGAACATGGTCGTTTAGTCTTTGATGATGGTAAATATAACAATTATTCAGGTATGCAAGGATTAGCTGAAGTGTTAAACAAAGACTTTGATAGAGATTTACTACTATCAGCTGGTGATTTAATTCAAGGTCTTCCTTTATCAGATTCTGATAAAGGTTTAACAATATCTAAAGTTGCCAAGGAAATGAAATACCAAGCAGTAGCTATTGGAAACCATGAATTTGACTATGGTTTAGAACATATGTTCAACATTGAAAAACAAACTGCTGGAATGCCATTTTTATCAGCTAATATTGTCTGAAATGACAAAGCAGTTGCTGAAAAAGTTAAAACAAAAGATGGTAAATTAGCCGTTAAAAATGAACAGGTATTTACTCCATATATTATTAAAACTTTAGAATCGGGCATTAAAGTCGGAATTATGGGTATTACAACACCTGATACTCAATGAACAAGTAATCCTAAGAACTCAGTTCATGTAACATTTTTAGACCCAATTGAATCAGGTAAGAAAACTGTTGAAGAACTAAAGAGCAAAGGCGTTAATTTCATTATTGCCTTAACTCACTTAGGCGTTAACCGTCCTGACACTAGATGAGACTCTAGAGAATTTACTAAAAATGTTGCTGGAGTTGACTTAGTACTTGATGGTCACTCACACACTAGAGTTGATATTGAACGTAAAGATGAAGAAAAAGGCTTTTTAACACAAGCTGAATGTTATACTAAATATCTAAGTGAGCTAGACTTAGTTGTTGACAAAGAAACTGGTAAAGTTACTGAAGTTAAACAATACTTAAGAACAATTGAATATACCGAATTATTAGGCGGCAAAGAAAATTCAATTGCATCTATTAAAGATATGATTGGCAAACTAAAAGAAAAATTTGATGCTGTCAATGACAAAGTTGTGTTTAATTTACCTATTGAATTTAAGCACACTGAAGAAGTTAAAATTAAACCTGGAAATGGTGAAAAAGAAGTTTCTATTTGAAGAGGTAGAGCACAACAAACTAACCTAGGAACCTTTGCTGCTGATGCCGCTGCTTATGATTTTATTGAAAATAATCCAAAGGTCAATGGACAAGTAGTTCAATTTAATGCTGACAATGTTATTGGATTAGTAAATGGTGGTGGACTACGTCAAGATACTCAATCTGGTGATATTAAAAGAGCTGATTTACTAGGAATTTCGCCTTTTGGTAACAGAATTGCTGCTGTTCAAGTGAAAGGAAGCGTTTTATTAGAAGCTATGAAGCATGGTGCTTCAAAAGTGTTCTCAGGTGCATATGCACAATACTCACATAATGTAAGTGCGAAAATTAGTTATAAAGAAACTAAAGATGGCAAATTCATCTATGAATTAGATGAAGATAGTGTAATGATTAATAACAAAAAAGTTGAAAAAGACAAAGATTATTACATTGTTACAAATGACTTTATTCTAATTGGTGGCGATGGATACGAAATGCTTGATTATGTTAAACATCCTGAAAAAGCCAAGAGCGTTTTTGAAGGTGGTGACATTTTAGAGAGCTATATCAAATTTGGTCAATTGATTACAAATAAAGAGCAAAAAGAATCAACCAATGCATTCGGAAAGCGCAAGGTTGATGATTATAAAAATATTTCGCCAAATAATATTGAAGTAAAACACAGCAAGTAATCAGAAATCAAAAAAAGCAGGGTATCCTGCTTTTCCTACGTTTCCCAGTTTAAGCATAAAACAAGAAAACATAATTATGTAAATTTTTGATTTCATAAGTTATGTTTTTTTATAATGTAATGTCTAAGTGACTTTTTCTTTTGTTAAAAGTTCTAATAATATTTGATAAGTTTGCCAACTTTCTTGTAACTCGTCGTTATAAACTTGTATAGTTTCGATTTTTTGTTTATTTACAAATACTTCAATTTCTTTAACTTCTTTGATAACATTAATCACTTTATGCTCAGTAATTTTACTTTTTTCAGTCAGTCCTAATTTTAAATTTAGAGTGTAGATGATGTAGTTTAAAAATACTAATGAAATGAAACATAAACAAACGTAACCAACAATATGGTTTCAAGTTGATAAATACATTGGACGAAGAGATAATTTACCTTTTAATGTCTTGAAATTAGACTCAATTTGTCATTGTTTTGAATATAAATTAATAACTTCTTTTACTGATAAATCTGTTCTGTTTGTTTCGTAAACATAGTATCCATCATATTTTTGATCTTCTTGTATTTTTTCTATGTCAAGTTCATAAAATGCACCTTTGCTTATAGGTTTGAAGAATCTATATTTTTTAGATCCCGCTAGATCATCACAAGAAACAAGATTATCTTTATTCATTTTCTTAGTGAAATTTTGAATTAAAATATCTCTATCGTTTTTGTCTTTAGTCGCTCGTTTTTGACTAAAACTAATTATTTGTCTTCTAAAATGTCCATTAATTCTTTTTTTATTGTATGAAGATGCAATATCACGAGTTTTGTATATCAAACCACCATCATTTACATAATCTTTTTCATCTAATACATACTCTTTAAATTGTTTGCTTCCAGCTTTCATTCTATATGAGATTATGTATTTTCAATTCTTAGATTCTAAAAATCTAATATTTCTATTAACACTCATTCCTTTGTCAGCAATTATAGTTACACTGTTAACTTCATAAATATCTGCAATTTCAAGCATAAAAGGTATGAAAGTATTCGAATCAGTAACATTTCCTGGAAATATTTTGTAGTGTAACGGTATCCCATTTTCATCAGTTGCCATGCCTATAACAATCTGGTCTTCTTTAAATTTTCCATCTTTTGAATAGCCAGGTTTTTTATAACCTTCACGAGAAAATGTTTCAAAATAAGTAGTTGTTGCGTCAAATCATAATACATCAATTTTTCTATTAGTATTTGCACAAATTTTTGCATTTAAATTTCTTAAAATTTCATCTTTGTTTTTTGCTATATAGTCTAATGATCTATAAAATGAATTTTTTGAATAAGTGTCTATTTTTTCTTTTTTTGCTGTCATATAAGTGTTAAAAACACTTATTGGATTTTTAATTCTTTGATAAATCAACTGTAAAACAACATCTTTTAATGTTATCGATTTTGTGGGAGAACAATCATTAAAAATATTGAAATAATCAAATAGTTTTTCAACTACTTCGTAACCTTTAAACCTTTCTAAAACTTCTTTTTTGGTCTCTTTTTTCTCTTTAAAAATCTCATCTAATTTAGTTCTTGCTTGTTCTTTTGTTCAAGACAATGGAAAGTTTGCAATAATTGCTTTGATAATTGTTAGCGGATCATCGTGATATTGTTTTAATTCATGCAAATAACCATATCCTAATCTGTATACAAAACCTTTGTTATCTGGTCTTGGCACTCCAATTGATAAGTATTCACCTTTTTTAACTCTTGCTATTGATGTTCTTCATTGTCTTTTTGCATCATTTTTCGACTTTTTCATGTTTTTATTATATCATATTTAAGCATAAAAGTATAATAAATTATATTTTTTTTATAAAAAAATATAGCCGCCGAAAACTGAGTGTTTTCGCGACTAAGTGGGAAACGTAGGAAAAATATAGTGTCCAAAATTGGGAATTTTTTAATTAACTATGGCCGGAATCAAGGATTATTACTATTATTTGATTCGCCTATTTGAGTGTTTATACTCATATCACTTGCACTATCAATAGTTTTTGTTGCACTAGCAATAGTCGCATTTATGTTTAGAAAGAAGGCTTAGTTTATATTAATTGCCTAAAAAACTAGTCAAATTAACAAATGTTTCAATAAAAAAACACCGCATATTATTTAAACGCGGTGTTTTGTTATAAGTCTGTTTTATAGGCCTAGGCAGACTTGTATTTGGGTAGAAATACATTAATGTATGTATCTAAAACATTATAAAAGCCAAACTCATTCAATATTTCTTCTGCTTCATTTCTATTTAACACTATTTTATAGTTGTCAATGTCAGTGTCCATCTCAACATCAGGGTTTAAAATAGCTAATTTTTTGCAAAAGTGAGCTGATTCATAGTCGTTTTCTAAGTATTCCTTGGTTTTGCCACTAATTTTGCCAATGTTCTCATAAATAGCTTCCAAAGAGCCAAATTCATTAAGTAAACTCACAGCTTTTTTAGGCCCAATGCCAGCTACTCCCTTTAGTCTATCAGATGTATCACCAGCTAGGCCTTTATAGTCAGGAATTTGATTAGGATTAATACCATATATGTCAACAAATTCATTTATTGTTTCTAGACTATATTCAGTAAAATTCCCTGGATTTCTAACAACTTTTATGATGCAGTTATTTTCATTAACTAATTGAAGCAAGTCTTTATCTTTAGAATAAATGTAGTTTTTAAATTGGTTATTATGTTTTGTTATTGTTGCTATTAAGTCATCAGCTTCGTAGCCAACTTTCTCAAACCATTTTATGTTCATTGCACTAAGAATTTTTTTAGTAAGATCAAATTGCTCAAATATTATTTCTGGTGCTTTTTCTCTTCCGGCTTTATAGTTATTATACACTTCATGTCTCTTAGTTTTACCTTTAGCATCAAAAGCAATAAACATATGAGTTGGATTATAAAGTCTCATTAGTTTAAATAAAGTTTGAAAAAACACATGCACGCCATTAGTAGTTGTGCCATCTTTGGCTACTAGAACACTATTTGGTTTATATTTATTATATGATGCATAGAAAGACTGAAAAACTAGAAAGTTACCATCAACTAGTAACATAAGATTATTATCGCTATTCATATTATTCAATTCCTTGTCATGAATCTAGATACATTTTATAACCATTTGAGCGAATATGTGCTTCAACTATATCGCCTTTATTAAGTGGTCGATATTTTGATAGGTTATTTTTGTTAACAAAAAATGTGTAATTTAAACTTCTGTCACATACTTCTAAAATTACATATGGTTTATCTCTAAGTTCTTTTTTAACAACAATTTCAATGGCAACATTATAATTGCCATGCATTTTTAGTAAATCAGCTAGCTTATATTTGTATTTTTTTTCGTATTGCACTGTTTTATAGGCATTATAGACGCCTCCTAACAGTTCTATCTCATTACGTGATTCTTCTTCTAGATTAAACATAGATTGCATCTCTATGTTTTCTGAGGCTTGTTTATAGCCCTCAAAGTCCAAATTATGCAATATTTCTTTAAACGAGTTTGCTCCCTTGCTAAGCAAATTATATTCTTCTTGCATAAGCAAATCCACGCCTGAAATATAATATTGAAAGCCAAAGTCTCGAAAAACATTTGCTCTTATAAGTGTGCTTATTATTGAATTTTTTAAGCCTGCAAATCTTAAGCGTAGTAATATCTCAAATATAGATAAGTCCTTGTATTCGCCATTTTCTTTTATATCCAAAGCAATTTTTCTAATGCTTTCAGTTCCCAGACCCTTAATCATATTAAAAGGAAGGTAAATATCGCCATTATCCACTATAGCTGAATTGGTAAAGTGAGTAATATTTGGCGAATACACACTAAAATTCATATTTTTTAACTCATTAACAAATGAAGCAATTTTGGTTTGGTCACCATATGAGTTAGAAATTAGGGAACTAAAGTAAACCTGTGGATATCTTGCCTTGTAGTAAGCCATTTTCATTGTTAAGTACGCATATGAAACAGCATGTGATTTATTAAAACCATATTGAGCAAACTTCTCAATTTTGTCATATATTTTTTCAAGAGAGTCTAAACTAAAGTTATTTTTTAGCCCGCCTTTGAAAAATGTGTTTCTATATTTATGAAGTTCAACTTCATTTTTCTTACTTATTGCTCGCCTTAATAAATCAGCTTGAGCAAATGACATTTTGGCAACCGCTTGAGCTATTTCCATTATTTGCTCTTGGTAAATAATAATTCCATGTGTTGGAGCCACAATTTCATCATATGTTGGATCTATTTTTTCAATTAAACTAGGATCTCTTCTATTATTCGCATAATCTTTTATATATTCTTTTGGTCCGGGACGATATAATGAAATAATAGCGAAAAGATCTTCAAAATTTTGAATGCCAACCTTTTTGATTGTGTTTTTCATCCCTGATGATTCTATTTGAAAAAGACCTTCAGTATTGCCATTATTAAGCAGATTTATGGCCATAGGATCTTGTAACTCTAGGTCATTTTCATAGACTAATTCGTCAAAAAGCTTATTCTTGCTAATTCTTTTTTCAATGTGCTTAATTTCTGTTAGAGTCTTAAGTCCCAATAGATCAATTTTTAATAAGCCAAAGTCTTCAACAAATTCCATTGGCACTTGAACTTGCAAGAATGAGTTTGCATTTTCAAATACAGGCACATATTCACTTAAGTCTTTGTCTGAAATTATTAATCCAGCAGCATGAATTCCATATTGACGTGGAAGCCCTTGGAGTTTAGAAACATGATTTACAAATTTTTCATACTCTTTAATTAGTGAAACTTCTTTATTAAAGACAAGGTTCTTTGCAAATTCTTCTTCTATTGATGAATAATTTGCAAATGCATTTATAGATTTGCTTATTCTGTTAATATCTGCAAGTGGAATATCAAGCATTCTGCCTACATCTCGTATAGCTTGTTTAACCCCCATTGTTTGAAAAGTCGAAATAACAGCTACTCTATTATGGCCATATTTACTTTGCAAATATGTAAAAATTTCATCACGTCTATCATCTTGAATATCAATATCAATATCAGGCCATGATACTTTGTCAACGTTCAAAAATCTTTCAAATAAAAGATTGTACTTTAATGGGTTTATCTTTGTAATTCCAAGCAGAAAACTAATTAGTGAGCCAGATGCGCTACCTCTACCTGGGCCTATAGAAATGTCATTAGCATCAGCATATTCAATCATATCTGATATTATTAGAAAATAGTTTACAAAACCTAACTCTTTAATTACAGAACACTCATAATTTATTCTGTCATTAATCACTGTTTTATAGGGTGATAAAGCTTTTTTATGTTTTAAAAGACCTTGTTTTATTTTACTTATAAAAAGCTCATAATTTTCCTCATCAGTCTTGCAAAAGGATGCTAATTTAAGCTCTTTTTTTGGAAAAATGACATTGCAGTTGTCAACAATAAAATTTATTCTATTCAAAAAAACAGGATCAGTTGTATAGTCGTCAAAATAGTTAAAATTATAATTAGCTTCTTTGCTGTTTCCTAGTTTCAAAACAATGTTTAATGTTTCGTTATCTTCTATATCAATAAGTCTGTTTTCTTTTATATAAATTGAGTTGGGTAACGATGAATCAGGTGACGAAATATAGTAATTTTTATTATCACTAAGTTTGTGGTGTTCATTTTTTGCATATAATCCATTTGAAGGGTGGTCAATTATAAAAATATTGTCATTAACTATATCATCTATAGTTATTTCTTGACTTGATTTTTTTAAAATCAAGGAATTAATTAACTTAAACCCATCATAGTTTTTAGCAAGTAAAATGAATCTAGAATCTTCAACATCTAGATCAATTCCAATTATTGGTTTGATGTCATAAATATTGCATTGTTTTAAAAATTCACCCAATGCAAACAGATTATTATGATCACTTAAAACAACAGCCTTTTTGCCATTTTCTTTTGATAATCTAACTAGATCTTTAACCTTGATCAATGATTCTAAAAATGAATATTCAGTTGTGTTGTATAAATCTATAAATTCATTCATATGCTTATTATATTTTATTAGCAAATTAGAGAAAGCATCAAGGCAGATTATTTATTAAAAATAAATAATTTTGCTGATTAGAATAAAACAAAATTAGCTTAATTTACTTGGATTTGAAAATATGAAACTTTGGCAAAAAGCCTATAAAACAGACTTATTAAGACAATAATATAATTATTTTGTATATGCAGTCTTAAAATTTGATCTAAAAATAGAGTTTGCAAATAGCGACGCAAACAAACTAAAGCTTTCATTTAATATTAAGCTGCCAATTTTTTCACAAGGAATTGGAGATCTAAAGGATTATTCTAATTCAAACAGCAGACAAATATTAATTCCTGTTTTAGTAGAAGCAAACATTGATCAGTTTATGTTTGAAAAATAACAAAACCACAGACAAAAATTGAGCAAGGGCACAATTTTTGCATATTACATAATGCCAAAAGACCTATAAAACAAGGATATAATTAAAGTTACTGTTTTATAGTTGTTGTATAAAACTATGGTTAAGACTTTTCTAAACTTTTTAATATATTAGGCAGCAATTGCTCTCAATCTTTTTTATGAATATCATTTATGTCTCAGCTCTCAGGAGTTATAAACAACTCGGTGTTTTTTGACTTAGGATCTAGTTTTAGCAAGTTGATGTAATCTAAAAATACATTTTTGTCATATTTACTGTTGTGTTTGCTACCATAATTCCCAGTAGCAGTGCT
The DNA here is from genome assembly GCF_000183385.1 of Mycoplasmopsis bovis PG45. Classification (GTDB taxonomy): domain Bacteria; phylum Bacillota_I; class Bacilli_A; order Mycoplasmatales; family Metamycoplasmataceae; genus Mycoplasmopsis; species Mycoplasmopsis bovis. Next base: position 784,291 of record NC_014760.1, on the reverse strand, counting down.
AGCCAAATTTCCACGCGTAAATTTGCCAAAATCATAAGTGTTTATATTGAAAACACTAAATTTTTCGGCTGATATTTTGTCAACAGGCTGTAGTAATTTATCTAAGTCTATATAACCTGTTCCAATTTCACTTTCTAAAAGATTGCTTTTTCTAAATTTTATTTTCTTTACAAAATCAAAAAATTCCTTAAAGCTCATTAATTTAGGTCTATAGGCAAAATTAATGTCTATAAAGTTAAGCAAATTACCTGATTCATTTTTGTTATAGTGTGCAGTCACACTAATATCATTTAAGTTATAAAGTTTGTTAAATTTGAATGTCAATGCATTTACTGTTTTAGAATCGATAATAAGTGATTCTTTTTTGACATCAAAAATACCAAATTTTCTATGGTTATTTATTAGCGTAGCATTATTGTTTTCAGGCAATTTTTTAGCATAATTATGTTCTTCTATATATTCTACTCTTTCTGGCACATAATTTATTGGATAAAAGTCATAAATATCACGGTATTTTTTGCGACCATTATTTACTACTGTACGTGGCCTCGTAGCTTTTTCACGCTTTACAAACGATTCAAGCTTAACTGAATTATCATAGACATATTTTGAGAGAAAAGCCGATAAATTCTTAAAACTGCTGTTTTTTAAGCTAGGCAAATTGTTTTTAATTTCTTCATCTCAAAGTTGCTTCATATATTTAAGACCACTAAAGTATATAATGCTACCGGGAGTTAAAGCTGTATATGCAAGCTTTGGATTGTATTCTTTAACAACTTTTGAATTATTAATTTCTTTTGAATAAAACGAATCATATAAGTTTATTGTGTAAATGAGGTATGAAATATATTCATTTTCTATCCCTGGAATTTCTTGATTTGCAGCATATGTAAAATTATTAATCAATTTAACAAAGTTGTAAAAAACCTCTTTAAATCTATCTTTAAATTCAGAATCTGCATTAAACGAATCATATTTTCTGCCCAATGTTTCAATAGTATTAGTCGATTCTAAAGTCTGTAGAATTTTTTTCTCATATAATTTAAAATCAAACAATTTGAAATGAATTAAAAAACTTTCTTCAGTATAGCTAATATAATACTCCCCGCATGATATAGTTGATATTGAAAAAAGCACTGGCATGGTTATTGCACCAAGGCAGGAAGTAATATTGGCCTTTTTGCTTAACGTAAATCTCTGTAGCTTTCTAGCCATACATTCTCCTTAAGATGTTCTCAGTATTTTTGCTTGATTTGTGAGATGTATTTTTTATATGGTTGCAACGCTGGATGAGTAGCACGATAATATGATCTATTTTCGTCATATTCATTATTTAATGTGACATTATTTTTTCAAATTAAATATTCTCAGTAAAGATTTAAATATGCCTCCAATTCAGAGTGTCTTATATATATTGCATAATTTTCAGCAGATATATCATATGGTCTGTAGCTAAATACACGTTGTACACTTGTGTTGGGCTCAGTGCTATGAATGTAAGTTATTGACGGGTACAAATTACCCATAATAGTTGCTATATCTGCTTCTATATCTATAGAATAAAAAGGCACTCTATTAATATTTCAACTAGCATCTTGTGATTGCTTGTGTCTTATTGCGCTTAATAAATCTGGTAGTCATTTATTTCTAAATCAACTCACATATGGATTATTGTCTATAATGTGTAATTTTCAATACTCTGAAAAAGATTGTTTGTGTCTCCAAACAAAAGTCAGATTTAAAAATCTCCAATTTTCATTCAGATATTCAGTATAGTAAAATTGCCTTTCAGTATTTTTTGTTATAAATTCTTTGCCTAGTTCATGAGGACGAATTCTTTTTATATTTCCGCTTTCAAAAATACTTTTCATTTTATGATATTTAGGGATTCCAAAGCCAGTTTTATTTTTAGATCTGTTAGACCTTCAATATTCGTATTCAGAAGTTAGCTCATCAAAACTAATTTTTTTTGATTTTCATGCCTTAGTGGATGAATAATTAGATGAGCTGGTAAGTAACAGCTTGACATCTGCAATGGATAATTCCTTATTTAATTCGCCTTGTAGTCTTGATATAAGTCCTGTTATTAGTGGAGCCGCCTTACTCGTACCATTAAAATCAAATAAGTATGACATTTTATTTCTGAAATCTTTTGTATCTTTGGTTGATTCAATGTAGTTTTTAATTTTGTAATAATCGCGACTGTAATAATTATTTTTTGTTAGTTCTTCACTATCATTCTTGAGTGTATCACCAAAAGCAGAAACAAGCGGATAAGTGCCATAATTATCTTTTGCATATGAACTAAATGCAGTTGCAACATTCTTTCAATTTACTGAACCAACTGTAATAATTCCATCATGATAGCGCAGGCTTTGTCAATTTGATAAACCTTTAAACAATTTCTTCTTTCTCATCTCTAGATCTGCAAATTCTTTGAAATTAAAGGTTTTTAATCAACCAGTTTTCTTATTGAATTCTCAATTCAAGCCACCTATAGCATTATCTAAAACTCTTTGAATTTTATTTATTAAATTTATGTTGTAAGATCGAACATTTTCATCTGGCCAGTATTCCTGCGAGAAACTCATAACAGAATTAAAGAATAATTTAAATGTTTCATAGATTTTGTCAGCAGATAAATTTCCATTTTTCATAAACTCTGGTTTGTTTAAAAAATCATTGCTAACTATTATTTTTGGTAATTCATCATTATCATTTCCACTAGATTGAATTACTTTAATATCATTTTCAAGAGCAAATTTACCAATAGTTGCATACTGATCCTCGATGGCTCTTACATTATAAATATTCTTATTATCTTCATATGTAAAATACAAAATAGCCTTTGATAAAAGGTGAAAGAAATGTCTGTATATATAAATAGTATCAATTGACATCTTACTTTCAGTCTCAACGCCATTATACTTATTGCTTGATATATGTGAATTAGAATTGCTAGTCTTTATACCTACTAGATCAAAAATACTTGTTGGTCCCAGACTCATATTTATAAGTTTTACGTCATACTTGTAATATAAATTCTTGACAGCCTTAACAGTGTCATCATCATTTAAAAAAGTGTAATAAATTGATGCGTTTTGATTAATTCCAAAGTCTGTACCAATTATTGATGTCACTGCATATCCATGATTGTCATCATTTTTTTTATTAGGTTGGCTATAGTGTGTTTTTATAAATTTAAATTGATCATTTTGAGAAAGCAAATAATTGCTATCTAAGTCACTTACTTCCACAATTCCAACTTTATTGTATTTGCTAGATGAGTAATTAGTGGGTCTTCTGTCTCTACCACGAACCCCTAGTTTATTATAGTAAGGGACATACATTCTAATTAATTGCTTATAATCACTCTCATCAATAGATATAGAGCTATCTTTGTTTAACTTAACCTTATCATCAACAATTTTCAAAAGCCCAGAAACAGAAAAAATTGGGGTGAGATATATTGGGCTTAAAATTAACTTATTCAACTTATTCATACCACTAAAATTATAATTATATTAGCGGATATTTAAATTTATGAGTGGAATAAGTTAGTGTATCTAATTATGATATTTAAAATATAAACTAAGATTTATAAAGGAAAAAAAGTGATAGAAATAATCTTGTCACTTTTTCGATTTCTAAACAGGCAAACTTTAATAAATTGTATCTTTTAGCTAACAACAGGAACAACAATAGGATATTCAATTTTGTTCATATTACTATTCATAAATCTCATTGTAGCATCGTAAACTAGCGGCGGTATGAATTGTTCCTTTTCAACTGTGCAAACTTCAAAATAAGCATCAAATGCATCAGGTCTCATTACAAACATTATAGAGCACCTTGATTTCACGAATAATTCATTTCAATTATTGGTTTAATGTCATAAATATTGCATTGTTTTAAAAATTCACCTAATGCAAATAGATATTATGATCACTTAAAACAACGGCTTTTTTGCCATTTTTTTCGATAATCTAACTAGATCTTTAACCTTGATCAATGATTCTAAAAATGAATGTTCAGTTGTGTTGTATAAATCTATAAATTCATTCATAAGCTTATTATATTTTTATTAGCAAATTAGAGAAAGCATCAAGGCAGATTATTTATTAAAATAAATAATTTTGTGGCATCAAGGTTGAAGGTCATAGTAATTATGAAACATTATCAATTTAACTGAATAATTCCAAAAAGGCTTTAAAACAGTATTATTGGGTCAAAGTAATGAATTATTTTTTGATTATGCTATATAAAAATATAGAATTATTTTGTCAGAGGTTTATTATGAAGAAAAGGAAAAATATTTTATTATCTACTATTCCATTAATGAGTGTCACTATAGCTGCTAAGTGTCATAATGAAGAAAACAACAATATAAATAATCAGAAACCGCCTGCAAAAAAACCTATTGCCCCGTCAGAGACATTTGAGCCAAGGAGACCAGATGTTGAACGCACTGAGCCTGACAATAATGAAAACACAAATACTAAAAACGATGATTTTAGCGATGTACAATCATTAAATAAGAATTTGAAAATAACAAATTATTCATATAAAAAGTACGATCCAAAAACTGCTTTTGCTGAAATACAAAAAAGCGAAAACATCTTTTTTAAAGACGTTTTTGACAAGCAATTAATAGATAATTATGCATTAAAATTAAAACCTGAATTTGTTAAATATGACTTTGATAGTGGTCTGCTAATTAATCTTACAATTAGCTTTACAAAGCAAAATGTTACTAAGGATTTTGTCTTTACAGTACATGGATTTAAAAAAGCAGAACAAATAATAAACAATATAAATAATGAGAAACCGCCTGCAAAAAAACTTATTGCCCCGTCAGAGACATTTGAGCCAAGGAGACCAGATGTTGGACGCACTGATCCTGACAATAATGAAAATACAAATACTAAAAACGTTGATTTTAGCGATGTACAATCATTAAATAAGAATTTGAAAATAACAAATTATTCATATAAAAAGTATGATCCAAAAACTGCTTTTGCTGAAATACAAAAAAGCGAAAACATCTTTTTTAAAGACGTTTTTGACAAGCAATTAATAGATAATTATGCATTAAAAATAAAACCTGAATTTGTTAAATATGACTTTGATAGTGGTCTGCTAATTAATCTTACAATTAGCTTCACAAAGCAAAATGTTACTAAGGACTTTGTCTTTACAGTACATGGATTTAAAAAAACAGAACAAATAATAAACAATAAGAATAAAAAGGAAAACTATATTAGTGCTAAAGAGCCCGATGAAGGAATAAAGAATCTCTATCCATCTTTAATCGCTAGAATGCTACTTTATATTGACAATAAAGAAACATATAGTGGTATTGTTAACAACAACACAATAGACTATGAATCATTACTAAATGCAAATGGAAAATATTTTAGCAGTGAAACAATTCCATTTGGACCAGGTACTAAGGAAGCTTTATTCAAATATAATGAAAGCTTAAGGGAAGAATATATTGACAAAATAATAGCAGCAGGATATGATGATAGTGCAGGAACATTGCAATTAGAAGTTGAAATCAAAAACAATCCAGAAAAGGATAATGCTGAGCCAATAATTACCAAGACTTTTTCTTTTGCCGGTTTTAAAAAGGCTGATCTGAAAAATCCAGCTAACAATGTAATAGGTTTTTTCTTAACTACAATGTCATTTAAAAACCTTCAGGTTATTAAAAGCATTTTTTCCAAAACAACAAAAGAAAGCATCAAAGCAGGTCAAAACATTTTAAAAGATATTGATAAAAACAAAGCTGACTTCTTAAAGCAAAGAATTATAAGTGAGCTCAATGTTTTTATATCTGACAATTCCAATGCATACAAAGATGGCTTCAATCAATCAATTAAAGTTCGTGATTTAGCTTCGTTAAGTAATAATTTTCTTTTATATCCTTTTTCCACCCGAATTGGTTCTGAATCAATATTTGACTTAAAACTAGAATTAATAAATAATGATGGTGATAAACTAAGACTTTCATTTAATATTAAGTTACCGATTTTTGCGCAAGGCATTGGCGATTTAAAAGATCATTCAGACAGCAACAACAAAGAGATTTTAATCCCTGTTTCTGTAGAAACTTATATAGACCAGTTTTCATTTAAAAAATCTTAATATGTTTATAAACAAAAAATTGAGCATTGCTCAACTTTTTTTATATTACATATAATCACAAAAAGTCCTATAAAACAAGGTTATTAGACAATTAATAAGTTTTATAACTATAGTTTAATTCTTCGACAAAAAGCCTTCTAGACTTTTTAATATACCAGGTAACATTTCATCTCAATCTTTTTTAGAGATTTCATTTATATCTCAGCTATCAGGGGTTATAAACAATTCAGTGTTGTTTGTATTAGGATCTAATTTAAAATAGTTGATGTAATCTAAAAAAATATTTTTGTCATATTTGCTATTGTTTCATTGGCCATAATTCCCAGTAGCAGTGCTATACAAATTCCCAAGTGTAAATTTGCCAAAATCATAAGTGTTTATTTTAAAAACATTAAACTTGTTTGGCATTAACTTGTTTACAGGTTCTAGCAATTCATCTAGATCTATATAACCTGTTCCAATTTCACTTTCTAAAAGATTGCTTTTTCTAAATTTTATTTTCTTTACAAATTCAAAAAATTCCCTAAAGCTCATTAATTTAGGCCTATAAGCAAAATCAATGTCTATATAGTTAAGTAAATCACGAGATTCATTTTTGTTTAAAGTGGCCATTACGCTAATATCATCAAAATTATAAAGTTTGTTAAACTTAAATGTCAATGCGTTTATTTTTTTAGAATTAATAACAAGCACTTCTTTTTTAACGTCAAAAATTCCAAATTTTCTGTGATTATTTATTAGTACAGTGTTGTTAATTTTAGGCAAATCCTCAGCATATTTATAATTCTCAATATAAGAATTTCACGGATCATAATTTCTTGGGCGAAAGTCATAAGTTTTATATGTTTCTTCATTGTTGTCATTTGTATATTCAGAAAGTATTATAGCTCTCTCACGCTTTGCAAAAGACACAAGTTTAACTGAATTTTCGTAAACATCTTTTGATAAAAAAGCTGATAAATTCTTAAATTCACTTCTTTTCAAATTAGTTGAATCATTTTTAAACTTGTTGTTCCAAAGATGATTCATATATTTAAGCCCACTAAAATATCGAATATTTCCTGGAGTTAAAGCCTTATATGTTAGTTTTGAATTATATTGCTTCACAACTTTAGAATTTTGAATTTTATTTGAATAAAAGGAGTCAAAAGAGCGTATTGTGTAAATCAGGTATGAAAGGTATTCATCTTCAATATTTGGATATTCCTTATTTGCTGCATAAGTAAAACTATTAATTAATTTAACAAAATTGAAAAAGACATCTTTAAATCTTTTCTTGAATTCAGGATCTGCGTCAAATCATTTATATTTATGGCTTAATCTCTCTAAGGTTCCAGTTCATCTTAGAATTTTATTAATTTTACCTTCATATAATTTAAAGTCAAAGAATTTAAACCGCTCCTCAAATTTTCTTTCTGTATCAGTATTATAGTACACACCACAAGACACAGTTAGTATAGAAGAAAGAATTGGCATGAAAATTGCACCAAGACAGAAGCCAGCATTGGTTTTTTTACTTAGTGCAAATCTCTGTAGCTTTCTAGCCATACATTCTCCTTAAGATGCTCTCAGTATTTTTGCTTAATTTGTGGTATGTATTTTTTATATGGTTGCAAGGCTGGATGTGTCGCGCGGCAATATGTTCATTACACTCCATAGCCATTATATACATTTTCATTATTATGTTGCCCGCAATGTGTTTTTATAAATTGAAATTGATCATTTTGAGAAAGCAAATAATTGCTATCTAAGTCACTTACTTCCACAATTCCAACTTTATTGTATTTGCTAGACGAGTAATTAGTAGGTCTTCTGTCTCTACCACGATCCCCTAGTTTATTATAGTAAGGGACATACATTCTAATCAATTGCATATAATCACTTTCATCAATAGATATAGAGCTATCTTTGTTTAACTTAACTTTGTCATCAACAATTTTCAAAAGCCCAGAAACAGAAAAAATGGGAGATATATTGGGCTTAAAATTAACTTATTCAACTTATTCATAGTACTAAAATAATTATAACATTATTAATAAGTATGCAAATTTATGAGCGGAAGGGGATTGCCCTCATATTCAAATAATAGCTATTGGAAACTAAAACCGATAAAAAAGCAATAGAATTAATCTAGTTAATTCTCAATTTTATATTTAATATATATGGTAGCTTCTTATAACACTATATATTTTCTCGCATTATATGCAGCAAATTTTTTCAATCTTGCTCCGAAACATTGCTTAATTTTCAACTGTCTGGTGTAAGCAATAATTGAGTGTTCATAGTTTTAGTGTTTTGATTTAATAATCGAAGATAATCTATAAAAATATTTCACTGATTTATATAACTCTCCCAACTTCAAATATCAATATGTGGTCTATTGAACTTACGTAGCGTCGATGGTTTTCCAAAATCCGAAGTTTCTATTGATAAAACTATAGGTTTGTTTGGATCTATACCACTTATGTTTTTAAAAAGTTCATCCAGGTCAACAAAACCAAGGGAAATTTTGTCTTCTGAAAGATTTTTGCTACTAGAACTAGTTCGTTTTTTAAAGTTAATAAACTCCTTAAAGCTCATTAGTTTAGGCCTATAAGAAAAATTAATGCTGATATCATTAACTGGTGCTTCGGAGGGTAACTTATATTTTATTGCATTAACACTAATATCATTTATCGAATAAGTGTTATTAAATTTAAATGTCAAAGCGTTTATTTTTTTTGAATCAATTATTAAAGTTTCCTTTTTAACATCAAAAATCCCAAACTTTCGATACTTATTTATTACAGAATCGTTGTTTATTGTTGCAAGGAGTTCAAGATTCTTTTTATCATTGTAAATGTTAAAAGCACTGCTTTCAACTTTTATATTTTTCCCAGAATTTATAATTACTTTGTTATCAGGCTTAACAAAGTAATTTATTGTGTCTATGTATTGATTGAGATGTGAATACAACTTAAGCAAATTTCTGTGAATATCATTTAGCAGATGATAAGACAAATTTTGTCAATGTTTGTTGTCAGTATGATCTTTGATTGCAGATTTTCTCATTAATAATTCTTTTGCATATTTAATGCCATCAAAGTAAAATAAATTGTCAAGAGTTAAAGCCTTATGTACATTTTTTGGATCATATTCTTTTGCAATTTTCGACTCTTCAATTTCATTTGAATAAAACAATTTTTTGTTTTCGCCAGTATAGTACAAGTATGAAATATATTCGTTTTCAATTCCAGGAAACTCATAATTTGGTGCATAAGTGAAACTAGATATTAACTTAAGAAATTCACCAATTTTCTCTTTAACTTCTGGGCTATATTCCAAAACTCATTTATCACCCAAACTAAATACTTGTATTCTGCTATCAATAATCTTTCTGATTTTGCTCTCTAAAATATTAGTATTTAAATAAATAGAAAGTTCGATTTCATTATAAGTTTGATAAAACGTTCCGCAAGATGATGAAACAAACATTGGAATACTTATGGCAAAAGGCAACGCTGATTTTATCAAAAAGGAACGGGCTCAACTTCCACTACATTTGCATAGTTTTTTATTCATACATTTTCCTTTAAATGTTCTCAGTATTTTTGTTTAATTTCGTGAATATATTTTTTATATGGTTGCAATATTGGAGCTTCAGCATAATAGTATGAATAGTTTGGATCATCTTTGGAAAGAATAACATTATTCTTCCAGATAAGATAGTCTCAAAATATTCTAAGATATCTTTCTAGTTCATCATAATTAATAAATATTTTATAAGTTTCATTTCAAATGGGGATAGGTTTATAAAAGTAAACTTTTTGTATTGTAACATTAGGTTCATTTCCTAATTTTGTTTCTGTTGCAGAATTATACATTGACATATAAGTATGGGTTGTCATATCAGCTTTTATTGAAAAGTATGGTATATGATCGAAGCTTCAATCAGGGTTAATTGCGCTGTTGTATTCTATTGCTTCTAATAAAATTGGAAGTCATTTATTTCTAAACCGGCTAACAAATGAATTATTTTTTGTATTATAAAGTTTTCAGTATTTAGCAAATGACATTTTCTGCTGTCAAACAAAAGTTGAATCTCAATGCTTTCATTGGCCTTGGACTGCTGTATCGGCATAAACTTGACTTTCAGTTTTTTTATTTATAAAGTCTTTACCAAGTTCATGAGGGCGAATTGTTTTTATTTTGTCACTATTTCAAATGTCTTTCATTTTAAAATATTTAGGTATTCCAAAGCCTGTTTTGTTTTTAGCTCTATTGTGTCTTCAGTGTTCATACTCAGAAGTCAATTGATCAAAATTAAAATCTTTATGTTTATATGCTTTAGTTGATGAATAATTGGCTGAACCTGCTAACAATAGCTTAACATCAGCAATTGACAACTCTTTTTTTAATTTACTTTGAAGACGTGATATAAGTCCTGTTATCATTGGTGCAGATTTACTGGTTCCGCGAAAATCAAACAAGTATGATATTTTGTTTTTGAATTCATCGGAGTCATTTGTAGTTTTTATGTATTTTTCTATACGATCATAATCATCTTTATAATATTTGTTTTTTGATAATTCATCTCTGTCATTTTTTAGATCATTTCCATAAGCAGAAATAAATGGAAATGAACCATAATTATCCTTGGCATATGAACTAAAATTTGTTGCAATATTCTTTCAATTTACTGAACCTACTGAAATAATACCATCATGATAACGAAGACTTTGCCAATCTAATAAAGAATTAAAGAGTTTCTTTTTTCTGTTTTCAATATCAAGAAAATCAGAAAAGTCGAAGTCACGTAATCATCGATCATTACCATTGTACGTTCAGCTTTGATTACCTAATGCATTATCAATAACAGGTTGAATTTTAGCTAACGTTTTTTTATTATAATTTTCGTAATTTTCATTCTTTCAATATTTTGTTGCTGAATTAAAAAACTTTTTAAATATATCGTAAATTTTTTGCTTTGAAATGATGCCATTATCCATGAATTCTGGTCTATTTAGTAAATTATTATCCACCATTGTCTTTGATAATTCATCATTGTCATTTCCGCTGGATTGAATAATCTTAATATTATTATCCAATGCATATTGACCTATTGCTTTGTACTGTTTTTTAATATCATTCATTCCATAAATATGCATATTATCATAAAGTGAGAAATAGATAATTGCCTTAGATAGATTATAAAATATGCTTCTGTATTTATAGATATCGTCTAATGACATTTTGTAGTCATTATCAACATCATCATATTTTTTATCAGTTTTATAGCTATTCAATGTGTTGGCAGTTCTTGATCCAATTTGCCCAAATATATCAGCTGGCCCTAAACTCATATTTATTAGCCTTATTCCAAAATTTTTATGTAGATTTATAATGCTATCAATTATTTTGTTATTATCCAGCGTTGTATAGTATATTGAAGCATCTTGGTTGATACCAAAGTCTGTACCTATTATTGAAGCTACAGCATATCCATGATCTGAATAACTTTTTGAATTATAAGGATTTGTTCTAATTATTTTAAAGTCGCTGTTTTGTGAAAGTAAATAATTGCTATTAATATCTTCTACCTCAATAATCCCGACTTTATCATATACACTAGATGAATAATCACTAGGCATCTTTTCCCTATCCCACACTCCTAATTTGTTGTAGTATGGGATATACATTTTAATTAACTGTTTATAGTCATTTTCATTTATTGATATATTGCTATTTTTATTGATTTTAACCTTGTTATCTACAACTGGTAAAACAGCGGAAACAGAAAAAATTGGGGCGAGGTATATTGGGCTTAAAATTAACTTATTCATACCACTAAAATTATAAATATATTAATGGATATTTAAATTTATGAGTGGAATAAGTTGGTGTATCTAATTATGATATTTAAAATATAAACTAAGATTTATAAAGAAAAAAGTGATAGAAATAATATGGTCACTTTTTGGATTCCTAAATAGGCAAACACTAATAAATTGTATCTTTTAGCTAAGATCAGGAACAACAATAGGATATTTAATTTTGTCCATATTACTATTCATAAATCTCATTGCAGCATCGTAAACTAGCGGTGGTATGAATTGTTCCTTTTCGTCTGCGCAAACTTCAAAATAAGTATCAAATGCATCAGGTCTCATTGCAAACATTATAGAGCACCTTGCTTTTGCAAATGATTCTATTGTTTCTTCTGTGTATATTGATGAATCCTTATTAACTTGATTGAACAAATCCATTAGTGTTTGTGTTTCATTATTTATGTTTACTGGCATGGATGAAAAGAAGTAAACAACATCTGCATTAGTAAAAAACACAAATGCTCTATCAGACTTAGCAAAAGTTGCCTTATGTTCTAATATATCATCGCCTTTTATAACAAAAGTTGCATTATTGTTAGTTTTAAGTTTATAGATTTTACCGATATTTATTTTTCCCATAATTGGATTATATTCTAATTGTACAAAGTTAAATAATTCTGAAAACAGAATGACAAAATATATTCACAATGTATATTGCTTATAAATAATTAAGAGTATCGTTTTTCACATTATTATTTTAATAATTACGAATCATAATGATACATATCTTTTGGGTGCTATGTTATACTTATAATGCTATAAAACAGAATTGCATGTAAAATAGTTGGCTTTTATTGGCAAAAGCATAAATGCGTAGATACTAACTATATTCTTGCCTCTCTAACATTAAGCTATTCATTAACAAAGCAAAAAGCACCACAAGTTAACTTGCGGCGCTTTTTGTTGCCTTTTGTTAAAATTTGAGTATCTAAATTAAAAAAAGAAAGGCTTTTACATTATATATGATTAGCAATGACAAAAATACTAGTTATTCAACTGACCTATGCTTGCTTAAAAAGAAATTAAATGTGCACGGCAAGTACAAGTTTAATTATGTACATTATGTAATTGATGAAACGAATTGAGATGAAATATTGACCAAGTCAAATCACAAAACCAATAAAAATAACATTAGCCCGTTGAGACTTAAAGAAATTCTTGAAAGGCTAATTGCTGGCTATGATATGAAAACTGTTTCTAATATTGTGGGGTTTAAATCAAGATCAATTTATAACTTATTTGACAGAATTACAATTGAAACAAAGCGTGGCTATGCTAAATATCAAAAGAAATGTAAATTGTGTGGTATGGACTTAAAAGGCAAAACAGTATATGTAATTAGTGCTCTCAAATTTTTGAATTTAATTGAAACAAGACATGATTCAAAAAAATTAGAAAACAATTCTAAATTGCTTATGAAATACATTGACATTTTTAAGTTTTACAAACAGTTACTGTACTTTTATTTGAAGAATAGAAATAGTTTTAACTTAGATAGTAAAGCTGTTAAACAGTCTGTGGCAAGCATTATTTTTAAATACATAAGAGAACTAGAAGCACAGGGAAAACTTCAAAATTCATATATTCCATCAGTTCAAAACTTTTACCGTATATTGGCTAAACATAGTGCTTTTGGTCTAAAATTAGATATTCTTCCATATAAATCAAACGGCAAATATGGAAGCAGAACAACAGTAAAGCATGAGACAAAGAAAAAGACAATAGGCAAACTTATTACTGAACGTCCAGAATCAGTTAATTTAAGGTTAAATGACAATGATTATGAAATGGACACTGTAATTGGTTTAAGATCTGACAATTATTGCATTCTTACATTAATCAACAGAAAATCTAGAATGTTTTATTGCGCGCTCTCTAGAAGAAATGCAAAAGCAATAAAAGAAAATTTGGAGAAATTGATTAAGGACAATAATCTTGTTATTGACACATTAACTATTGATAATGGAAGTGAAAATTACAAACTTCCAGAGATAGAATCAATCAAAGAAATTTTCCATTGTCATCCTTATTCATCATCAGAAAAAGGTAGCATTGAAAATGCTCACAGGCTTTTAAGAAGATACATTCCAAAGGGAAAATCTATAGATAAATATGTTGGTCAAGATCTAAAACCAATAGCCGATTTTATAAATTCACATCCAAGAATTTATAAAGGTGTCTCAGGCTTTAAATGCGCTAAGCAAATGCAATAAAAATTAACATCAACACAAAATTTTGCACTTTTGAGTACTCAAAAGTATCTTTTCTTTATTCTTTTTTTATGCTTTAGGCCATTTTCTTGTCAGAACCACCAAAAATTGGTATTATTTTTCCAATACTCAAATTAGGTGCTTTTTAATTTAAGAATTTATACTCTAACATTAAGCAATTTATGTTGATATATTTATTAATAAATATATTAAAATTTATAAACTATGAATAAGAAATACGATGCTATTGTTATTGGTGGTGGTCATGCCGGGCTAGAAGCTGCATTCGCAATTTCTCACAAAGGTCATAAAACACTTTTGCTAACCTTTAACTCTAAAAAATTAGGAATGATGCCATGCAACCCATCAATTGGTGGACCTGCTAAAGGGATTATCACTAGAGAAATTGACGCTTTAGGTGGAATGCAAGGATTATGAGCTGATTTAGCAACTATTCAATTAAAGATGCTTAATCTTTCAAAAGGACCTGCAGTTAGAGCACTAAGAGCACAAATTGATAAAGAAAAGTATTCTGAATTAGCTTATGAATATGTTTTAAAACAACCTAATTTAGACTTATTAGAAGGAGTAGCTGAAGAAATTTTAGTTGATGATAATGGCTATTTTAAAGGTGTTTTGGTTGAAAATATTGGCAAAATAGATGCTAAAGTATGTGTCATAACTACTGGTACATATATGAACTCTAGAATTTTAAGAGGTCAAGATATAACTACTAGCGGACCTGATAATGAAAAAACCACACCTAAATTGAGTGCATCATTAGCAAAATTAGGCTTTACATTACAAAGACTAAAGACAGGAACACCACCTAGAATTTATTCTGATTCAATAAACTTTGATGAAGTTGAACAAGAAGTATTAAGTGATGTTAATATTTCATTTTCATCGCGTTCAAACTTAAAGATGCCAAAACAAATAGCATGTTATTTAACTTACACAACCCCAGAAACTCATAAAATTATTGAAGAAAATATACATCGTTCACCAATGTATTCAGGAGTTATAGAAGGAATTGGTCCTAGATATTGTCCTTCTGTTGAAGATAAAATTGTTAAGTTTCCTGACAAAGAAAGACACCAAATTTTCTTTGAACCTGAAACAGCAGATGGTGCTATTACATATGTTAACGGTTTATCTACTTCTATGCCAATTGATGTACAAGAGTTAATGATTAAGTCAATTCCGGGATTAAGAAATGCAAGAGTCCAAAAATGAGCTTATGCAATCGAATATGACGCTTTAGATCCATTGCAACTTAAAGAATCGCTTGAAACCAAACTTGTGCCCAATCTTTTTACAGCAGGTCAAATTAACGGAACTAGTGGCTATGAAGAAGCTGCTGCGCAAGGATTAATAGCAGGTATTAATGCAGCTTTAAAATTGGAAGATAAAGAACCAATTGTTATTCTAAGAAACCATGGTTATATAGGTGTTTTAATTGATGATTTAGTAACTAAGGGCACAAAAGAACCATATAGAATGCTAACTTCAAGAGCTGAATATAGATTATTATTAAGAAATGATAACGCTGATGACAGATTAAGCGAATATGCCTATAAATCAGGTATGATTAGCAATGATGAATATCAAAAAGTTATTGACAAATATAAGTTAATTGATGATGAAATTCAAAGACTGAATTCAACACATTTATCAGGGAAAAGCGATGTTGCTCTAAAGTACAATATCACAAATGGTTCAACATTATTAAATGTTATTTCTCGCCCTGATGTAGATCCTAATGACATTATTCCTGATTTTCCATACATTGAAGAAATAACAACAATGGTACGATTGTATGGTTACATTGAAAAGCAAAAATCTGATGCAAATAAAGCAGTAAGATTAGAAAACTTAAGAATACCAGAGGATTTAAATTACTTTGAAGTAAAGAATATAGCTATAGAAGCTAGACAAAAATTTGAAAAAATTAGGCCTGCAACCATAGGGCAAGCTAGCAGAATAAGTGGGATTAATCCTGCAGATATTCAAATGTTGATGTTCCATTTAGAATCAAGGCATAAGAAAAACTATGACCAAAATTAAAATAATAGCTGTTGGGTCGTTAAGCCCTAAATTTAAGAGCCTTTATGATGAGTATGCTAAGCAAGTTGGAAACTTTTGCTCTTTGTCATTTTCCGAGATTAAAGAATTTAGCGAAGAAAAAAACATAGAAGTAAAAAAAGAAAAAGAGACTAAATTAATATTAGAGTCAATTATGCCTAACTCTAAAGTTATTTTGCTTTCATTAAAAGGTAAGCAAGTTGATTCAGTTAGTTTTTCAAAATTGATTGAATCATACACAAACCAAAGCATAACATTTGTAATTGGAGGTTCTGATGGAGTTTGTGAAAATTATTTTGATAATGCACTCAAGCTATCGTTTTCACAAATGACATTCCCTCATCAGTTATTTAGAATTATGCTAATTGAACAAGTTTATAGAGCTTTTATGATCTTAAACAACAGCAAGTATCATAAATAATTTGGCTGTTTTATAGAGTTATAAGTAAATTATTACTTTATAAATGGGAGGTGCTTATTCATAAATCAGTTAGTGAAAAACAGGAAAGAGCCAGAAAATTATTTGGTGAAATGCCTATTTCTAAAGCTATATGAATAGTTGCTATTCCTAGTTTATTAGCCTCAATGATGGTTGGTCTATACTCATTTATAGATCAAATTTTCATTTTGCAATTTGTACCAAAATATAGTAATGTGTTTGGTAAAAGTGATAGTGAAATTGTTAGCTATTTAACTCTTAGCTTGCATAATGTAAACACTAGTGAGCTATTCAAAAGTTATAATGAAATGCTTAATGCATATAATGAGCAGGCGACTATAGCGAATGTATCTAAGTTGACTGTTATAAATTCAAATACGATAGTATCAACCACAACCGCTTCATTTACTCCATTAATTATTTTTTCTAATGCAATTGTTTATTTAGTACCAGTGGGTTCGTCGATTTATTACACAAAATGTGTTGGGAAAAAATTAGAAAAAACAGGCAAAAACTTATGAGCTACTATGTTCTGAGTAAGTGTTATACTTTCAGTTCTTTCATCTTTTATAACTTTTATTGCAATATGGTCAGGATTATTAGATAAAATAGCTGGAGTTACAAAGATTGACTCTATAGTAGCGAAAAACGCCAACATTAGCGCAGAAAGGTTGCAAGATTTTTACAATGCTGCACATAAATTAAGCGTTCAATGAGCAAAGCAATATATTTATATTTACGCCAGTGCAACTGTTTTACAGTGTTTAACGCTTTATTTATCGTATTTTATACGTTCTGAAGGATATAACACTTATGTTATGGTTTGTGGAATAGTTGCAAACTTAATTAACATCGCTTTAGATGCTTTATTTATCATTAATTTTAAAATGGGTGTGCTTGGTGGCGTTGTTGCAACTGTGATTGGGTGACTTTTTAATACATCTGCATACATTATTTATATAGTAGTTAAAGATAGGAAGCAGAAAACGTGGCTATCAATCAAAAGTTTATTTAAATTTAAATTTAATAAAAAATTACTGGGCCCAATATTCTCACTTGGTTTAGGAGGCTTTTTAAGAACATTTGGCATAGGCTTTTCATTTATTATAATGAATCTATTAATAGCTAACTCGCACTTTGCTATGCCAGAATACTTTCAATTTTTCTGGGCAAAAGGACAACCAATTGTAAGTTTATTTTTGATATCTTTTTTTGGAATAAATGATGGCGCAAGAAGTCTATTTTCATACAATTACACTCTTAGAAAGTTTGATAGATGTAAAAAAGTTTATCTATGAACAATGCTTATCGCGCTTCTTTACTCAATAATTGTTTATGTTTTTGTTGCTTCTACGGCTAATAATTTGTGGGTGTGAATTCTAAATGTTGATAGCGATAAAATTGAAGGGACTGCAACCTTTATCAGAGTTATTTCACTTAGAATTTTAGCTGTCTCATTAACTATCAATTCACTCCTTGCTTTCCAAGGGGCAAATGATGTTGAAAAAACAATATTCTCATCAGCTTTCGAGAATTTTATATCATTTGTAATTGTTATTCCAATATCATATGGAATTGCCTATGGTGTCTACAAAACAACCGGAGATAAAGAAATGGCCAACTGAATTATAGTGGGAGCATTTGTGTTTAATTGCTTATTATCTTCGTTAGTCCTAATGGGCCTTTCATATTGATTTGTATTTAAAAAAATAGAAAAAATTGACCAGACAAAACTAAGTTGAAGTAGAAAAATTGAGCACAAATTTTTCGAAATGGCTCAAAAAGCCGAGCTCATTGATGTGCCGTAATAGTAATATTATTTATTCAGAGACATTTTTGTGAAAAAACAATAAATTAATAGTTATTTTGCATTTCTTAAAATTTAAAATCAATAAAATTCTACATATTAGTATATTCAATTTATAATTAAAAAAACACACAGGAGGCTTTAATGACATCAATAACCTCAAATATGCACCAAAAATATGATGAAGTTCAAAAGGAACTTAATTCCCTATCAAAAAATGAATTTAAGCAAATGATTAAAGAAAGAAAAACAACAGAAGCTAAGAAAACTTTCTTTTTCTTTGTTCTTTCAATTTTATTTTTATCTTTTGCACTCTTGCTATTAATACCACTAATATTATTTAATAAGCTAGATCCTTGGCAAACAAAGGAAGCAATTGAAAATGCAACAGCATCAAAAACACAATTATCTGATACTGCGAAAAATGTAAGCTGAGCTTTATTTGCTCTTATAATAATTTTTATGCTAGCAGGTTCTTACATTCTTTCTTTATATTTTTCTAATAAATTTAAAACAAAACAACAAGCATACAAAAGCATTGATTTTAGCCCAGTAATTTCAAAAATCTTTACTTATGCAAATCTGAACTTTTCACAAACTGATGTTTCTGACAAGACTTCTGCTTTAGCTTTAGAGTTATATAGAAAAGAAGATATGGTAGAAAGTGCTGTTGTAGCAAAAGCATTTGTTGCAAACGACATTGATAATAAAAATCAATGAACTATCAATGAAGTTCATATACTTAAAAATAACAACATTAAAGAAAATATTTTATTGCTAGAGTGTGCTATTAGTCAAGAATATTTAGATAAATCAAACCATGCTAGTTTTTATGGTTTTAACCAATTAAATAATAAAGAGAAATTAATTAAAAATGTTGATTCTAATTTTGTCGAAATTAACAGTGAAATAGGCTTATATGCTACAAATGACAATATTTCTAAATCACTAATTGATGACTTGAAAAAGTTTGCTGATGAATTTAGATTAGAACAAAATAGCTTTGGATTTATATACAATGAAAAAGATGCTAAATTAAACATCTGGTTTAAGTCACAAAATGAATTATTCAACATTATAAAATCAGTTGATGTTGCTTCAACATTACTAAATCATGTTTGATTACTAACTGAAATTATGAATAAAACTTCAGTTTTAATTTAGTTATTCAATATGACTAATGTAGAGAATATGGACTTTACCATATTTTTTATTTTTCTGAATCATTAACCCTTGCGGAATTTCTATTTTGTTGTTATTGTTAGTTTCAACTATAATTAAGCCATTAGTAGATAAAAAATTATTTGTCTTTATTAATCTTAAACATTCATTTAACAAATCATATTCAGCATAAGGGGGGTCAACAAAAATATAGTCAAAAATTCTTCCTGTTTTTGACTTCAAAAATGAAAGTGCATTCATATTGAAAACATCAATATTATTTATTTGCAATGAATTAATGTTTTCATATATAACTTTAACTGCTTCTTTATCCTTTTCAACTGCAACTGCTTTCATTGCATAGTTGCTAACAGATTCAATTGCCATTGAGCCTGATCCTGCAAAAAGATCTAAGACAATTTTTCCCTCTATTTGCATCCTAATTGAAGAAAAAATAGCCTCTCTAACTTTATCCATAGTAGGCCTGATATCTTTAGATTTTGGTCAATTTAAATGCCTGTGTCTATACTTTCCTGAAATAACTCTTATCATCTTGTTTCCTATGCCCTTGTATATTAATTATGAAAGCAACATTGTTTTTTTAAATTATAATATTTCCATGAATGTTCATGATGTAGAATTAGTAAAGTTGCCAAAGAAAGTTTTAAGGCAAAAATCTGTTAATGTTCCAATTCCATTAAGCAATGAAGACATTGAATTAGCAGAAAAAATGATTTATCACATAGATGATAGCCAGAAAGAAGGCTCAAAGTTTCAAGCTGGCGTAGGTGTTGCGGCTGTTCAATATGGAGTTTTAAAAAGAGTTTTCTATATTAATGTTACTGAGGATATGGTTGATGACAAAAAATATGCATTGAGGGATGTTTTTTTTAACCCTGTTGTTATTGCCAAATCTGAATCAAAAATCGCACTTTCACAAGGCGAAGGCTGTCTAAGTGTAGGCAGAAATATTAAAAATCAATCAGGTGCTGTTTATAGGCATAAAAGAATAGTTATTGAAGCGTACTCATATTTTGAAAAGAAAGTAAAAAGATATGATCTTAAGGATTATCCTGCAATTGTGGCACAGCATGAATTGGATCATTTAGATGGAAAATTATTTATTGATAGAATAGATCCTAAAGATCCATGAGATTCATCTAAAGGTGAATTTATTTAATAAGGAGGCAGCATGAAAATAATAGAGAGTCTTGAAAATATTGCATTCAACTCTTGATCAATTCTAATTCCTATTATCCTAGTTATTTTTATTGTTATATTAGCAATATTCTCAGGTCTTAGGAGAGGAATTTATGGTGGACTAATTATTCTGTTATTTGGCCTATCAGGCTGAATTATAGGGATTTTTGCCGCTAAGCCATTAGTTGATGTTATTGTAATCAAAACTAAAATTACACTCCCGGGAAACAAACAAATTGATGCCGAAATATTAAGAAAAATGTTTTACGGAATTGCAATGTTTGTAATTCAGATACTGTTTTTAATAGTTGGTGAAATTATTTCATTGCTCTTAAGAAAATGAATTAGAAAACCACTTAAAAATATGCGCGAAAATAAAGTTTCGTCAGTCGGAAGTCGTTCGTTAGGTGCTGTTCTTTCTACTGCTGGCATAGTTCCTTGTGCAATTTTAACTGCCAATGTAACTGGGTTCTTGACTACAAACAATAAAGTTATTGATGCTAATGATAAAATGCTTAACTATATATCATTCAAAAAGGCTGAAGGAGTTTCTAAATACACTCCTGGACTTATTGCTAGTGCCAAAATTGGCAATGATTTGTTAAATGCTTCAAGTGGTTCAAAATTAGATGAAACTGTAATTGGGGCTTTTGAATGGTACTTACAGCAATTCGCAAACCCAGATAACTATGTGTTATTATCCGTGTCAAAAGATGGCCAAGCTAAACCAATAATTAGCACAAATGCATTAAAAAACATTAATAGAAAAGAAGAGCAAGAAAAAGTTTTACAAGGTCTAATTCCATTTATATTAGGTGATAGCTCTGTTAAAAAGAACGGAATTACACTATTTTTCAACTTTAATACATCATCTGCTGGCGCATTCAAATATGATTCAAACTCTGGCAAGATAGAAATAAATACAGATAACAGTGAAAATACACAATTGAAAGTAAAAAACATAGGGAAAATAAGCAATATTTTCCAACTATATACAGCAACGCCTGAATCATTTAGAATATTAGAATATTTAAGTAAATTGGGCTTAAAAGACGCAAAGGCTTCTGAAGGTTTTGATGAAATATATAGTTTAGTAGATCAAACAGAGCCAGTTTGAGACATTTTAAATGCTGCACAATTAAAATTCAATATGAATCCTAGTTATAGAATAAAAGTTTACGACAGAGAATATGTCAAAAGAATGAAAGATATATTATTTGACTTATTTGAAAAAAACACAGGTGGCAAGTTTAAGTATGATAGAGAAGAGCTTAATGAAGAAAAAATGAAAAGTTGAGTAACTATCCAAACCATACACCAAAAAATATATTGAATAGTTTCATCTGTTATAGATAATGTATTTATAACTCCTGAAAATGTAAGCAATTAGTTTACATTTTTATTTTTTCTTTTAGGTCTGTTTTATAGTATTAAAACACAAGGTGTTCAGTTTAAATTATGACTAATAAATTGCAACATTTCATATTAATATATAATCTATTATATGAGTAATTCTAATTACGATGCAAGTAGTATTCAACAACTAAAAGGTCTAGAAGCAGTTAGAAAAAGACCAGGAATGTATATAGGCTCAACAGATGTTAATGGTTTACATCATTTAATTTGAGAAATTGTAGATAACTCAATTGACGAAGCTTTAGCGGGCGAAGCAAATGAAATTGCGGTAATCTTAAAAAATGATGGCTCTGTTGTTGTTTCTGATAATGGTAGAGGAATTCCTGTTGGCAAAACTCCTAGCGGCAAAAGTGCTGTGGAGTTAGTTTTTACTGAGCTTCATGCGGGTGGAAAATTTAATGAAGGAGCATATAAAACATCTGGTGGTCTCCATGGCGTTGGTTCTTCAGTTGTTAATGCTTTAAGTAATAAACTAAAATGCCTTGTTTATAGGGATAAACATATATATGAAACTATTTTTGAAAACGGAGATAATATTGTTCAAAAAACACATATTATTGGCTCGACAAACAAAAGAGGAACTCTAATTCAGTTTTGACCTAATTACGAAATATTTAAAAAAGCCAAATTTAATTTTGAAACCATAGCAGAAAGACTAAGAGAGAGCAGTTTTTTAATAAGCAATTTATCTATTAAACTACTTGATGAACAAAGTGGCAAAAGTGAAGAATTTAAATATTCAAATGGTATCAAAGCTTTTGTTGAGTTTATTAATGATTCTAAGACTGCACTATTTAATGTTTATTCATTTAAAACAGTAGTTAATGAAATAGAAATTGAATGTGGTTTTCAGTATACAGATGGCTTTAATGAAACAATACTTTCATTTGTAAATAATGTAAAAACCAGAGATGGCGGCACTCATGAAATTGGACTTAAGTCAGCCATTACTAAGACATTTAACGATTTTGCTTTAGATGAAAAAGTATTAAAAGGTAAAAATACATTTGATGGAGAAGATGTCAGAGAGGGCTTAACAGTAGTATTATCAGTTAAAATACCTGAAAAATTCTTAGAGTTTGTTAGCCAAACTAAAGATAAGTTAGGTACTCCTGAAGCTAAAAGTGCAGTAGAAGAAGCAGTAAGTAAAAATTTAAAAACTTGAATAACTGAAAATAAACAAATTGCTAAAAAAATCTTAGACAAAATTAAAAGAGCATCAGATTCTCGTGAATCAGCTAGAAAGGCTAGATTAGAAGCTAGAAAAACCAAAAGTGCTCTTAAAGAAAGACAAATTTTAAGTGGAAAACTTACGCCAGCACAGACTAAAAATGTAAAAGAAAAAGAATTATTTTTAGTTGAAGGAGATTCAGCTGGTGGTTCAGCTAAATCAGGCAGAGATAGAAAATTTCAAGCAATTTTACCCCTTAGAGGTAAAGTTATAAATACTGAAAAAGCTAGATTAATTGACATATTAAAAAATGAAGAAATAAACACAATAATTAATGCAATAGGCGCTGGAATTGGTGTTGATTTTGATATCAACAAAATTCAGTATGATAAAGTTATAATTATGACTGATGCTGACACTGATGGCGCACATATTCAAATATTGCTTTTAACATTTTTCTTTAGACATATGCGTAAGTTAATTGAAGAAGGCAAAGTGTATATTGCGCTTCCTCCGCTATTTAAATTGTCTATAAACAAGGCACAAAAGAAAATTTTATATGCTTGAGATGAAGATGAATTGAAAGAACTTTTGCAGAGCAAAATGAAAGGTGCTGAAGTTCAGAGATACAAAGGCTTAGGCGAAATGAATGCTGATCAATTATGAGAAACAACTATGAATCCTAAAACTAGAACATTAATTCAAGTAAGGATTCAAGATGCTGCTTTAGCTGAAAGAAGAGTTTCAACACTAATGGGCGATAATGTTGATTCTAGAAAAGAATGAATTAACAAAAATGTCAATTTCACAATGGAAGATGACTTTGAAATATAGTTTTAGGTAAATTATGAATAAGAAAAAAGAGCAACAGTTAAACGATTTGTTATCAAAAATTGTTCAAGAAAACCTTGATACTGTAGTAGCTGACAGATTCAGCAGGTACTCAAAATATGTTATTCAGCAAAGAGCGCTTCCTGATGTTAGAGACGGACTTAAGCCTGTACAAAGAAGAATTCTTTACTCAATGTATGATTTAGGATTGCAACACAATAAGCCATTTAAGAAATCAGCTCGTGTTGTCGGTGATGTTATTGGTAAATATCACCCGCATGGTGATAGTTCTATTTATGACGCAATGGTTAGGATGGGGCAAGAGTGAAAAATGGGGCATACATTAGTAGAAATGCATGGTAATGTAGGCTCTATTGATGATGATCCTGCTGCAGCAATGCGTTATACTGAAGCTAGACTTTCTGAAATAGCCGATTATGTTATTGGCGACATTAAGAAAAATACTGTTAAGTTTGCACCTAATTTTGACGATTCAGAAAAAGAGCCAGTTGTTATGCCGGTTCTTATTCCTAATTTGTTAATTAATGGCTCAACCGGCATTGCTTCTGGTTTTGCAACTGAAATGCCACCGCATAATTTAAACGAAATATTAGATGCAGCTATAGCAAAAATAAAAAATCCAGCCATTGAGCTTAGTAAAATAGCTAAAATTATCCAAGGGCCAGATTTTCCAACTGGTGGGGTTATTTATGGAACTGATGGTATTCATGAAGCTTTTGAAAGGGGAAAAGGCAGGATAACCTTAGCTTCTAGATATAATGTTTACTCAGATAATAAGTACAAATATATCGAAATAACTGAAATACCTTATGGAGTTGTAAAGTCCAAATTAGTCCATGAAATAGACTTAATCGTCGATTCTGAGGAAGTTGCAGGATTAATAGAAGTTAAAGATCAAACTGATCGTAATGGAATTAACATTTTGATAACTTTGGATAAAAATGTAAATGAAAATGTAATAGTAAATTATCTCTTCCTAAAAACACAAATGAGAATTTATTATAACTATAATAACGTGGTTATTGATAATCATACACCTAAAACAATGGGGATTTCTGCGCTTTTAGATGCATATTTAAAACATGTTAAAGATGTAAAAGTTAAAACAATTGAGTTTGATTTAATTAAGTATAAAACAAGGTTAGAAATTGTAATAGGGTTTTTAAAGGTAGCTAAAATTACTGATAAAGTTATTGAAGTAATTAGAAAAAGTGAAAACTCAAAACAAGGGGTTATTGATAATTTGATGTCAGCTTTTGACTTTACATTAAATCAAGCCACAGCAATCGCAGAACTTAGACTTTATAAATTGAGTAAGACAGATGAGCATACTTTTATACTTGAAAAACAAGAATTAGAAGAAAAAATTAAGCAATGCGAGTTACTATTAACTAATCCTGATGAGTTTAATAATTATTTAGTTTCTCTATTTCGAGATCTTAAGCATAAATTTGGCAGAATCAGAAGAACTTCAATTGAAATTGAGCAAATAAATTCATCTGTTAATCAAGAAGATTTAGTGAAAGATGAAGAAGTATTTTTAGGCATTAGCAAATTTGGATACATAAAAAAAGTATCCAAAAAGACATACGAGTCTAACTTGATAACCACTTATGGAATTAAAGAGGATGACAATATTTTATTTTATGACTTAGCTAGCTCATTGGATAAATTATTACTCTTTACAAATTTAGGAAATTATGCTTATTTGCCTGTTTTTAAGGTTAATGAGTCAAAATGAAAAGAGTTTGGAATTCACCTCAGCGACTTTGTTGATTTATCATCTGGCGAAGAAATAGTTAGTGTTATAAAAGTATCAGATTTTGATGTTACCAATTATGTATGTATGTTTACTAAAAAGGGTCAAGGCAAAAAAGTTTTACTCAAAGACTTTGATGTTTCTAGATTTAGCAAAACCTTTATGGCTATGAAACTTAAAAATGATGACGAGTTAATAAGTGCCAAGCTTTCAAATGGATTAAAAGATGTATTGCTTATAACTAAGAATAATTTTGCTTCATTATATTCAGAAAATGATGTACCTATTTATGGATTAAAATCAAATGGAAATAAGGCCTGTTATTTAGCTAGCGGCGATGAATTAGTCTCTTTTACAGTTGTAAAACCAAATGATTCAGTTGCATTAGTTAGTCAAAGCAATAAGATAAGGCTAATTAATGTTTCTGAAATTTCAACGGTTTCTAAGCAAAATAAAGGCGTACCTATTTTTTCTAAAGGCAGATTGAATAATGCAATTGTCCAATGTGATCCACTTTTAAATGAAACTAAATTATTACTTGTTAATAATCAAGGGCAAGCTCATTTTGAAAAAATACAGAATTATTTTAAACAGGCTTCTACAAAATTTATAAATTTTGATGCAGATGACATAAGAACAATTTCACTTATTTCTAATTATTCAAGTACTACTAATGATAATGAATTTCATTCATATGAAAAGGAATCATATGATGAAAATCAGCTAATGAACAAAGCAACTGAAACAAAAAATTCAATCGATTTAAGCATAGATGAGATACTTTCAAAAGTTGATGAATTACTTAAAAAGGACAAAAAGTAATCAATATTTGCAAATGACTAAAATAATTGTTTTATAGAGTTATAAGCTCTATTTTTTATTAATTTTATGAAAATTTCAAAAATTGGTAAAATTAATTATGAAAACATTTTTATATTAATAAAATAATGTCTAAGGAAAATTATGAGTACATTGACTAATAATAAGAAGGAAAAGTTTCTCCTACGTTTCCCACTTAGTCGCGAAAACACTCAGTTTTCGGCGGCTATATTTTTTTATAAAAAAAAATATAATTTATTATACTTTTATGCTTAAATATGATATAATAAAAACATGAAGAAGTCGAAAAACGATGCAAAAAGACAATGAAGAACATCAATAGCAAGAGTCAAAAAAGGTGAATACTTATCAATTGGAGTGCCAAGACCAGATAACAAAGGTTTTGTATACAGATTAGGATATGGTTATTTGCATGAATTAAAACAATATCACGATGATCCGCTAACAATTATCAAAGCAATTATTGCAAACTTTCCATTGTCTTGAACAAAAGAACAAGCAAGAACTAAATTAGATGAGATTTTTAAAGAGAAAAAAGAGACCAAAAAAGAAGTTTTAGAAAGGTTTAAAGGTTACGAAGTAGTTGAAAAACTATTTGATTATTTCAATATTTTTAACGATTGTTCTCCCACAAAATCGACAACATTAAAAGATGTTGTTTTACAGTTGATTTATCAAAGAATTAAAAATCCAATAAGTGTTTTTAACACTTATATGACAGCAAAAAAAGAAAAAATAGACACTTATTCAAAAAATTCATTTTATAGATCATTAGACTATATAGCAAAAAACAAAGATGAAATTTTAAGAAATTTAAATGCAAAAATTTGTGCAAATACTAATAGAAAAATTGATGTATTATGATTTGATGCAACAACTACTTATTTTGAAACATTTTCTCGTGAAGGTTATAAAAAACCTGGCTATTCAAAAGATGGAAAATTTAAAGAAGACCAGATTGTTATAGGTATGGCAACTGATGAAAATGGGATACCGTTACACTACAAAATATTTCCAGGAAATGTTACTGATTCAAATACTTTCATACCATTTATGCTTGAAATTGCAGATATTTATGAAGTTAACAATGTAACTATAATTGCTGACAAAGGAATGAGCGTTAATAGAAATATTAGATTTTTAGAATCTAAGAATTGAAAATACATAATCTCATATAGAATGAAAGCTGGAAGCAAACAATTTAAAGAGTATGTATTAGATGAAAAAGATTATGTAAATGATGGTGGTTTGATATACAAAACTCGTGATATTGCATCTTCATACAATAAAAAAAGAATTAATGGACATTTTAGAAGACAAATAATTAGTTTTAGTCAAAAACGAGCAACTAAAGACAAAAACGATAGAGACATTTTAATTCAAAATTTCACTAAGAAAATGAATAAAGATAATCTTGTTTCTTGTGATGATCTAGCGGGATCTAAAAAATATAGATTCTTCAAGCCTATAAACAAAGGTGCATTTTATGAACTTGACATAGAAAAAATACAAGAAGATCAAAAATATGATGGATACTATGTTTACGAAACAAACAGAACAGATTTATCAGTAAAAGAAGTTATTAATTTATATTCAAAACAATGACAAATTGAGTCTAATTTCAAGACATTAAAAGGTAAATTATCTCTTCGTCCAATGTATTTATCAACTTGAAACCATATTGTTGGTTACATTTGCTTATGTTTCATTTCATTAGTGTTTTTAAACTACATCATCTACATTCTAAATTCAAAATTAGGACTGACTGGAAAAAGTAAAATCACTGAGCATAAAGTGATTAATGTTATCAAAGAAGTTAAAGAAATTGAAGTATTTGTAAATAAACAAAAAATCGAAACTATACAAGTTTATAACGACGAGTTACAAGAAAGTTGGCAAACTTATCAAATATTATTAGAACTTTTAACAAAAGAAAAAGTCACTTAGACATTACATTATAAAAAACATAACTTATGAAATCAAAAATTTACATAATTATGTTTTCTTTGTTTTATGCTTAAACTGGGAAACGTAGGAAAAATTGGTAAAATTAATTATGAAAACATTTTTATATTAATAAAATAATGCCTAAGGAAAATTATGAGTACATTGACTAATAATAAGAAGGAAAAGTTTCTTTTTGCTATTGACTTAGATGGAACTTTGCTCTCTTCTAGTAGAGAAAATATAGTTCCTGAAAATTGCATTAAGGCTATCCAAAGAGCTAAAGATGAAGGACATGTTGTATGTATTTTTACTGGTCGTCCCTGAAGAAGTACAAAACCAATTTATGATATGTTAGGTCTTAATACAGTTGTTTCTAACTATAATGGTGCACAAATTCATAATCCAAAAGATGATAATTTTATTCCTCACATTAAATATTTAAATTTAAACGAAATGCTTTATATTCTTGGCGATCAAAAAGTTAAAAAAGAAATATCAAATTTAGCTATTGAAGGGCCGGGATGAGTTCAGTTAGAGCACCGTGATGATGATATTGAAGCAGTTTTTGGTTTTAGTTCAGCTGAAAAGTTTTCTGTAGGAATAAATCTTAATAAAGTACCTTTAAGCCCAACCGGTATTGTTTTTGATGTTAAAGAAACAACCGATGCTGAAGAATTAAGAAGGTACTTAAGAGCTAGATATGGTGACCTTGGTGAATTTTCATATTGATCAAAAGGCGAGGGCTTAACACCAGTTTTTGATATCACCAATGTTACTGTAAATAAGGGAAGGGCTCTATCTTTACTATCTAGATATTATGGTGTAGATTTAGACCATACAGTTGCCTTTGGCGATGGATTTAATGATGTTCCAATGTTCAAAGTTGCTACAGTTTCAGTTGTTTTAGGAAATGCAGCTGACTTAGTTAAAAGACATGCTACAGTTAGATTGAAGAAAACTAACAAAGAAGGTGGTGTTGGAGATTACATCAATAAGTTCTTGGATAATCCAGAAAAAGAAATTGCTAAATCCAAAGCAATGGCACTAAAAATGAGAAAAGTTTCTATTCAGGAAGAAGAATAACTTGCAATTTTTAGACTTAGATGTTGAAAGCAGTTTATTAGAAAATAAAAGCATCATAGGTGTTGATGAAGTGGGCGTTGGTGACTATTTTGGTCCACTTTGTGCCTGTGCTGTTTTTATTGATGCTCAAAATGTAAATAAAGTAGCCGAATTAGGAATAAAAGATAGCAAAAAGCTAAGTGATAAGAAAATCAAAGAGTTAGCATTAAAGCTTAAAAACAGTGGCTTAATCTACTATTCATTAGCTCATTTAAACCCTTCCGGTTACAATAAATTAAATAAAAGTTACAATGCAAACATTTTGAAAATGTTTGTTCATCTTAAAGCAATTAATTCTGTAGTTTTTAAGCTTAAAAACATAAAATATGACTATATATTCATTGACAAATATGCTTCGGTTGATAATATGCTAAAGTATTACAATGAATTAGTAATTAATAATAATTGAGCTAATTTTCAAGAAATTAATGAAGATATTTTGATTGCAAATAAAGCAGAATCATATAGTGTTAGCGTTGCTGCTGCATCAATATTGGCTAGAGATCAATTTTTAACTTTGGTCTCAAAAATGAATGATGAATATAACACTGTATTTCCATTAGGAGCAGGACCAAAAGTTAGCGCATTTGCTAAAGATTTTTTTGCAAAACACAG
This sequence comes from Mycoplasmopsis bovis PG45, assembly GCF_000183385.1. GTDB lineage: Bacteria > Bacillota_I > Bacilli_A > Mycoplasmatales > Metamycoplasmataceae > Mycoplasmopsis > Mycoplasmopsis bovis. The sequence continues at coordinate 753,650 of NC_014760.1, read as the reverse complement.
TTATGATGAAGAAGTTATAAAAAAAACATGCAAAAAAAGTTTTAAAATGAACATTTTGAACTAACTTTGTATTGTTTTAATAACTTAATTAATCTGTTTTATAGTAATAGACGTAAAAATTCTATTACTATTTTTAATATCATTTTTAGATTCAATGTTATAGCATAATGTTTTATGACTTTGCAATAACAAAATCATTATTATAATGTGTAATATATTAATTTAGCATAAGACAGGAGGTTAAGTACAATAATGGGCAAACGAGGAATTATAGATTTATTCGCAGGTGCTGGTGGACTAACTCTTGGATTTACTCAGAATAACTTTGATATATTGGACACGATTGAGTTTTGACAACCTGCAGTTGATACATATAATTTTAACTTCAAGAAAAATGTTGTTGCTAAGGATATAACAGATTCTGAAGTTAGAAATGAGCTTGAGAGTAATTGAAAAAATAAGACTGATTTGGTCATTGGCGGTTTCCCTTGCCAAGGATTTTCTTTAGCAGGGAGAAGAAGCAAAGATGATGAAAGAAATCAGCTATATAAATACACAATTGATGTAATCAGCAGGTTACAGCCATATGGTTTTGTTTTGGAAAATGTAAAGGGAATTTTGTCCTTTAGAGAAAGTGATAATGAACTAGTTGTTGATAAGATACAAAAAATGCTAGCAAAAGAAAATTACTACACAAAATTTATACTTTTAGATAGCTCAAATTTTGGCGTTCCGCAAAAAAGAGAGCGTGTAATTTTTATTGGTTGTAAAGACAAAGAAAAAGTTGATAAAGTAATTTCATTACTATCTAAGCACAAAGAAAAAACAGTGACTGTTTTTGAAGCAATAGGTCATTTAGAAAAAGTCGCTGATGACAAAGAAATACCTAATCACATATTTTCTAAGCATTCTGAAGAAATAAAAGAAAGATTTATGAAACTAAAAGAAGGAGAAAGCCTTTCGAAATCTTTTTCTGATGCTTTTAGAAAGCTTTCATATGACAAGCCTTCTCCTACAGTTAAAGAAAATCACGGCGGAGTTCATGTTCATCCTGTTTTACCAAGAGTATTAACTCCTAGAGAATTAGCAAACTTACAATCATTTCCAGAAGACTTTATATTTTTAGGCACTAAATCTAATGTGCTTAAACAAATTGGTAATGCAGTTCCTGTCAAATTATCCTATGAAATAGCCAAAATAGTAAATAAGGTATTTTTTAATGAATAATTATTCTGAAGTAGCTATCGAATTGCAAAGCAAGCTTGAAGAAGCAATTAATAATATTTTTGAGATTACTAACAATGAGATAAGCATAAATGTTGAAGATGTTAATATACTTCAGCGAGACAATAATTCTATAAATTCATCAACTGCAATAGGATACATTTTAGAAGAGTATTTAATTTTTAAGAATTTATATTATAAAAAATACTATTCATTAACAAAGCAAAAAGCACCACAAGTTAACTTGCGGCGCTTTTTGTTGCCTTTTGTTAAAATTTGAGTATTGAATTAAAAAAAAGAAAGGCTTTTACATTATATATGATTAGCAATGACAAAAATACTAGTTATTCAACTGACCTATGCTTGCTTAAAAAGAAATTAAATGTGCACGGCAAGTACAAGTTTAATTATGTACATTATGTAATTGATGAAACGAATTGAGATGAAATATTGACCAAGTCAAATCACAAAACCAATAAAAATAACATTAGCCCGTTGAGACTTAAAGAAATTCTTGAAAGGCTAATTGCAGGCTATGATATGAAAACTGTTTCTAATATTGTGGGATTTAAATCAAGATCAATTTATAACTTATTTGACAGAATTACAATTGAAACAAAGCGTGGCTATGCTAAATACCAAAAGAAATGTAAATTGTGTGGTATGGACTTAAAAGGCAAAACAATATATGTAATTAGTGCTCTCAAATTTTTGAATTTAATTGAAACAAGACATGATTCAAAAAGATTAGAAAACAATTCTAAATTGCTTATGAAATACATTGACATTTTTAAGTTTTACAAACAGTTACTGTACTTTTATTTGAAGAATAGAAATAGTTTTAACTTAGATAGTAAAGCTGTTAAACAGTCTGTGGCAAGCATTATTTTTAAATACATAAGAGAACTAGAAGCACAGGGAAAACTTCAAAATTCATATGTTCCATCAGTTCAAAACTTTTACCGTATATTGGCTAAACATAGTGCTTTTGGTCTAAAATTAGATATTCTTCCATATAAATCAAACGGCAAATATGGAAGTAGAACAACAGTAAAGCATGAGACAAAGAAAAAGACAATAGGCAAACTTATTACTGAACGTCCAGAATCAGTTAATTTAAGACTAAATGACAATGATTATGAAATGGACACTGTAATTGGTTTAAGATCTGACAATTATTGCATTCTTACATTAATCAACAGAAAATCTAGAATGTTTTATTGCACGCTCTCTAGAAGAAATGCAAAAGCAATAAAAGAAAATTTGGAGAAATTAATTAAGGACAATAATCTTGTTATTGACACATTAACTATTGATAATGGAAGCAAAAATTACAAACTTCCAGAGATAGAATCAATCAAAGAAATTTTCCATTGTCATCCTTATTCATCATCAGAAAAAGGTAGCATTGAAAATGCTCACAGACTTTTAAGAAGATACATTCCAAAGGGAAAATCTATAGATAAATATGTTGGTCAAGATCTAAAACCAATAGCCGATTTTATAAATTCACATCCAAGAATTTATAAAGGTGTCTCAGGCTTTAAATGCGCTAAGCAAATGCAATAAAAATTAACATCAACACAAAATTTTGCACTTTTGAGTACTCAAAAGTATCTTTTCTTTATTCTTTTTTTATGCTTTAGGCCATTTTCTTGTCAGAACCACCAAAAATTGGTATTATTTTTCCAATACTCAAATTAGGTGCTTTTTAATTTAAGAATTTATAATTATAAAAAATACTTTGTCATTTTTAAATATATGATATATTTATATCAGTGGCCATAGCAAAGGGGATCACCTGATACCATTCCGAACTCAGTAGTTAAGCCCTTTAGCGCCGAAGATACCAGAGATGGGAAAATAGGGAGCTGCTTTTTTTATTTCCTTTTTTATAAGTAAAAAAGTAGCTTGTGAAAATTAGAATATTATAGTTAATTTTCTAATATGGCTATTTTATAGATGTTTAAGAAATTAATCTTTGAAATTATGGTTATTTTTTTATAATCAAAGGAACAAAGAAGTCCCAATTTTTAATCATTTAGAAAATAATAGTAAAATAATTAAGCTAAAAGTATTTAGTTATATTTTAAAGATAGGAGTAATAATGTCAAGAACTAAAAAATTATCAATTTCATATCTTATAACATATCCTATAGCATTTATTGTTACAGTTGTTTTACTAGTTTTATATGGTAGACAATTATTAGATTTTGCACAACAAAAAGAAGGTTTTACAGGAAACTTAGCATTATGAACAGTATATCTACTGTATGCAGTAGTTATTGTAGTTCCTTTTATTATGTTGATAATTAACATATTGCTTATATTCTTTAACGTAGGAACAATAGCAAGAATTTTATTAATAGTTGGTTTATTTGTACCATGATGTTCATTTGTCGGTGCATTAATTGCATTGATAAGACCAGGAAAATAGACTAAAATTCAATTACATTTCTGTTATATTTTTTGAGATAAAAAAATTAACAAAATATTTGGTGCATTCAATTAATGTGCTAAAATAAATATTAGTGGCCATAGCAAAGGGGATCACCTGATACCATTCCGAACTCAGTAGTTAAGCCCTTTAGCGCCGAAGATACCAGAGATGGGAAAATAGGGAGCTGCTTTTTTTATTTTCTTTTTTATAATAAGCAATAAAAAAGTAGCATTAGCTACTTAATAATTTTTAATTTTTGCCCATTTTCAAGGTCAACCTCTAGGAGTTGGCTTTGTTTTTTTAATTAACACTAATGATGAGTTTTCATTATTTATTGAATCTTCATACTCAAATGATGAAATATTATCTTTTTCTAATGTGAATTTATTTTTAAATTCATCAATTTCAGCGTGATAATTTTTGCCCTTTGGTAGTATAAAACAGCCATTTTGAGCAAGATGATGATTAGCCATTAAATATATTTTAATAACAGAACCAACTGCACGAGCACATATATAATCAAAGTACGAGTTATAATCATTTATTTCTTCGGCTCTAGCATTTATTATTGTTAAGTTAAGATTAAATTCATTCTTAACCGATTCTAAAAAGGTGCATCTTTTTGTAATGCTTTCCATAATTACTAACTCAAATTTATTGTCTAAAGCAATTAATAATGGAACTGAAGGAAATCCAGCTCCAGCTCCAATATCTAAAATCTTTTTATTTACAAAATCAAGGCCATACTCATTCATTGCATTTTCAAAAACTAGGATGGAACCCAAAATGCCTTGATTAAATATCTCATCTACACTATAAAACCACAAATATTCATTACTTTATTCTTTTCGTAAATCATTTGTGCATATCTATAAAGCAGGGGTATTTGCTTACTATATTTATTTAATAAATATTCTTTATTTATCTGATTCATTATCTTTTATTTCTTTTGCAAATTTATCATATAACATTGATATAGATTTGCCATTAATTGAACAATCAATAACACTTCCTAAAAATCTATCTAAGCTCACAATTTCTAATTTTTTGTACTTGTCTAATAATTCGTCATTGTCAATTGAATCTGTTATTATAACTTTTTCAACAGCTGGATTATTTTCGAAAATGTCAAAGCCCTTGCTAAAAATACCGTGAGTAGCAGCTATAACGATTTTTTTAGCTCCATATTGTTTTAAAGTTTCAGCAGCTTTAATAATAGTTCCACCAGTGTCAATGATATCATCTATAATAACTGCATTTTGGTCTTTAACATCACCAATTAGTCCCATAACTTCAGTTTGATTAATGCCTGTTCTACGCTTGTCAATAATGCTAATTTTAATATCGTTTGAAATTAATTCTGCTAAACTTCTAGCTCTTACAGTTCCGCCATGGTCTGGGCTTACTACTGTAAATTTTTCATGGCTTCTCTTAATTGCTTTAGCTAAAGTAAAAGAAGCTTTCAAGTCATCAATTGGAATATTAAAAAAACCTTGAATTGCTGAGTTATGTAAGTCAACAGTTATTATTTTTGAAGCCCCAGCAGTTTCTAAAAAGTCTGCCACTAATTTAGCACCAATAGGTTGACGGCCACTAGCCTTTCTGTCTTGACGGGCATATCCGTAGTAGGCCAATGCAATGTTTATAGACTTAGCACTAGCTCTTTTAAGTGAGTCAATAAATAAATATAAAATCATTAAATTATCATTAACCGGTCTAGATGTGCTAGCAATAATGTAAACATCTTTTCCTCTTACTGCCTCATCACTAACAGGCATTGTTTCGCCATCAGCAAATTTAGTTAGTGTTAGTGTTGAAAGAGGAATATTTATCATTTTTGATATTCTTTCAGCTAGCTTTATGCAATTTGGCATACCAAAAAGCAATGCGTTATTGTTGTTCATAAATTTTGTTTCTCCTTGCTTAATTTTAAGCTATATCATTATTATAATGCAATACTTTTATATATGCCTATAAATAGGCATAATTGAGAAAAGTATGGAGCACAAGCAAAAACTAATTTTATTTGTTAGAAACACCTTTTTTGATGTTATAAAAAAATTCTAAAAACACTATAAAACAGTGTTTTTAGAAACAGCGACATTTATATAATTTTGCTTACTAAGAAAGATCTATTATTTGTTCATAAAGCTTTGAGCCAAAGTTTCCATCTTCTTTTACTAAATGTCATTTAAATAAGTATTTTTTATTATTTTTATCGCCATGGTGCTCAACTTTTATGCCGTATCCATTACTTTCTCTAAAGAATCCAATTGATGGATTATGCGTGCTGATTTTACTCTTTGTTTCAGGTTTTATAGATTTGTTTATTGACAATCCAGTAAGCGGTGAAAAATTAAGTCTACTAAAGAATGTACCGCCCGTTATTATTATAGATCCTTTTCTGTGGGCAATAATATCATCAAGTTTCTTGGCTAACTCAGGCTTATCAGCATCATCATCAACGTCAATTAAGTCATAAGGATATGCAGTTAGTTCATTTAGCTTATATCCTGTTTCTTTAATTTTATGTTCATTGGAAGGCTCACTATTTGGTTTTTCAGGTCCTGATGAAGCAGGCGAATCGCTTTGAGTTCCAGATTCTGTACGAGATGTGCTTGAAGAGCTTGATGAAGCAGGCGAATCACTTTGAGTTCCAGATTCTGTACGAGATGTGCTTGAAGAACTTGATGAACTTGATTCATCATTAGTGTTTGTTTCTGTATCTTTCATAGTAGGCTTTTCGTGATTAATAGGGGGAATTGGTTCAGGTTTTATAATAATATTTTCATTTATTAATGAATCTTTAAATCCAGTGATTACAACTTTGTTCGGCAATGATTTACTTTTATCTTTATTTATAATTCTGTATTCAACTTCTATGCTATTGTTTCTTTGAGTAACTGACTGAAATTCAAGATTTATGTGTTCAGGTTTAGAAACTTTAGCGTGTTTTTCTATATTGTGTATTGTAACATCACTTGATAGTAAGGAACCCTTGTTCTTTATATCAAGTAGTATGTTATCTTTGTTTATCTTGTTTGGCGAGTAACAACTAGCTGAAATAAGAAGGGGGGGGTTATAAATATACCTGTTTTAAGTACTAATTTGCCAAGCAGGGGAATTTTTGTAATTGATCTTTTCATATTTAAGTTTTCCTTTTTTTAAAAATATTAATAAAACAATTTGCATGTTTGCGCATATTATATATGAAGAATAATTTATAGAGCAAATAGATCAATAAAAGTAAGAAAAAACAACAATTTTGCATAAATAATTTCAATTTTTCCCTTTTGTACTTATAAAACAGGTTTATTGGTAAAATAATTTTTTACACATTTCGAGTTCTAATAATTTTAGTTTTTTAAAAATATAATTTTTGTTCAATAAATGCACGTTCATCATATGATAGATGATTGTAATTTTTAGTATAATTCATATGAAAATTTCCTGCTGCCAAGTGTGGAACTTTTTTATTTAAAAATTCAAGTGCTACACAATTAAATTTTACCTTAATTGGTGTTGCACTTGAACTTATAATCAAGTCTAAAAACACTATAAAACAGCGTTTTTAGGAATAGTGACTTGTATATAATTTTGCTTACTAAGAAAGATCTATTATTTGTTCATAAAGCTTTGAGCCAAAGTTTCCATCTTCTTTTACTAAATGTCATTTAAATAAGTATTTTTTATTATTTTTATCGCCATGGTGCTCAACTTTTATGCCGAATCCTTGACTTCCCTTAAAGAATCCAATTGATGGATTATGCGTGCTGATTTTACTCTTTGTTTCAGGTTTTATAGATTTGTTTATTGACAATCCAGTAAGCGGTGAAAAATTAAGTCTACTAAAGAATGTACCGCCCGTTATTATTATAGATCCTTTTCTGTGGGCAATAATATCATCAAGTTTCTTGGCTAACTCATCCTTATTAGCTTTATCATCAACATCAATTAAGTCATAAGGATATGCAGTTAGTTCATTTAGCTTATATCCTGTTTCTTTAATTTTACGTTCATTAGAAGGCTCACTATTTGCTTTTTCAGGTTCTGATGAAGCAGGCGAATCGCTTTGAGTTCCAGATTCTGTACGAGATGTGCTTGAAGAGTTTGATGAAGCAGGTGAATCGCTTTGAGTTCCAGATTCTGTACGAGATGTGCTTGAAGAACTTGATGAACTTGATTCATCATTAGTGTTTGTTTCTATATCTTTCATAATAGGCTTTTCGTGATTAATAGGGGGAATTGGTTCAGGTTTTATAATAATATTTTCATTTATCAATGAATCTTTAAATCCGGTGATTACAACTTTGTTCGGCAATGATTTACTTTTATCTTTATTTATAATTCTGTATTCAACTTCTATGCTATTGTTTCTTTGAGTAACTGACTCAAATTCAAGATTTATGTGTTCAGGTTTAGAAACTTCGGCGTGTTTTTCTATATTGTGTATTGTAACATCACTTGATAGTAAAGAACCTTTATTCTTTATATCAAGCATTATGTTATCTTTATTTATCTTGTTTGGAGAGTAACAACTAGCTGAAATAAGAAGGGGGGGGGGTTATAAATATACCTGTTTTAAGTACTAATTTGCCAAGCAGGGGAATTTTTGTAATTGATCTTTTCATATTTAAGTTTTCCTTTTTTAAAAATATTGATAAAACAATTTGCATGTTTGTGCATATTATATATCAAGGAGAATTTATAGAACAAATGGATCAATAAAAGTAAGAAAAAATAACAATTTTGCATAAATAATTTCATTTTTTCCCTTTTGTACTTATAAAACAGGTTTATTGGTAAAATGAATTTTTGCACATTTCGTGTTCTAATGATTTTAGTTTTTTAAAAATATAATTTTTTAATGTAAAAAAATACAATTTCTATGTTTGCAGGAACTATTTTTTATTAAAAAAGATCAAAATTATGGAAATAAAAAGTGCCAAAAAAAGACACTTTTTCACATTAAAACAGTGCTTTTGGTAAAAGGCAGTTACAGGCATTTTAAACTGCTATATTAGACTTTAGAATTCCCTTATTAACAAATACTTTGTTGCCTGGATTAATAATTAAGTCAATTAATTCTGGATAGTCACTAAAAGGATTTCTAAGCCCATTTTGATGCTTAGCAATTTCATTATTTCTTACTATATCAAACAAATTAATTTGGTCTTTTTTGGCTCACTTAGTATACGTATCAAAATACTTATTAACTAATGGTTTATTATCCAAAAACTTAAAGACATCATTGCCCTTACTATGCATTTTATATCTGCTAGCATGTGTTATAGCAAAGTAAAGATGTGCTCTAGCAATATCGCCTTTAAATTCGTCTATTGGTTCAGCTAAATAACTATCTATTTTAGTTCCATTTTTTGAGGTAAATATAGCATTAGTTACCTTACCAAAAGGATAATTATCCCTTTTATTATTTACAAGAATATCAGTAGGTCAAACATGATGAGCATCTTGTCTAGCAAGTTTTTCTTTTTTAAATCACGATTGAGGCACTAAATGCTCACGGTTAAATCCCAATCCCTCACTTTTAGCCGAAGAACCAGAATCATTAAAAGAATAATTATAAGGATCCTTGCCAATAGGATTTTCTGAATAAATATCTAAAAGTGATCCATCTTTTTCATAATAAAGATCTTTAAAAGCATCTTTATAAATAGTTTTTAGGTATCTATATGACTTAATTCCAGATAAATGATTATGCTGAATTTTAATTAATTCACTATATAGTTTATTTCCATTTAAGCCTTCTAAACTATCATAATAGTTACTTTTTTCATAAAAGGATTTTTCCGGAATTAAATAATTATCATCTGTTGTGCTATTTTTGTTGTTGCATCCAGTAGATGATAAAACTGTAAGCGATAATACTGGTGTACTTATTAGTCCTAAAGATACTAAAAATTTATGTTTAATCATTTTACTATTCATCATTATGTCTTGCTACTCACTATCTAATTACTATAAATTATAAACATTTAATATAATTGAATTATTGTTATGTTAATAGTTGAAATTAATGGGGTAAATTTATGAATATTAATCAAAAAGTTGTTGCATCTATGCAAGCAATAGCTTTAGACTCAATAAATAATGCTGGTGGAGGCCATATTGGATCTGCAATTGACATTTGTCCAATAATGTATGCTGTTGTTGCTAAGCATATGAAAATTAGTGCTGATCATCCAAAATGAATTAGCAGAGATAGACTAATTTTATCCGCTGGTCATGCATCAATGTCATTTTATAGTATGATGCACTTTTTAGGATTGCTTTCATTAGATGAAATGAAAAACCATAAAAGAAAGCATTCAAAAACGCCATCACATCCTGAAACTGATGCATTTGATTTTGTCGATGCTTCAACTGGTCCATTAGGACAAGGGATTGCAATGGGTGTTGGTATGGCAATAGCTGAGAAGAAAATGTCGCTTAAAATCAATAAAGGCAACACTAAGGTTATTGATAACTATACATATGTTATTGCAGGTGATGGGTGCTTACAAGAAGGTATTGCGCATGAGGCGCTGCAAATTGCTAGTGTTATGAAACTAAATAAATTTATTTTGATTCATGACTATAATAAAATTCAGCTAGATACAAAGGTTTCTGACGTAAGTAATGTTGACTTATTAGCCTATTTTAAAGCCTTAAACTTCAATGTAATTGAAATTAATGAAGCTTCATATGATAATATTGATAAGGCAATTACTGAAGCTAAAAAGTCTGATAGACCAACTTATATTATGGTGCACAATATAATAGCCCCATTTACTCCATTTGAAAACACCACAAAAGGTCATCACGGAATTTTAAACAGTGAACAAACAATAGAATTTAAAAAGGCAATTGGATTAGAAAATAAAGCACCTTTTGAATATGATTCTGATGTATATGAATATGGCAGAATTATAATTGCTAATAAGGCAAAAAGCTACGAAGAATGATTAGTTGAGTTAGATAATCATAAAAAACAATTTCCGTGAATTCATTCATTATTATTAGAAACTATTAATAACGAGACAAATTATGATTTTTCAAACATCCTTGTAAAACAGGATGATTTGGCAATTAGGGACTATTTTAAGGCATTTAGCGAAATAGTTGATTTTTCATATCCATTTTTAATAGGTGGTGGCGCTGATGTGGGTTCATCAACTAAGGTAAGGTTCGCTGATTCAATACTTGATTATGGTCAAAGAATAGACTATGGTGTAAGAGAATTTGCAATGACTGCAATTAATAATGGCATTAATTTATATGGTGGATTAAAAACTGCTGATTCAACTTTTTTAGCATTTTCGGATTATGCTAAGGGAGCACTAAGATTAGGTGGAATAATGAAACTTCCTGCAGTGCATTTATATTCACATGATTCTTATTTAGTTGGAGATGATGGTCCTACTCATCAACCAATAGAACAAGTAACTGTTTTAAGATCTATTCCAAATTTATTGGTAATTCGCCCTTGTGATAAATATGAACTAGTAATGGGATTAAATTATGCATATAATAATACAAGTACCCAAGTTGCAATAATAGGAACTAGACAACCAATTAAAACAATGCACTCAAGTAAGTTTTCTGAATTTATGGCAGCTAGTTTGGTATATGAAAACAAAGAGTTTGATATATCAATTCTATCATCAGGTTCTGAAGTTGAATTAGCCTATAAAACAGCCGTAGAATTAAAAAATCACGGCATAATTGCTAATGTTATATCTGTTCCAGTGTTACAAAAATTAGTTGATAATGATGAATTAGCTATAAAACTTAAATTAGATAAAAAACCTATGTTTGCAATAGAAGCATCAAACGATCCACTATGATATAAATTAAGTAAATATAACAAAATAGATGGTCATTTTGCTTCTGAATACGGATTTTCTGACAAAGGAAATGTTGTATATGATTCTATGGGATTTAATGTCAATAGCATAGTTGATAAAGTAAAACAATTCTTGTCAAAAAATGCTTAAGAAAATACAAGAAAATCGAAAGACAAAAAATGGACTTACTTTTAAAGCCCATTTTTTACTTTTTAAAATGTGTATTTTTCAGGATGTTCTTTCATCATTTTAGCAACAAATTCTTTTTTAGGCATTTTGCCATACTTATCCATTAATTCTTTGCACTCTTCTAGTTCTGCAAAGGCTCATTTTTCATCTTCAAAACCTAATACTTTAGTTAAGTTTGGTTTCTTTCAGTTTTTGTAATTATTAAAAAATGTTTCTATATCTAATAGAAATGGTTCAGGCAACTCTTTTAAGCTATTAATATTTGCTAAACGATAATCATCATCATGCACAGCAATTAATTTAGTATCAGTTTCACCTGAATCATTCATTTTCATAGCACCAATAATACGAGCATTAACTACAACACCGGGAATAAATGTTTCTGGGCTGTATAATAAAACATCTAATTCATCACCATCTCAGTCTAAGGCATTTGGAATAAAGCCATAGTTGCAAGGATATTTAAAATCTCCTCTTAAAATTCTATCAACGTGAATTTGTCCATCTTCACGATTATATTCATATTTTATGTTTGAATTTTTAGGTATTTCAATTTTAATTTCTATTACATTTGACATAGTGTAATAATAATACTAAATTATTATTTTAATGTATAATTAAACCGATTTTTATTCTAATAAAAAGGGAGGCTAAATATGGCTAATATTAAATCAAAAGTTAAAAGTATCGCAAAGCAAGAAGAATTTAGACAAAGAAACAACGCAATGAAAACTAGAGTTAGAAAAGCTATAAGAGCTGCTAGAGAAGCAGTTTTAGCAAAAGAAGAAGGCTTTGAAAAGAAAGTTTTTGAGGCTCACTCAATCATTGCTACAGCTGTACAAAAAGGAATTTACCACCCAAATAAAGGTGCAAGAAAATCTTCTCGTTTAGATCACTTTGTTAATGAACAAAAATCAAAACAATAGTTAGAAAATTTAGCTTCTAAATTTCACATAAATTATTTTAAAAGTCAAGCATAGGCTTGATTTTTTGTTATTTTGAAATTAACAATTTTATCTTTGATAGCTATAAAACAGACTTATAAGGATCTAAAAGGTTCAAAAAACGGTATTGTAATACCTTTTTCAGTAACAAAAAACCTTTTGTTGAAATTCAAGTTATCAAAGGCTTTAAATTTATCAATTTCTGAATTTAAGATAATAAATTTGGCGTATCTTTCAACAACTAGATCATTAACTAAATCATGTAGGTAAACTCGCTGAGTTCTATGACCTAAAAAATAATAAAATCAATGCTTTTTACTATTTCCTCAATATATTAAGCGCTTATAGTTTCTAAATTTGTACCAATAATTTATTTTTTCATCACTGGTACCTACGATAATATTTATTTTTATGCTTGAACCCTGAAATTTATAATAAGGTGCTAAAGACTTAAAAGGTAAATTTTCGGGCAATATGAAGTTATTAGGATATTTTTTTAACAAAAAATAAAAGTCCTTGTGTCACAAGCACACTTCAATATCATTAATCAAAAATAGCTCAGGCTTATTTTTGTATTCATAATAATTGCTTAGTCCTAAAGAATAATTTATGTTTTCAGATTCCAATAATTTTTGTAATTCTCTAAGCACTTCTATTGCAGCTGTTTTAACTATCATTTGCATTAATTATAAAAAAATCAATATATAATATTACTAATTTTATTTAAATATAAGCTAGCTTTTGATGGCTAGTTACTTAAATACCTAGGAGCATTTATGGGAAAGAAAAAAACACCATTTTTCGAGCGTCTTTTACAAAAAAATGCTGAACAAGAAAATAAAAACAAGACAACTGGCAAAAGTAAAAAAAGTAGAAGTTGAAAAATAGCAACAACTTCTACAGTTTTGGTTTTAGCTGTAGCTACAGGTATTACTGTTCCTCTTGTAATTAATTCAACTAAAAAGAATTTTATTGATGGGTATGCATCAAACACTAATGTTGCTAGTGCAAAAATTGGCGATCATAATCTAGATCTAAACTTTGGGGACTTTAAAGATATATACCAAAATCATAATACTTCTACGTCTGAAGAGAGATTAAAGGAAATTGATAAAATCATTCTTTACTATCTTTATGATCAAGAGCAAAAGGCTTCAGCTGAATACCAAAAGTTGTGAAACGATTCAAAAAGAAGTGATGAAAAAGACAACAATTCTTTCCGTTTGCCAACTTTAGACGAACTTAAGACTAAATTTAAAAATGAGCTTGTGGATATTGAAAACAATATGAAACTTCAATTTGGTACAGCTAACTGACAAACCGAGTTCAACAAGCATTTAGTTCAAAAATATAATGGTGCTAAAAACATTGATGAAGCAGTTAAAAACAAAACTTTTGAACATATTAAGTCAGATGCCTTGCGTCGTTTTAGATTAACTAATGGTGATTCTAAAAAGGATGAAATTGAAAGAAAAGGTAAAGATGGCAAGCATGTTTTTGACTGATGGCACAAAGACAAAAAAGAAAGTAAGTTCATTGAACTGGAAGACAAGTCTAAATTAGCTTTAGCAACAGACAGTTTTGTTTTTAAAGATTCATACAAATCAATTGATCCTTTTATTGATTCATACATTGCAAACGAAAAACCAAGAATTATTAGCGAATTTACTATTCCTGGCATTGCTCCTGCTAAGAAAAACGAAAAGTGAAAGATTGATAAAAACATATTCCTAAGATATCTTTTCTATGCTAAAAAAGGCACTTTTGGACTAAGTAAAGTTACTGAAGGTTACAATGTAGTTAAAGAAAAATTTAACTCATTTGACCATTACATTAAATCTGTAGTAGGTAATCCAAATGGAAATAATATACTTCCTGATGAAGCAATTCAATATTCATCAATTCTTAATATGTTCTCAACTAGTAAAGATGATATTAAGAAAAACTGAGGCACTTCGGGTTTAACATCAATATCAGAATTAGTAACTGGAGATAACTTCCAAAAATTCCTAGCAAGCAATCCAAAATTGTTATTTGGTGATAACTATACTGACAGTAACAGTGGTTCAAACGGCCAAAAGCCTAAAGAGATTGATTTATTTGAAAATATCAAAAAAATTAAAGAGGAAATTAATAAACTTGTTAAGAATGGCAATGGTGTTGATAGTTCATCATCTGGTGGCAGTTCTGGTAATGGCAATGGAACAGTTTCAAACAATGAACAAGCTGCTGTCTATAATACAAGACTAGAGAAATTCTTCACTGAAGTGAATGAATCTCAAAACAAAGGCTTAACTGAAAAAGTTTTTGAAGACAACATACTCAAGAAATTTGCTGAAATATTTGAAACTTCCGAAAAAATTCAAACAGTTTATAAAGTTAAATTTGATAACAACGGTAGCAATGGTGCAAAAAATGTAAGGGGAATCCTTTCGCCTGAAGGTTTTAAGTTGTTGATGTTTGGTAATGAAATCAAAAAAGATGACTTAGTAAAAATGATCAAAAATGACTTCATTTTAAACAACAAGTATAAAAAGCAGTTGGGTGTTAGATACAATGCATTACAAAAACTAAACAAGCAACTTTCAAGAAATGAATATATTTTAAAAATGTTGGAAGACAATGAGTTTAAAGAGTATCTTAAAACCCAAAACAATAATTTTGCAACTGATCAAAATGGCAAAAAGTTGGAAAATGTCAAGTATAATGAACAATCAATCAAGGATTTAATTGCTTCTTCAACAGCAGCAATTCAATTTGACAAAATTTCTAATTTCATTAAGTTATCTAAAGCTGCTGCAGCTTGGATAGAAACTAGAGCTAAAAATAACTATGATGAACTATTTGAATTAAAAGATGGCAAAGCATATTTCAAACACAACAAAGATAAGACCGCTGCTTCACTTGTTCTAGAATATTTGAAAAAAGAATTTAATTTAGAAGCTAAATAATTGGAGGGATAATGAAAAAAATTAGTAAAAAATTATTAGCATCATTAAGTTTGTTCACTATTCCTTCAGTCGCTATTATTAGTGCTAAATGTGGTAATGATGTTGAAACTACAGAAAGACTAAATCAACAAAAAGATCTTAAAGATGCTAAAAGAGTTGCAGAGTTAGAAGAAATTTGAAACAACTTTGCTCTTAGCTACATTTACAAAATAAAACCAAGTAACAAACATGATGTTATAAGCTGAAAGCAAAATTTTGAGAAAGAATTTCAAAATCAACAATCTCAGTTATTTAAAGATTCATATGATGCATACAAAATTTTTGCTTTAGATCAACTTTCTAAAAATGAGTACTACTTTGTTGAGAAATCATTAGAATGAAAAAAGAATGATGTGTTTAAGTCTAATCCTTTTGATTGAATTAGCACAAAGAATTTTCCAGGTGAAACAGATAAAAAAGACTTTATCAGAATATGAATGGAAGATAAAACTGGCATAAGAAAAGAAATTAACAATATGCTTTTAGTAAAGGCTTATTTTGAGATTTCTGAATTAAAAAAACTACAAACTATAGCAAATAATATTGCTAATGCTGGCAAAGCTGACAAAGATAAATCTAAAGACCAAAAGTTTGAATATTTTGTTGGTGGTAAAGATGCCAAATTTGACCTAAACCACTATAATTTAGTTAAATACGCATTTGAAAATAAATATATTCAATTATGAAAAAGAACTTTTGATGATAAAACAACTTCTAATGATCTTTTTACTAAAGAAGAGATAAAGAACACTATTTCAAGTAAAGAGGACTTTAATGCATTCTTCAAAGATACTGCTGAAGCCGAAAAGAAAGCTAAAGAGTGAGAAATAATAACTAAGAATACTGAAGATAAAGAACTTCAAGGTTATGCTGGTATTCAAAAAGATCCTGGAAGTTATGGTCTTAACTGAAATGAAACAGATAATAAGAGAAGAGTAACTGGCTCAGGAACTTATGGTGTATATGATGCACTAAACTCTATTTTGATTAGCTTTAATGATCTAAAACCTAAAGGCTCATCTGTTGGTGTAAAAGACAAAGATGGCAAGTCAATAGTTTCATATATAAATCAAATTGTGCCAGTAGGCAAAAAAATTAAACTAAAAACTAAAGAAGACTACACAAAAGATAAGGTTGATGATTCAAAACAAAAAGAAACTGAGGTTTTATCATTTGAAGGCACAATCTATAAAGACAATTTAGATAAATTAGCCTACTTATTCTATGGAAAAGATGCAAAAAACCTTTTAGAAAAGGCAATTGAAGCATTTGCTCATTTAGGTGTTAAAATTAAAGTTAATAAGGAGATTGCACCTCTTTATGAACAATTAAAAAACAAGGTATGGGTTGAAAAATAATGGATGATTTATTTTTAAAAATAATTAGCGGTGAAGAAGAAGGAAAAATCTTCTATGAAGATGAATACTGTGTTGCTTTCTACGACAAGTTTCCTATTCAACCAGGACATTTCCTAGTTGTGCCAAGAGTTAAAAGTAAAAACATTACTGAAGCTGACGATTTTACAGCAGGTCACTTAATTAACACAGCTAGAAAATTGGGAAAACAAGAAGTTTTAGACAAAGGAATAGCGGGTTTTAAAATTTTAATCAACACAGGTAGAAGCGCTGATCAAAGCATTTTCCACACACATGTACATGTAATTCCTTATAAAGAAAAAAGTAAAGATAACTAATGCAATATGGATAATTCTTCGAGTGAAGAATTATTTTTTTATTCATAACAACTATTGTTTTCTTTATAATTCTTCGCTTATTTTTGGTATATTTATTCATAATGTAGAAATGAGAAATATGAATAAAAGAAAACTATGAATAATATCTTCATTAATGTCAGTTGCTCCTATTATGGTTGCAGCTAAGTGTAATCCTGATAGTGACAATATTGTTGAATTTAGATTAGGTATTAAAGATCTAAATTTAAGATTTGCTAATTATGGCGCATTTAATAGCAAAGAATTGTACGAAATGCTTAAGAAAAAGCCACTAAAAGACGGGGAATTTACAGTTGTTTATCCTAGCCAGGAAGAATTGGAAAAAGAAGCTAAAATCATAAGAGATTTCTTTGAAAAAGAAGAAACTAAAAAAATTCCTAGTTATCAAACAATTTACAAAGAAACCTATGAAACTATTGTTTTGGGCAAAAGGCCTGTAACGCTTAGTGACTTTACAAATGAATATTTATGATCTCGTGATTTAGTTAAAATTGTTGATAATGGCAGCGTAAAAAATAAAAATAAGTTAAAGCTAATTATCAATCAATTTATTGATAATGCTAATGGATCAACAACAGCACACTTTAGAATTGAACATAGTGATGATCAAAGAATTTATGAAGTTGTTGGTGATTCAAATGGATACATAATTCAATTTAATGGCAAGCTAAAAACCATTTCTCCAAATCACTATCATCTTACAAAAGAAATAATAGAAAATAATAAGGACAATTTAGCTGTTTTATTAAAAGCTAACGAAACCACCCAAAGAAAATAAAAAAATGCCACTTGGCATTTTATTTATATGAAAATGTAGAGTTAAATAAAAAGATTATTTCTTTTCTTTGTGAAGAGTGCTAGCATTGCATCTTGCACAGAATTTCTTTAGTTCTACTTTTTCAGGTGTATTTTTTTTGTTCTTTTTGCTAATGTAGTTTTCCATTTTGCAATCAGTACAAAATAATGTGAATCCGTCTCTTGGCATTATAAATCTCCATTTATTTAACTTATTTTTGTGTATTGCCTAACTAATATTTACATATTATAGTAAAAAAAGCAAAAAATGCATATATTTTGTCTTATTCGCTAACGAAAAAGATGCATTTAAAAAGCTATGCATGCAGTTACCTATAACTATTAAAAAAACTGTTAAGAACAATCTTGATTTTCAAGTACAAAGTGATACTGAAATTGATGAATTGAGTGCAATTGACAACGATTTTGTCACATCACTATATAAGTTAGTATTTAGCAAATACAACGGTTTTGAATTTTAGTATTCATCTTTAATAATTATCATTCGAAAAGTCTAATTATGATTCAGATATACTTAATAACCAAATTTAAATGCTTAAGCTTATGAAAATAAAATCCCAGAATAAATAATTGAATGAATGCTCATAAATCATAATATATAATTATTATATTTCTTAGTTATGATTGGAGTATTATGAAAGTATCACTTGCAAACATGGATGTAAATCTTTTAGGAACAGAAGTTAAAGTTGGAGACGTATTTCCAAACTTTAAAGCTGTTGATTCTGAACTAGGAGATTTTGAATTTTACTCATTGCCAAAAGGCAAAAAACTAGTTTTATCTGTTCCTTCAATTGACACTGGAACTTGTGACATTGAAACAACTAAGTTTATGAATCACTTCAAAGACAAAGAATACGATGTGGTTGTTGTATCATACGATACACCTTTTGCTCAAAACCGTTGATGCGTTGCAAAAGACAATAAAAAAGTTAAATTAGTAAGTGAATTCAGACACAATGATTTTGGTAGAAAAACTCAAACATTACTAGAAGGCATCGGACTATTAACTAGAGCTGTTTTCGTTGTTGATGAAAATCATAAAGTTGAATATGCTGAATATGTACCTGTTGTTTCTGATGAACCTAAATATGAAGAAGCCCTAAAGTTCTTTAAATAAGGTAAATAAGTTAAAAAATGAACCCCGGGTTCATTTTTTACTCTTGCGTTTTTGCTTCAATTTTCTTTAGATTATTTATAGCTTTATGCACACTGTCATAGGCAGCTGTCCTAGTTGTTGCTGTGATTTTAGCTATTTCTGCATAAGAAAGATTTTCGTAGAAATAAAGTCTAAAAGCTTGTTTTTGAGTTTGAGTTAACAAGCCTTCATATTTTTCAAAAAGAGAGCATAAATATTCAATGTTTTTGATGTCATTTATCAAATTACTCTTCATTTTTGTCAATTAGATCCTTAGTCATTTCATATATAAAGTTATCTAAATCAAACTCCTGAAGATCATCTAAGCCTTCACCTAGACCTAGATATTTAACATTTATGTTAAATTCATCCTTAATCGATAAAACAATTCCACCCTTAGAAGTTCCATCCATTTTGGTAAGTATTATTCCTGTTGGATTAGCAACTTCACTAAAGGCTTTGGCCTGACTTACTCCATTTTGACCTGTTGTTGCGTCAAGAACTAGTAAGCACTCATGTGGGGCGCCTTCTTGGAACTTATTGATAATTGAATACATTTTTTTAAGTTCATTCATTAAGTTGATCTTATTTTGTAATCTGCCGGCAGTATCAATTAATAATAAGTCATAATTTTCAGCCTTAGCTTTCTCTAAAGCACTATAAACAACGCTTGCTGGGTCAGCCCCTTCTTTAACTGGTTTGACAATATCGGCACCAACACGTTCAGATCAGATAGCTATTTGGTCAACTGCACCTGCTCTAAATGTATCAGCAGCTGCAATTAAAACTTTTTTACCTTCTTTAATATATTTGTGTGCAACCTTAGCTATGCTAGTTGTTTTTCCACAGCCATTAACACCAATAAAAATCAAAATGTTTAGTCTGTCATCCTCAACATTAAGTGTAGTATCAACAACACTTTTGTTTGTATAAACAACAAACATTTGGTCAGCTATTAGCTCGCCAATATCTTTGGTGTTTGTTAATTCTCTTATTTTGACTTCATTCTTAATGTGAGTAATAATTGCATAAACCAATTTGGCGCTTATGTCACTCATTATTAATATTTCTTCTAATTCATCGAAATATTCTTCATCTATTTTTTTGTATTTGTTTGAAAGATCTAATAATTTTGAACCAAGTGAACTAGATTTACTCAAGCCAGCTTGATATTTTTCTAATCTTTGCGACCTTAAGAGTTCATCTTTTTTTTCTAATTCTGCTTGTTTTTGCGCTAATTTTTCTTCTTTAGACTTCTTTTTTCAACCAAATAATTTGTCTTTTAAATAACTAAAAAATCCCATAACTCAATTTTATATAAAAATATCCTACAAACTAAGAAATAAAAAAACTATAAACAAAGTTTATAGCATTAAACATTTACATTAAGTCTTTCAACTTTTGCATTATAGTCTATGAATTTTTCTAACTCTTTGTTAATTGATTTAGTTTCTTCCAATTTTAAAAAATTATTATAAGCTACTGCTGTACTTCATCTTTCTATAACAACTAAAGTATTTTCATTTTTTCAGCATAAGTCAAATGAAAGATTTAATTCTTGCTTTTTAACAAAATCATTTCAGTTTCTAATTAAATATGCAAGTCTTTCTTTTGACTCTTGTCTGATGACCATTTCTCTATAAATTATGTGAATCATTTTTCCTTTCGGGATGACAGTTTATTTTTTAATTCTATTATATAAAATAAATTTATCAGCAGTTTTAACTCCATCAAATTTTGAAAAGTTACTGATGTTTTCTAATTTAAAACTTTCAATATTTAAAGCTTTTGCTACTTCAGTTATTTTATTCGGCATAACAATTTGCAAGCTTCATGAAACTGCATAAATACCATTTAGAAGCCTAATTAAAATATTTTCTAATTCTGCTTTATTTTCTTCGCTGGTTAATGTCCAAGGTCTAAGTGTATCAATATACTTATTTAACGAATCAGAAAGATTCATCGTATGCTCTAAGGCCTTGTCTAATTTGAAATTATCCATTAGCTCAATGAATTTAGGCACAAAAGAATTAATTTTGCCTTCAATTTCTAGATGCTCACTTTGACTACTTTGCCTGTAAAATAGGCCTTCTGGGAAAGAATTACTAATCATTTTTAATGTTCTAGATACCAAATTTCCATAATTATTTACTAAATCTGCATTAACTATGTCAATAAGCTTTTCTTCACTGAAATTACCGTCTTCACCAAATGTAATCGCAGAAGCAAAATAGTATTTAATCATTTCATCATGATACTTACTAAAAAGATATTCAGGCTCAATTACATTATTTAATGATTTAGACATTTTTCTACCGTCTTTGTCTCTTAGTAAGCCATGAGCGTAAATTTTGTTAGGTACTTTTATTCCTAAAGCTTTTGTAAAAATTGTTCAGTAAATAAAATGAAAACGAGAAATTTCTTTGCCAATAATATGCACAATTTCATCGCCATTTTCTCAGTATTTTAAATAATCATCACCAGGGTTATCTAAATCAAAGCCCAAAGCACTAACATAATTAAATAATGCATCTAGTCACACATAAAGCGTGTGTTTTGGGTCTTCGTTTGTTTTTATACCTCAATTAATATTGACTCTAGTAACAGAAAGATCCTCTAAGCCTTCAGAAACAAAATTAGAAATCATTTCGTTAGTCATTTTAGATGGCAAAAGTCATTCAGGATTATTGTTAACCTCATTTAATCATCAGTTCTGAAACTCTTTCATTTTAAAGAAGTAACTTTCCTCACTCATTAAAACTAATTTATGCCCACTAGTTGGATGATAGTATTCACCATTTTTAAATACTGCTTGGTTTTTAGTTAAAAACTCTTCATCATTAACTGAATATAAGCCATCATATTTGCCCTTATAAATAAGGCCTAATTGTAAAAACTTAGTAAAAATTGTCTGAACCATTTTCATATGCTTAGGATCAGTTGTCCGACTAAAGTAATCATAATTTATGTTGTATTGTTGCCACATTTTTTTATATGAATCAACCAATTCATTTACATAAACTTGTGGTTCCTTACCTGCTAAAGCAGCTTTTTGCTCTATTTTTTGGCCGTGTTCGTCACTTCCAGTTAAGAATTTAACGTCATATCCTAAGACTCTTTTATAATTCGCAATTATTCATGCAACAGTAGTGCAATAAAGATGGCCAATATGTAAAGGACCTGATGTGTAATAAATAGGTGTAGTTATATAAAATGTTTTATTTTTCATAGTTACTCCATATTAACTTTTATTGGCTTATAAAGTTTTTTTATTTCAGGTAAATAGTCATGATTTAGAGAGTCATTTGGATCATGTAAATACAAATTAGGTAAGAAATGAGTACCTCAGCCAGCTTGATATTTTGCTTCAACTAGCACTAATTTTGGCTTATCATACACTCTTGGTATCATAAATTGTACTCTTTTAGGTTCGAATTTATACTGGCGCATTAAACAAAAGCAATCGACTAATCTTTCTGCAGGTATAACCAGGGTTAAATATCCTTTTTGTTCTATAATCTTGGCACTTCCGGAAATTATTTGTTCCAAATTTAACTTAACTTCATGAGTGGCAATTAGTAATTCTTCGCTTATTGATTTAGATATTTTGCTTTTGTCATAAACATAAAAAGGCGGATTGCATACAATTGCTTCATACTTAGGTTTAACTAATTTTGTATGTTCCTTGTAAAAGTCATTAAAATCAGCAGTAATAACAGTTATTTGATCTTGCTTATTGTTTAATATAACGTTGCTTGATGCTAATTGTGCGGCTTTTTCTTGAATTTCAATAGCATCTATTTTTAAGTTTTTATTTCTCTCGGAAATAAAAATGCTTAATGCACCATTATTAGTTCCTATTTCTAGCATTCTCTTGATTTTATGGTTTAAAAAGACAAAATTTCCAAGCATTATTGTATCCACTGAATAGTTAAACATTTCTTTATCTTGGAAAACATATAAGTTACTGTCAAATCCAAGTGAGTTTTTAACTAATTTTGCTTGATTTTTTTTCATATAATCCTGTTTTATAGACATTAACGTTTATTAAAGCCTTTAGATTGATTGAAGTTCTTAGATATTTTGTTTTTTAAGTATGTTTGATAGTCCTGAGTTAAAACACAGTCTATTTTGCCTGTAGTTTCATCAGCATTGGTGATTACGACTCTGACTGTTTGACCTAATTTATAGGCCTTTTTGGGATCATTACGACTATATAACTTGGTCATTTGTTCATTAACTTCATAGTCCCCATCACCAATATTACTTATATGAACCATTGCATCTGTTTTGTTTGCAAACTGGATAAACATACCAAACTTAGTAATGCCAAAAACTTGGCCCTCAAACTCACTATTAATTTTGCTTTTGAAATATTCGGCAAACTTAAGATCGTTTACATCCCGCTCTAGTTGCACTGCATTTTCTTCACTAGCTGAGTTCATGGCTGCTATTTTTTGCAAGTTAGCAGCAAAATCTTCTACTTTATTTAATTGTTTTTTAAAAACAAACTCTCATAAAATTCTATGAACAATTACATCAGGATATCTTCTAATAGGGCTAGTAAAATGGCAATAGCAATCACTAGCTAGTCCAAAGTGACCTATATTTTCAGGTGAATAGACTGCTTTCTGCATCGTTCTTAAAAAAAGCATTTTTAAGAACTCATCATTTCTTTGACTATTTATTTGATTAATTACCTTTTGAAATGATAGTGGAGTTATATGTTTTCTGTTTAATGAAACATTTATTTTTAACGATTTCAATACATCAGTAAAGTATTCTATTTTCTCTTCACTAGGAACTTCGTGTATTCTATACATCATTGGCAGTTTTAAATCTGTAATAAATTTAGCAACTTCTTCATTTGCTCGCACCATAAAGTCTTCAATCATTTTTTCAGATTCGCCTGTTTGTTCTACGCTAATGTCAATAACACGTCCATCAGCATCTAATTCAATGTAAGGTTCTTGAATTTCGAAGTCAATATATCCTTGTTTGTTTTTAAATTCTCTAACAATTTTGGACAATTCATATGCATTTTTCAGCATTTCATTAAGCTTATCATCATCAAAAACCTTTGAATCATTAATAAATTCATTAACTCTTTCATATGTAAGCCTATATTTTGACTTAATTACTGATGGAACAATTTTGGTACTAATGCTTTTACCTTCTTTGTTTATTTTGGTAATGCAACTTATAGTCAATCTTTCTTCATTTGGATTAAGTGAGCAGATGCCATTTGATAATTTAAAAGGTAACATTGGCACTACCTCATTTAGAAGATAAATACTAGTTCCTCTTTTTAAAGCTTCATCATCTAAAGGTGTATTTTCCTTTACATAATATGCTACATCAGCAATGTGCACGCCTAATTCATAGGTATTATCGTCAATTTTGACAACGCTAATAGCATCATCAAAGTCTTTAGTACTAGAGCCGTCAATTGTAACAACTAATTCATTTCTTAAGTCCATACGTGTGCTTAGATCTTCATTTTTTATATTGTTAGGAATAAACTCATCAATGTATTTATTAACTTCAGCCGGGAAATCTTTTGGTACATTTCTAGCTTCTTCCAATGACTTAACATAAGCCATTGGATCATTAACATCAGTTATTCTTTTAACTATATTTATTTCTTTGTTTCTATTTTCATAGTTAATTATTTCGGCAACAACAACATCTAAAATTCTTGCTTCATTAGCAATATTTTTGATTCTAAAACTAGTATTTTTGTAAATTGGCTCAATAGGTTTGAAAGTAACAAAACCATTAACATTATCTAAAACGCCAATTAAGGTTTTGCATTTTCTTTCAATTATTTTCTTAACCTTTGCAAAGGTTCTATTATTATTTGGACTAATTGGTTCAAAAACTTCAGCTTCGACAATATCATTATTTAATGCTGTATTAAAGTTGTTGCTAGAAACAAAATAAGAAACCTTAGCTTCAGTTTTACTTAACTCTTCAACATCAATAAAAGCACACTTTCCTTCAGAAGCAAAGTGTATCGGGCCTTGAATTGTATTTAGTTTTTTTAATGCCACATATGTTGAATCTCTCTTGTCATATGCAATCAAATCCCTAGACGACAGATTTATAAGCATATTGGTCAAAACCTTATTATGTCTAGGGCTAATGTTTAGCTTTCTTAATAATGCATTTGTTGATATATGTGGATTTTCTTTTATGGTGTTAATTATTATTTTTTCATTAATCATATTTATTTAGCTAAAGCTCAACAAACAATCGAAAGTATTAAGAGGATAAGCCCTAAGAAAACCATCGATCATTTGAGAACTTTCTTGAATCCTCTCTCTTTTGAAGTTTTAAATAATTCTAAGTCGCCTGAGCCAACTAAAGCACCAGAAAAACCATTAGAATCTGGTGACATAAGCATTGAAATTACTAAAATACCAGCTGAAATAATCACTAAGATAATTGACAAAATTGCTCTAACATCCATTTTCTTATTCTCCTGGTTAATAAATTATTTTATATTATATAATACTTTGTATTTTTTATGCCTATTTAAGCAAGTATATAGGTACATTTTTATTGATTTACTTTATACTTTTTAATTATTTATTAAAAAATTCCCAATTTTGGACACTATATTTTTAAAATAGACTTCAATTCTTTAATATATTTTAATGTTTCAACATCATCTCATTCTTCTCTTTTTCTAGACTTTCTCTTCTTGATTATTTTCGATAAATATCTAAAAGTTTCACTAATTGTTCTATTGTCAAGAACGCCACTATTTAAGAGGTGGTTTTTTATTCTGCAAAGCATAATTGAAGATAAAAAGTTAATAAATTCAGTTGCTAATAATCTATAGTTTCCTTGAACATTTGCTTCGTTTTGTTCAAGCACATTTTTAAACTGTTTAAAAAGCAATTCAATTTCTCATCTCTTTTTATATGCGACATAAATATCTTTTAAGTCCAAATCATAATTACACTCAAAAATTATTAATCCAAAAAGATTTTCTCTTTCTAGTAATTTAATTTCATCATACGCACCTTTTTTGTGTGCACGACTTATGAAATTTTTCTTTTCTACCATTTCAGTTAGGGTTGATTTATAACAAAGATAATATTTGTTGTTGATGATAATTTTCTTTGCTCTTATCGTGTCGTCATCATAGGTAAAAGTGAAATTAAATCCAGATTTTAAATTAAATTTTTTAAAAGTATGATTTATTTTTATAGGCATTAAATATTTAATATTTTTTTCTCTCATTAAGTTTTTACATTCTTTATCATCAAATCCTCTATCAAGAATTAAGAATCCATTTTTAATCTTATAAGTTCTTAAAAAGTCTCTAAAAGCAGTGTAATCTAGCATATTTCCTGGGTAAACAGAACTTGCAACAGGTTCTTGTGCATTAATATCATAAGCATAAATAAGGTTTAAGTTTTGAGCGCCTTTAGTTCTAGACTTTCTAGACATTTCAGAGAAAATGTTAGTTTCTGATGTATTGTTTTTCAACATACCATCAATAACTATTGAGTGGTTTGAAAACTCTTCTAATCTTTTATTCATAAAGTCTTCCATCTTCGAACTAGATTTACCTATTTTCTCTAAAAAACTTGAGATAGTGTTTGGTGATAGTGCACATTTTGGGTATATTTCAGAAATAAAATTTGTATCATACTCATGTTTTAAATGTTCGTTTTTAATATCTGAAAACATAGTTCTTAAAGAGGCTATAACATATAATTTTCTAGCATCTTCAAAATCATAAAAATTTAAAAGTTCTCTAAAGATATGATTGTTTAATTTTTCATTTAGCGCAAATAAACCATATGATTTAATATCTACTTCATATGTTTGCTTTTCTATGCTTTGAAAAACACCATTAATAATCTTTCCAATCACTCCTTTTTCAACAGGAATAATTTTTTCATTTTTTCTTATTGATGTTCTTTGTATAACATTATAAATACCTTCTTTTGAGGTTGCTTTTACTCTGGTACTAGATGGTCTTGGAATTTTTAATATGTCTTTAGGAATGGCCATTTTTATATCTCCTTTTTTATGTGTTAAACACTATACATGTATATTTATTTTACCACCTATTTTTAATTTTTTAAACTTTTCTTTAATGAAATTGAACAAAAAATAGAGCTTTTTTAGCTCTAAATTTAAGAAAATTTAATTATTTAGATAATTTAATGTATTTAATGGACAAAAATAAGAATTTTTTAGTAAATTATTAAAATTATATAGTGTCCAAAATTGGGAATTTTTTAATTTATTTGTATTTTAAGAATCTGTTTGAAAAGCACAAAATTATTTGAATAGTAACAAACTACTACTTAAAAGCCTATAAAACAGATATTTTGGTAAAAATTAATCAATTCGTTGATTTAATTTACTGTTTAACAAAACTATTTTTAAACACATAAACTATGCAAAAAATATGTATTATGTTTTAACTAATATATTTTTAATAAATTATTATAATAAATATAACTATGATAAAAAGCACTAACAAGAAGCCAATCATCATTTTTGCAGGGCCAAGTGGCGTTGGAAAAGGAACAATTGAAAAATATTTATTTGAAGATAAAGAGCTAAGGCTACACTTAGCTTGTTCTGCCACAACAAGAAGTCCTAGAGCTGGTGAAATTGATGGTATTCACTATTTCTTTATCACTAAAAATGATTTTGAAAACAAAATTGCTGAAAATGCATTCTTAGAATATAGTTATCACTTCGAAAACTATTATGGCACCTTGTATGCTGAAATTGATCGAATTCATGAATTAAATAAAGTTCCATTTTTAGAAATTGAAACTAATGGTGCAAAACAAATCTTGAGCAAAAAAGACGTTAATGACAGATATAAAGTTATTACATTTTTTATTCTTCCACCATCTGTTGAGGAACTTAAAAACAGAATCTTAAACAGAAATACTGAGAATAACGATGCTATAAATATTAGAATGCAAAAAGCAATAGATGAGATTAATGATCAGCATTTATTTAAACATAAAATTGTTAATGATGATGCTGAGTTAGCTGCCAAAAAAGTAACTCAGATAATAAAGGAAGAAATATAAAATTTATGGATTTTGGCAGAGTTAGTGAAAAAGGAACTAGACGGCTTGAAAATCAAGATGCTGTTGCAATTTTAAATAATGAAAATTGCACAGTTTTACTTTTATGTGACGGTATGGGCGGACATTATGGCGGTGCAATTGCTTCTAGTACAACTGTAAAAGTTTTTAAGCAACGTTTTGATAATAACTTTCCTAATTCTGATGAGAATGATTCTAATATTTACATAAAGTGGATAAGAGAAACTATTAGTGCATGCAAGAAAGAGATGACTAAAATAGGCGATCGTGATGAAGCTAAATTAGACATGGGAACCACAGTTACAGGCGCTTTGGTAAATTCAAAATATAAATTTATTCTAATTTTTAATATAGGTGATTCACGTACCTATATTTTAGATAATAGTGATCAAATTACTCAGGCAACAGTTGATCACAATTACTTAAATCAATTAATTTCTGATGGCATTTCTGAGCAAGAAGCTAAAAAAAGCACAAATAGATTTTCATTAACCTCTGCACTAGGTCCAACTAAAAATACCAGGCTTGATATTTCAACAATTTTATCAGATGACTATAACAGAGTCAAAGCAATTATTTCTACTAGTGATGGAACTCATAATTTTACATCTAGAAATGTGATGGAAAATATGGCACTAAGATTTAAAAATGCCCAGGAGTGATGCAATCAAATTGTTGATTTTGCTCTAAAAAATAATTCTAATGATAATGCATCATGCGTTATAGTAGCACTTAAGTAAATAATTTAGGAGGCATCATGATAATACCATCAAGTAGTAGAGTATTTAAAAAGTATAAAGTGCTTTCTAAAATTGGCGAAGGAGGCTTTAGCCAAGTCTTTAAGGTTCAATTGCTTAATTCTGATACATCAGCAAATGAAGTATATGCACTTAAGTATTTTTTAATTAGGCCTGAAAGTGATAAAGAAGTTGCTATAAATCGTTTTAAGCAGGAAATAGCGATTTTACAGAAAGTAAAATCCGACTATTTTCCTTATTATATTGAATCATATGTTG
Organism: Mycoplasmopsis bovis PG45; assembly: GCF_000183385.1. Lineage (GTDB taxonomy): Bacteria > Bacillota_I > Bacilli_A > Mycoplasmatales > Metamycoplasmataceae > Mycoplasmopsis > Mycoplasmopsis bovis. Next base: position 724,219 of record NC_014760.1, on the reverse strand, counting down.
GCGATGATGAGCAATATGTAATAATGGAATATATTGACGGCAAGAGCTTAAGAGAGTTAATTAAGAAAAATGGCTCAATTATTCCAACTAGTGCAATTAATTACGTAAGACAAATATGTGAAGCTATGCAAGAGCTTCATTCTAATAATATTATTCATCGTGATATTAAGAGCAATAATATAATTGTAACAAGCAGAAATCATATTAAAATACTAGACTTTGGCCTATCACTAGACCCTGATAGTCAAAGATTTACACAAGCATCTAAAGTTGTTGGCTCAGTTTACTATATGGCACCAGAACTTTGCCGTTCTGACAATGAACCAACTAAGAAAACTGATATTTATGCAATTGGAATACTACTTTATGAAATGCTAACAGGCAAGTATCCAATTGAAGGCAAAAAAGCTAATGAAACATTAACTTTGCAAAAAACAATGCCAATGCCAAAGTTAACTGACAAAATAGAAACATCACAAGCATTAGAGAATGTCATTATAAAAGCAACGGCTAAGGATCCATTTTTTAGATACTCAAGCGCCTGAGAAATGGCTGAAGACTTAAAAACAGCACTATCTGAAAAAAGAATATTTGAAAAGCCAATTGATTCTAAAAGAATGAAGACTAAAAAAACTTTTACAGAAATAGTTAATAGCAAAGGATTTTTAGTTGCTATGCTAATTATCTTTAGCTTAATCATTTTAGCGGTCATAGTTGCAATAGTTGTTTTATCAATATAAAGGATGATAATTTGAAAGGTAAAATTTATTCAATAAATTCAGGAATTTATTCAATCAAGGATGAAAATAATAATTTTCATAATTTGCCTGCTTTAGGCATTTTTAGGCATAAAAATATAGCTCCCTTAGTAGGTGATAATGTTGAATTTGAAATAGATAGATATATAACAAAAATATATGAAAGAAAAAATGAATTTATAAGACCTAAGGTTGCTAATATTGACCATATCATTATTGTTATGTCGCTTCATGAACCTGAGTTTCAAAGTTTTTTAGTTGATAAATATATGGCTTTAATTGAAAGCGCTAATATTGAGCCTATATTGTTTATTACTAAGACTGATTTAGGTGCTAATAAATATAAAAATGAATATGAAAACTTGGGATATAAAGTTTACGAATTATCCTATAAAACAGACGAATGAGTAAATAATATAAAAGAATTATTTACAAACAAAACTAACGTTTTAATGGGCCAAAGCGGTGTTGGCAAAACTACTTTAGTAAACAAAATTACTGGTAGTAATTTTGCTGTACAGTCAATTTCAAAGTTTGCCAACAGAGGCAAGCACACTACTAGAATTGTGCAAATTGTTAATGTCTTTGATAATGGCGAATTAATTGATACGCCTGGTTTTTCAAGCTTAGATATAAATTTATCTAAGCAGCAATTAGCCTATTCATACAAACAGTTCAAAGAGCTAGGAAAGTTTTGCAAGTTCAAAACTTGCTTTCATTATAATGAACCAGAGAGCTTTTGTAACATAAAACAAGCTGTCAGAAGCAACATTATCCCTCAATTTAGATATAATAATTATCTAAAGTTATTGCAAGAGGTTGAAAATGAACAAAAATAACAAGTATGTAACCCCATCATTATTAAATGTTGAGCCAGAAAACAGGCTTAATATGGCAAATACTTTGATAAATGAAGGCATTAAATGAATACATTATGATGTAATGGACGGCAAATTTGTGCCAAATTTTGCAATTGAATTAAATGAAATTAAAAACATTCATGAAAACAGTTTAAAGCATTTTAAGGATGCTCATTTAATGATTGAAAATCCTTTAGATTATATAGATCAGTATAAAGATGTTGTTGATATTGTTACAGTGCACTATGAAGCAATTGATCCAACAAAATTTCTTAAGTTTTTGAAACAAAAACATCATGATTATAGGCTTGGAATAGCAATTAAACCAAATACTGATGTTGAAAAAATTAAAAAATTCTTACCTTATATTCAATTAGTTTTAGTAATGTCCGTTGAGCCTGGCAAAGGCGGTCAAAAATTCATTCCTACTGCAATAGATAAAATAAAAATGCTTAAGCAATTAAGGATAAATAACAATTATGATTATTTAATTCAAGTTGACGGGGGCATTAATGACACAACTGGACCAGAGTGCTTTAAAGCTGGTGCTGATGCTTGTGTTGCTGGAACTTTTATGGTTTCAAATCCAACTAAAGCAAGAATTAACAGCATTTTAGGGGTTAAATAAGGATAAATTCCTTAAATTTACATTTTTTAAGCAAAAAACGCGGGACAATTCCACTAGGACAAAAAAAGTAGGCATCAGCAAATTGGCTGATGTTTTTGTTCGGGTGAAAAATGGGCAAGCAGTTGAGCGTTAATGAATGAAAATATTTGTTTGAAAAGTATGAAAAACATAGATCTTGAGAACTTTCTAAGAAGTGTTTTTTGAATGAAATGATGAAAATAAAAAATGTTAAACACATTTCAAATGACCAATGACGGATATTAGTAGATAAGTATGAAAGATATAATTTAGGTATGAACATAGAATCAATGAGTGGGAGATCGCCCAAAAATACAAAGGCTCAGGCAGGCTAAAAAAGACAAAATCAATTGATGAAATATTGGATGAATTTTTAAATGTTCTAAATAAAGAAGATTTATTGATAACATTAAGAAAGTTAATTTTCCTAAAAATTTTGTAATACATTCTGACCACGGAAGTCAGTATTCATCTAAAGAATATCTTCAGTTGATTGAAAGACTTGATGGAAAAGTATCAATGTCGAGAATTGGTAATTCTCTTGACAATAGAGAAATCAAATAATTTTTCTCGGTACTTAAACTGAAATGTTTGAAAATTTTTAGAAAAGTGTTAAGAAAATGACGCTTAAGGAACTTGAGCGTCATCTAAATAGATTCATTGATTGGTATAATAATGAGCGAATGCTCAAGAAATTTAATTACAAAACTCCACATAAATTGTGAATGGAGTTTTGTAAAAAATAAAAATTTAAGATCTACTTTTGTTGTCCTAGTTTAAATATACCGCGCTTTTTATATTAGTATTTTAGTTTGGCAATTAACACTTTATTTTTTGGCAAGAAATTATTTTTCTTTTTTTCTATACATTAGTCTTATAGCTTCAGTTAATGTCGTATCTCTTTTAGCTGGTCTTTGATTAATACTTTTAATAAAAGATTGTTCGCCGGCAATAATAACTAGTTCTTTTTTAGCCCTAGTTATAGCTGTATAAACCAACTTTTTATTAATAAAGGAGCCACTTATTTCTGGATCTAACACTAAGATTACTTTTTGAAATTCGCTACCTTGAGTCTTATGAACTGTGCAAGCATAACATAAAGCTAAATTACTAAGATCGGCATTATTTAACTGAATTTCCTTTTTGTTAAAGAATGCATTTATTTTACTTTTAGACTCTCCTATACTTATACTTTTAATAACTCCAATATCGCCATTAGATAAATCGCCTTGATTTTTTAGATACATTACTTTATCATCTTCATAAAATGAGTAATCGTTTGCATTTAATTTTTTGGCTTTATTTTTATTAAATTTTTCTTGGATACTATTATTTATTTTTTTTATTCCTAAGTCCCCCTTATTAAGAGGCGAGATAATTTGAATATTATATGAAATATCAGAATCATTACCGGCTTTATCACTATCATTAATATGATAATTTTTAATAATTTCATTTAAGCATTGTTTTTGATTATCAACAAAAATAGTTTTTAAATCGCTATTTTCTGTTGTTTCTTGAAGTTTTGTAATATTGAAATTATTATTTCTAATCATATAAGCTAATTCAGTAATCTTACTTTGAACTTTTTGACGGTGTGTGCTTTTTAATTCAACAGTTGTTATTTTTTTAGATTTAATAATATCTTCAAATGCATTGCCAATTCCAATACTTGGTAATTGCTCTATGTCACCAACAAAAACTACTCTTTTTGCCTCTCCAATAGCTGAAATAAAGTGACTAAATAAATTATTATCAACCATTGAAGTTTCATCAATAATTAATAAACCATCATCCAAAGGATTGAATACATTTTTTCTAAATTTACCGGTTGAATCATCATATTGCAACAATTTATGAATAGTTACAGCATTAGATTCTTTAAAACTCTCTTTAATTCTTGCGGCTGCTCTTCCTGTTGGCGTTGCTATTTTAAAACTTTCATTTGGGTGAACTTTTTTAAATAGTTTTACTAAACCTTTTATTAAAGTAGTTTTGCCAGTTCCAGGCCCACCGGTGATTACTACAAACTTATTATTAATAAATTTCCTTAATGCATTAATTTGGCTTTTATCATATTTAAAGTTTTCTATGTTTGTTTCTTTTTGAATTTCTCGTATATATTTTTTAAATTTATAAGAACCAATTTTTTTAACTCTGCTTTTTTTAGCTAAAAATGAAGCAATAGTCATTTCATCATTATATGTTTGAGTTGTATAAACTTTGTCTTCTTTAATTAAAAGCAGTTCTTTATTTAAAGCATACTTTATTGCATCATTAACAATTTGTTCTTTTTGCTCTGCAGGAATAAAAAACTTATTTTCATCATAAAAACATTTTTTTACATTTTCTAAACTTGTATAAGTACTAGATTTATTATTTAGAATTTGGTTGCAATAATAATGCAAATAATAAGCAATTCTCACAACATTATTTGCATCATTATTAAAGTGCAAAAAGATTTTATCTATAGATTCTAAATTAGTTATTTCATGTTGAAAATTAATTTCAAATAAATCATTCTTAATTGCTTTTATTATTTGATCAAACGAGTCATTATATAGTTCTGTTAATTTAACTAGTACATCTAAATCAAGACCATTAACAATAAATTCTGTTTGCAAAGCAACAACCTTAAGTTTATTAAAAATGCTTTCTAAAATACACTTTTGTACACGCTTAATGGCTAGAAATTTTTCTTTATTTTCAAGTATTTCTTTTAAGATATCATCTGATTCATAATATGATTTTAATATATTAATAAAATCATCATCAGCAACTTTATTAAATGCATCAGATTTCAAATATTCAAAAAAAGTTTGATTGTCAATAACAGTTAATGATTGATAAAAATTACATTTATAAGTCTTAATATTATTTGCTGATTCTGAATTGTCATCAATTTCACTTACTTCAATTTTATATAAACTCTTATCTAGCATTCTGCTGATATTTCCACTAATTTTAATAGTTTTCCTTGTCTTTAAAATATAAAAATTAGCAACAGGTCAGTTTTCATCTGAATTATTAGTAAATTCTTTTATATAACCTATAAATGATTTCATTTCCATAAACTTTTCCCCAAAAACACTAATTAAAATTGGCTCTACATTTATTATTTAAAAAGCTCTTTTACATAAGCTATCTATATTTATTTTATCCAATTTTAAATGTCTAAATTTATCTTAGTTGTAGTAAGAAAGTTTTAGTGTAATGCTATATTTCTAACAATTCCGCAAGGTCTTGAACATATTTCAACACCTTGCGTTTTTTTCATTCTGTATCATTTATTACTTCAACTTTGTAACTTCTCAAATATTCTATAATCTGTCTGAATGAGTAGTTTTGATGAAGATTTAGTTTTATTAAATTGTTCTTAACTTTTGTAGCAATTATTAGCGACAAGTAGTTTATAAACTCTGTTGTGTAAACTTTCATTTCTGAATGAACTCTTGTTTTTGATAGTTCCAAAATATTTTTGTAAAAGTTAAACATTTCTTCAATTTCTCATCTTTGATCATATAGTGTGTATACATCCTCTAATGAAAGGTCAACATTGGATTCAAAAACAATGACACCAAAAAATTGATTATTTTTATTGAATTCATCAATGTTAAATGTATTTCTTTTTAGATGTTTTTGATAGTTTCCAACACTTTCTTTGCCAGCTATTTCTAAGTCTTTAAATAGATAAAAAAACTTTCCATCTATTTGCTTTTTAGATCCTAGTAATTGCTTATCTTTAATTTTTACAGGAGCCAAGTTTTCATCAAGTTTTTCTGCTCTAATTAATGTTGTATTTCTCTTTAATGGCAAAAGATACTTAACATTTTTATTCTGTTCTAAAAGCTCTGTAATTGCTTTAGTTCTAAAGCCTTTATCAGCAATTAATATTTCCCCAGTGCTAGGCACATTTTCCAAAAAGTCCTCAAAAATAGTCGAATCCAGCATATTTCCTTGGTATGGTCTGTGATAAATTGGCTCTTTGGTATATAAGTCACAAGTGTAAAGTAAGGTAAAATTTTCGCTATCTTTAACCTTGCCTTTTCTTGATCATTGAGAAAAAGTTGCTTCATCTGAATTATAAGATTTAAGTGTGCCATCAATAATTTGTACTCTACCTTTGAACTCATTTATTCTGTCTAACATGAAGTTGTGTATATTTGAATATGCTCTACCAGTTTTTTCAAAGAAGTCAGGTAATAATGATTCAGATAAACCAACCTTTTTAAATAATTCAGACATAAATGAAGTTTCATAGTAAAACTTTAAATCACGATTAACGGCTTTTGGATAGGCACATCTAAGAATAGCAATTACATATAATTTGTAAGCTGTTGATGAATCAAAATGTGTTAGTAATTTTTCCAAAATATCATTGCTATTTTTTGTAAAAATTGCTATGTTACCATAGTCTTTTATATCAGTTTTTTCTTGATTTTTCTTAGATCTTGTACCTACTGGGACAGGTGTTTCAAAAGGAACAAATTTGTAATCTACTATTTCGCCAACGATTGCCAAATCTTTTGGAATTGCTTTTCCATTCACATATTTGCTGGTTCTTTTAACAACTTTAAATTTTCCAAAGTAGTTCTTTACAACTGTGTTTTTAGGTCTTTCAACTTGTCTTATTTCAACTGGAATTGCCATTTTCAAATTCTCCTATATATAGAATTATAACTATATTATAACACAAAATTTGAATAGAAAAATAAATAAAATTAATTTTTTATGATGACATTAGCAACATTTTTTAAATCTTTGTCAGAAAAATAAATAAAAAATGTCTACATTGTTCAAAATGCGATATTTTGTATAGTATTATGGGGTATAACTTTTATAATTTATTATATTCTATATTTATTCTTAATGTAGGCAGCACAAAAGAAAAAAGCCTTGAATTATGTAAAGCCTTTGTATTTTTACTATTAATATGTATGATGTTTACAAAATTTAATAATGTATTTGAATAATATTCTAATGTCGACTTTTCAAACTAGCAGTTTTAATATTAAAATCAGCAGCCATTAAAATATGAAATTATTTTTATTTCTGTCCTTTTTATTGCATTTTTGTCCTAAAATTATTTATAATATTTTCATAGGAGGGATGCCATCATGAAAAAAGCTAATATATTAAATTTAATACAATACCATATAGAGGAAAATGATATAGCCTTTAGAAAGGAAGCACACTTAATTGCTGAAGAATTTTATAGAATGCATGATGATGAACTAGGCGAATATATTTTATCAATGTTGCGCGGTGCTAACAATTTTGTGCCTCAATTAATGTCGGATATAACAATTCCTTTTGCTGAAAAAGTTCAATTACAAACAAATTTAGAACCACTTCCTCTTCCAAAAAAAATATCTGAAGACATTATGGGGATAATAAACGCAATAAATCGTAAAGCTTTAATAAATAAATTTTTATTTCAAGGTCCTCCAGGAACTGGTAAGACAGAAAGCGCGAAACAAATAGCAAGAATATTAAACCGAGATTTATTTATTATTGATTCAAATAATATTATAGATTCTCATTTAGGACAAACTGGAAAAAACATTTCTGAGTTATTTGCTGCAATCAATAATATTTCTTTGCCTGAAAAAGTTATTATTTGTTTTGATGAAATAGATGCTCTTGCTTTAGAACGTGTTGATCAAAAAGATGTAAGAGAAATGGGTAGGGTAACTACAAGTATTTTAAAAGCTTTAGATAATTTAAATGAAAATATTATTCTTATAGCTACAACTAATTTGTTTAAACATTTTGATAGAGCATTAAGTAGAAGATTTGACTTAGTTTTAAATTTTAACAGATATCAAAGACAAGATCTTATCGATATCAGTGAAATTATTTTAAAATACTATACTCAAAAAGTTGCAAATATAAAAAGTGAGCTTAAATTATTTAGAAAAATTATTTCTTTAATGGATGATATTCCTCTCCCAGGCGAATTGAAAAACATTATTAAATCAGCAATTTATTTAAGTGATCCTAATTGTGAATACGATTATTTAAAAAGGCTATATAAACAAATTGCAAATGATCCATATGATTTAAAAAAATTGAAAAAACACAATTTTACAGTTAGAGAAATTGAGATATTAACAGGTATTTCAAAAAGTAGTGCAGCCTTGAAATTAAGGGGAAAATAATATGAATTCATTATTAGTTTTAAAAGGGGAATTTGATTCAAAACCTAATCCTTCAAAGCTAGGTAAACCAAGATTAAGCGCCAAAAAGCAGTTGAAATTAGATCATATTAAAAAGCTATTAAATCAATTGAATGATGTTTATAATTTTTGAAAAAAACAAACTTTAAAAATTGATGCTTTAATAAACGTTAAATACTATTCAATAGCTGCAAAAAGTAAAAGAATAACTAAATTATTTTACTCAACAATAAAAGAGAATAATAATAAAGTAGTTGGTGTTAGTTTGATTGATGATTATGAAAATAACAATGCAAAACAAAAACATTTAATAACTTATTATATTGAAAAAAATATTCTAAAAAATGCAATTAATAATGTTTCTATAATAGTTGATAAGCTAGAACAAAATAACATTAATGTTATAACTAACGATTTACTAGACCAAATTTCAAATCACCAAATTGACATTTTAGCAAAAGGTTTATCTAAAACCCAAATTTGCTCTATAGTTGTAGATTTGTCACATATTGAAGAATTCAGTGTTAAAACTACTCATATCGATTTAAATAATGAAAAAATAGTAACCTTATATGATGTTAACCTTGATGTAATCGAATTATTAAAAGAACTAGACATTCATTTTAATACACAAAATAAAATTGATAAAAATACATTTTATTTAGACGGTGAGCTATACAATTTATTAAAAGAAAAGGCACCATTTCTAATATCAATGGCAGTTGAAGATCTAAATGAAATAGATTGAAAATATGATGATTACAACTTAGTTTCTAATAATGATGTTATAACAATACCAGATCCCACAATAGAACCCATTGTTGGAGTTATAGATACAATGTTTGATGAGAGAGTTTATTTTTCAAAATGAGTAGAATTTAAAAAGGAAATTTCAGATGATATACCTTTATCACAAGAAGATTATATTCACGGAACGGCTGTAACTTCTATTATTGTTGATGGACCATCATTTAATAAAGATTTAGAGGATAATTGCGGTAGATTTAGAGTACGACATTTTGGTGTTGCTAAAAAAAGACAAAACAGCACTTTAACTCTCTATAATAAAATAAAAACTATTGTTGAAAGCAATAAGGATATTAAAGTTTGGAATTTATCTCTAGGTTCAAATTTAGAGATTGATAAAAATTCAATATCAGTTATGGGTTATTTATTAGATGAGTTGCAATATAAAAATGATGTAATTTTTATAGTTGCAGGAACTAATAAAAAATTAGATGAATTAGATCCAAAAAGAATAGGTTCTCCAGCAGATTCCATAAATGCAATAGTTGTGAACTCAGTTGATGATAAAGATAATCCTACAAATTACTCTAGAAAAGGGCCTGTTTTACATTTTTTTAATAAACCTGATGTAAGTTATTATGGTGGCACCAGTGATAGACCAATAAGAACTTGTACGGCCAATGGAGTCTATTACATTTTTGGTACTTCATTTGCAGCGCCATGAATAACAAGAAAAGTTGCTTATCTTATTCATAAATTAAAATTTTCAAAAGAGGAAGCCAAGGCTTTAATAATCCATTCTGCAATACCTAATAAAAATGATAGCAATATAGTAGGGAATGGTGTAGTACCTAGAAAAATAAATGACATTGTTGAGTCTAAAAATCATGAAATTAAAGTACTTTTATCATCCTATACAAAGGAATATCATACTTATAATTATGAATTTCCAGTTCCTATTTATAATAATGCTTTTCCATTTACCACAAAGGCGACATTAGTCTATTTTGCTGATACTAATAGAAATCAAGGTATTGACTATACCAAAAACGAGCTAGACTTTCAGTTTGGATCAATGAAAAAAGAAAATGATAGATTAGAAATAATACCATTAAATGAAAATAAACAATCTTACCATGACGAAGGTGTTTACATTAATGAGCAAGAGGCAAGAAAAGAATTTTCAAAATGAAACACAGTTAAAATTATAGAAAAAAAAGAAACCACCAATGGTGGCAAATCTAGAACAGCAATAAAAGTGAAAGATAATCTCAAATTTTGAGGTATCAGAATAACCAAAAAAGATAGATTAGGCATTGAAAATAAAGAAAAAATAAAATTTAGTGTTGTAATAACATTAAAAGACTTAGATAAAACAAAAAACCGTTTAGAAAACTTTATAAGTCTATGTCAGTCTAGTCAAAGATGATATGTTAAAAAAGTTAAAATTGATAATGAAATTAATATTTTTTCTAAATCAAATGAACAAATAGAATTTAATTCTTAAAGTTATTAAACATTTTTTGAACTCCCAACCCAGATTAAAAAGTAACGGAATGGGGGGTTTTTGTGTTTAAAAAAATAATTATGTTTTCTTGTTTTATGCTTAAACTGGGAAACGTAGGAAAAAATGTTAACACATTTCAAATGACCAATGACAGAGATTAGTAGATAAGTATGAAAGATATAATTTAGGTATGAACATAGAATCAATGAGTGGGATATCGCCCAAAAATACAAAGGCTCAGGCAGGCCAAAAAAGACAAAATCAAATGATGAAATATTGGATGAATTTTTAAATGATCTAAATAAAGAAGATTTATTGATAACATTAAGAAAGTTAATTTTCCTAAAAATTTTGTAACACATTCTGACCACGGAAGTCAGTATTCATCTAAAGAATATCTTCAGTTGATTGAAAGACTTAACAGAAAAGTATCAATGTCGAGAATTGGTAATTCCCTTGACAATAGAGAAATTGAATACTTTTTCTCAGTACTTAAAACTGAAATGTTTTAAAATTTTGAGAAAAGTGTTAAGAAAATGACGTTTAAGGAACTTGAGCGTCATCTAAATAGATTCATTGATTGGCATAATAATGAGCGAATGCTCAAGAAATTTAATTACAAAACTCCACATGAATTGTGAGTGGAGTTTTGTAAAAAATAAAAATTTAATGTCTATTTTTATTGTCATAGTTTATTATATAAAGACTCATAAATAAAATAAAAAAAATGTCACCTATAATTGTTATTATGAGAAGTTTGAAGAAATTAATAATAAATCTAAAGATAATCAAAAAATATCAATTAAACTAATGAGCCTATGACAAGTAGTTTATTTTGATAAGAGATTTAAGGGTGTGGAAAAACACAAGCAAAGCAAAGTTTTAAAATATAAACACATTTCAAGCGAAGAATTAAATTCTATAAAAAAGGATAACAACGGTAAGGTACGACTTCTTTCAACAGGTAAATTAGATGGTTTTTGTAATATTGAGCTTGATGATAATAGAGTTAATTTTGGCAAAGTAATAACAATACCGACAGGTGGCTCAGCAATAATTAAATATCATAGTGGCTATTTTATAGATAGTTTAAATATACTAATGGAATCTCAAGATAACAATCTTTATGATTCAAAATACATATATTATTGTTTGTTAGAGCAAAGCGATCTTATACAACAATACTTTAAAGGTTCATCAATTCAACATCCTGATATGAAAAAAATAGTAGAAATTTCCTTACTTATTCCAAATATTGAAATTCAAAGAAATATAGTAAGAACTATTGAAGTATTAGAGCCGCTTATAGCAATATATTCTGAATTATTCAGCGAGTTAGAACTATTAAGAAATGAATTACCTAAGAAACTTGAAAACTCAATTATTAATTATGCTATGGAAGGCAAACTTGTTAAACAAGATCAAAATAATGATTCTGTAGATAATTTAATAAATGAAATTTATAAAGAAAAACAAAAACTTGTTGAACAAGGAAAACTTAAAAAAGCAGATTTAAACAATTTAATTATTTATAAAAATGATAATGATAACTCATATTATGAGAAGTTTGAAAATGGCAGGGAAGAAAAAATAGAAGTTCCATTTGAAATTCCATATAATTGAATTTGATCTCGCTTTAACAAGGTTGTTAACTTTAAAATAGGCAAAACACCACCTACAAATGATTTGAGTTTTTGGAATGGGAAGATACCGTGAGTTTCAATTTCAGATATGATTAAAAATTCAAAGATTAAATCAACTAAAAAGTTTATTTCTAAAAAGGCATTATCTTCATATTTTAATAATAATTTAGTTAAAAAAGAAACTCTTATTATGAGTTTTAAATTAACTGTGGGTAAAACATCTATCTTAGGAATTGATGCTGTGCATAATGAAGGAATAATATCTATATACCCCTACTTTGATAAAAATAATCTATTTAGAGATTTTTTGATGCTATTTTTACCTATTTTTTCTCAATTTGGTGATAAGAAAGAGGCTATTAAAGGTGGCACTTTGAATACTAAAAGTTTATCAAAGTTATTAATCCCCATTCCACCATTGAAGGAACAACAAAGAATTGTAGAAAATATAACAAAAATACAAAAATTACTAAAAAATTTATAAAATCATAACTTGAAGTAAGTACTTTTTTATTTACACTATCTATTAAAAGGACGGTGTAAAAATGAAAAGATTTAGAACATATTTAAAACATCAAGGATTATCAGATAACACTATAAACTCTTATTTATACGGTGTTAATTATTTTGTAAATAATTACAAATTAAATTATGATAATCTTTTAAAATATAAAAATTTTTTAATAGACAATTTTAAACCTAAAACAGTTAATTTAAGAATCCAAAGCATAAATAGATATCTTGAGTTTATTAATAAGATAGATTTAAAAATAAGAGCAATTAAAATACAAAATAAATCATATTTGGAAAATGTTATAAGTAATGCTGACTATTTATTTTTTAAAAGAAAACTAAAAATAACAGGTTTTTATAAGTGATACTATATTGTATGATTTTTAGCTGCAACAGGGGCTAGAATAAGTGAACTAATAAAAATTAAAATAGAACATATTCAATTAGGGTATTTTGATGTTTATTCAAAAAGCGGGAAAACTAGAAGACTATATATACCAAGCAAATTATCTTTATCATTAAAAAAATGATTATTAGAAGAAAAAAGAGATTCTGGTTATCTGTTTTTAAACAAATATAATAATTCTATAAGTTCCAGAGGTGTGTCACAGGGGCTGAAAAAATTTGCAAAAAAATTTGGATTAGACACAAACGTAGTATACCCGCATTCATTTAGACATTTATATGCAAAAAATTTTTTAGAAAAATTTAATGACATATCCCTTTTGGCGGACATTATGGGTCATGAAAGCATAGAAACCACAAGGATTTATTTAAGAAAAACTTTTTCCGAGCAACAAAAAATAATAGATTCTGTTGTAGACTGGTAAACAAAAACGAGTGTTTCTCTCGTTTTTGTTTATACTGTCATCGGTTTTATACTATTGCAAAATGGTAATTTTTGATGTAATGGCCGGATTAATACTATAAGAAAATTAAACCCTAAATTGAAAAATTTTTAAGCATTCAATTTAAAATTATCTATAAATATCGTTCACAATGGGAAATTTTTGACAATACAGGAAAAACAAAAGCTAAAATAATAGGTAAAAATATGATTTTAAAAATGTCGTTGAGGGAAAATATTGGGCAGCTAGGGCTTTAAAATTAAAAAACAAAGAAATCAAATTATTCAATGCATTTTATAAATGTCAAAAAACTTAACAAAGTTTTTTAATTATTGTACCTATTAAATTTAATTTATTTATTAGCTTTTCTTGATATGTTCCTGAAAATATAGGGATTTCTATACTTTTTAAATTAGATAGACTTATACCACTTATAATACCTTTTGTTTTTGAATTAAACATATTTTTAAATGTATCACATTGAAAAAAGTAAGATAGAAATTTGTTTGATAAGTTATTTGAATTAATGCAACATAATTTATTTCCAAAAGCTACATCTCTTTTTGTTATAGCCATTTTTCTTCCTGCGCTTCCACCCTCTATACAAAGAAGTATAGAATTTTTAGGAGCAATTTTATATTCATTTTTAAAATTTTCAGGTATTCAAACACCATTATCATATGAAATTTCCTTGTCGAACCCTACATCTTTAGTACTTATATAGCTTAGTTCTGAAAATGCTGACAAAAATTTTTTCTTAAATGTTTTATTAATACTATCACCTGTATATAACTCTGCAATATTACCTAATTTTATATATGGTTTAGTGCTCTGATTCTCATAATATGAGTTATCATTATCATTTTTATAAATAATTAAATTGTTTAAATCTGCTTTTTTAAGTTTTCCTTGTTCAACAAGTTTTTGTTTTTCTTTATAAATTTCATTTATTAAATTATCTACAGAATCATTATTTTGATCTTGTTTAACAAGTTTGCCTTTCATGGCGTAATTAATAATTGATTTTTCAAGTTTAGTTGGTAATTCTTCTTCTAGTTCTGATAATTCAATTTCAAATTTAGAGTATTTACCAATTAGTGAATCTAATTTATGTATCAATTCTACAATTCTTCGTTGTTCTTCCAATGGAGCAAGTGGAACTAGTATTTTACTAAGATTTTCATCGTTTATACTTTTTTGAGTTGTGCCAGTGCACAAACTATTCTTTGTTTTTTTAAAATAATGTGAATCAAAAATAATTTTAAGATATTCTATTTCTCCTAAAACAACTTGGTAGCAAAAAAAGCCTGTTGAAACTAACTGACCATCTAATCTCTCGTCGATTATTGTTGCCTTATTTGTGTTTATCATCCTGGCTTCTATAATTTGATTATAGTAAACAATTCTATTGGCTCTTGTTGGTCTGCCATTAAATAAACATTCTTGTTCAGGAGTAATGTTGTCATAATTTATAGAGCCAGTTGAGAAGTATTTTTTGCTTCCTGAATATTTTTTAACACCTGTCGGAATATATTGATACGCACAATTTATTCTTACTCATCTCCAATTATCTGGTATTTCAAATGGAACTTCTATTTTTTCTTCCCTGCCATCTTCAAACTTCTCATAATAACAATTATCACCAGGGTTTTTGTATATAAAAGAATTAATCAGATCCATCTTTTTAACTTTGTTTTCTTCTATTAGTTTTTGCTTTTCTGACCTAATTTCATTTAATAAATCAGCAGCTGATTCATCAGAATTTTGTTTAGTCAATTTGCCGCGAATTGCTCATTGTAAAATACTTTTCCTTAATTGGTCAGCTGTCATTACTTTTTCTCCAATATTTTTATAATTTCAGATATGACATTATCAATCTTATTATTTAATTCAGTTCTCCTATCATAATATTGTTTGATAAGTTCCATTGGTTCAAGTACTTCTTCAGATTGTTCTAAATAACCGCATTGATTCAAGTTATAATCTAATTCTTCAATCTCACTGATACTGAATTGTTTTGATTTATAAAAAGTATCTTCTATAATTTCATTTCTATTATTTCATCATTGTCTTATAGGATCTAAATGTTTTGATACCATAGGCTTTGTTTTAGAGAAGTTTTTTTGATTTTCTGGCATATCCAATCTATAAAATCATGTACTTTTTGTAGAACCATTATTATCAAAGAAAATAATATTAGTATTAATATCAGTGTATGGGCTAAATACCGTTTTTGGTAATCTTATTATTGTATGAACATTAAACTCAGAGAACAATTTTTTCTTAATATTTTTTTGTGCTCCTGTGCCAAACAAAAAACCATCTGGCAATATAACAGCAGCTTTCCCACCCATTTTTAATCTATGCATAATAACCAGCATAAAAAGATCAGCTGTTTCTGCGCTTCTTAGATCTTTTGGAAAATTACTTTGAATTATTTTTTGCTCAGAACCTCCAAAAGGAGGATTCATCATTATTAAATCAAATTTTTCATCCTCGCTATAATCTTTTACATTTTTTTCTAGTGAATTTCCATGCAATAAATTAGGATCGTCAACATTGTGCAAGAAAAGATTTATAACAGCTAGTAAATAAGGAAATCCCTTCTTTTCAATTCCATAAACGGATTGAGAGTATTTTTTAATATCCTCAAGAGTATTTTTTTGTTCATTTACTCTATTTAAAAAAGAAGTTAGAAATCCACCGGTTCCACATGCCAAATCTGCCATAGTTTGACCTAATTTTGGGTCTAATATTTCAGCTATAAAATCAGTTAAGGCTCTCGGAGTATAAAATTCACCAGAACCACCTTCTTGAATTTTTTTTAATATAGTTTCATATATATCATTAAATAGATGTATCTCTTTAATATTGTCAAAATTCAATTCATCAATTACATTTATAACCTGTCTTAGTAGAGTACCATCTTTCATATAGTTGCTAATATCTTCAAACGCAGACTTAACAATTTGTTTTCTAAAAGGCATATCGGGGTTAATTTTTATTTCTTTTAAAGTTTTTAAAAGCTCATTGTTAACAAAATTTAATAATTCATCACCTGTAATTGAATTTGAACCAGAACCTCAATTGCTTCATTTTAAGTTATCAGGGATAATAGATTTATAGCTATCATCTTCCATTTCTCATATCTTATCTTTGCTGTCATATATTTTTAAAAAAAGTAATCATGACATTTGTTCGATTCTTTGAGCATCACCATTAATACCCGGGTCTTGTCTAGTTATATTTCTTATTCTGTTTATAAAAGTGTCTACTGACATTTGTTGTACTCCTTTAGTAATCTGAATAAATTTGTTTTGATAGAGATTTGACAATTTCTAAATAGTGTGATTTCCCGCCAAACATTCTTATAATTTCTGTTGTGGTGGCTATTTTTTCAAATTCTTTTGTTCTAAGAATTTGGATATCTTCAATTTCCTTAATTCCACCATCTAAATATTTTGCAATTAAAATCTCTAACACTTCTTTAACAGGGCTTTGATAATTTTGTAAAAAATTGCTATCTTTAAGATTTTGGATTCTTTGCTTTTTAGTTAATGGCTCTTTATTGTAAGCAATTTGTAATAAAAGATCAAATTCATCTAAATCTTTATAATTTTTATTTTTCTTTCTTAGATCTTCTATATTAATTCCTTTTTTTTCTAATTCTTCTAAAATGACATTTTTTCTATCTTCTTTTTTTCATCTAGTAAGAAAATTGCTAAGTGTAGCATATTCTCCTAGAATTGTTCTTTTTGTATAGTCGATTAAAGAAGTGGTGATTAGTTGACCATTCTCATCTATAAATTGAATTTGCTCATTAATAACATTAACATCCACATTATTTATCCTATATCTCTTATCACTATAAGATTTTGAATCAATAGGCGGTTGGTCACAAACAAGCATTGATGCTTCATTATAATCAACTGGATCAATATTTATTTTATCCTTACTAATTGATACTATATTAGCATTATCACCATCAAAATCAGGATCTGCAAATTTATTTGTAACAGATCTAAAATCAATAATAGTAAAAAACTGTTTATTATGTTTTTCACTTATTCTTGTACCTCTACCTATTATTTGTTTAAACTCTGTCATTGACTGAATATTAGAATCAATGACTATAAATTTACAAGTTCTAACATTAACTCCAGTTGTTAATAATTTTGAAGTAGTTACTAAGGTAGGGAATTTTGAGTTGGGATCTATAAAATTATCTAGCTGTGCCTTGCCTTCATCATCATCTCCTGTAATTCTCATTACATATCGACTTTCATTTTTGACAATATCTTGATTTTGGTTTCTAAGTTCTTGAGCTAATCTATCAGCATGATTTGTATCTTGACAAAAGAAAATTGTTTTTGCATATCTATTATTAGTCTCTTTTAAAAAATCAGATACATATTTTGCAACAATTTCTGTTCTGTTATCTATTATTAATTTTTTATCATATTCTTTTTGAGTATATATTTTATCTTCAATTAAATTATCATATATATCTGTTTCATTTTTTTCAGGTCTATAACCTGTTAAATCTATATCTAAATTAATTCTTTTGACAGTATATGGAGCTAAAAAACCATCTTCAATTCCTTGTTTTAAAGAATAAGTATATACTGGTTCGCCGAAATATTCATGATTAGATCCATCAGCATCATTTTTTGGCGTGGCTGTCATTCCTAATTGTGTGGCTGATTCAAAATATTCAAGTATATCTCTTCAATTACTATCTTCTTTTACAGATCCTCTATGTGCTTCATCAACTATAATAAGATCAAAGAAATCCCTATCAAATTTCTTATAATATTCTTCTTTATTTTGGCCCAATAGTTGTTGATATAAAGATAAATACACTTCATAAGAATTTAATTTTTCTTTTGAGGATAACAATTTTTGATCAACTTTAACCATTTTTTTCTGTAAAAATCTAAAATCGCCTGCCATAGACTGATCTACTAAAATATTTCTATCTGCTAAGAATACACTAGGACAAAAAAAGTAGACATCAGCAAATTTGCTGATGTTTTTTTGTTGGAGATAAAAATGGCTAAGCAGTTAAGTGTTAATGAATGGAAATATTTGTTTGAAAAATACGAAAAATATAGATCTGGGGAACTCACTAAAAAATGTTTTTTGAATGAAATGATGAAAATAAAAAATGTAGAACACATTTCTGACGATCAATGAAAGAGATTAGTGAATAAGTATAAAAGATATAATTTAGGTATGAACATAGAATCAATGAGTGGAAGATCGCCTAAAAAAGGTAAAGGTTCCGGCAGGCCAAAAAAGACAAAATCAAATGATGAAATATTAGATGAATTTTTAAATGATCTAAATAAAGAAGATTTGATAAAGATAATAAAAATAATTTCTACAGATGACGAAATTAAGAAGATAAAAAAGGACAAATTTAAAGAAACGGTTACCAAAATAAAGAATTCATTTCCCTTTAAGGTATCGAATAAAGTTATTATGTCATTGCTTAAAATTAAAAAATCTACATACTATAAAAAGCTAAAAAAATTGAAAATGATTAAAGAAAAGAATCTTGAATTAGAGAACACTGTAGTTCAAGCTTTTAAAGAAACTGGAGGCATTTTCGGCAGAGAAAGATTGGCTGCTTATATTAGCAAAAATAAACAAATAAAGCTTAATTATAGGACTTTAGGTAGAATAATGAAAAAACTTGGACTAGTTTGTAGAATAAGAAAAGCAAAAAGAACAAAAGAATCTAAGAATGTATCTGTAACGTTTCAAAATATTGCTTCTCGTGACTATGATGGTATATATAATGATATCTATGCTACTGATGTTACATACATACCTTCGCCAATAGATGTTGATCAAAATTTTGTATATATGTCGGCTGTTATTCATCATAAAACCAAAAAAATTTTAGGTTTTAACCTGTCTTTGTACAATGATAATTCATTGGTTATTGATAATATTAAAAAAGTTAATTTTCCCAAAAATTTTGTTATACATTCTGACCACGGAAGTCAATATTCATCTAAAGAATATCTTCAGTTAATTGAAAGACTTAATGGAAAAGTATCAATGTCAAGAATTGGTAATTCCCTTGACAATAGAGAAATTGAATACTTTTTCTCAGTACTTAAAACTGAAATGTTTGAAAATTTTGAGAAAAGTGTTAAGAAAATGACGCTTAAGCAACTTGAGCGTCATCTAAATAGATTCATTGATTGGTATAATAATGAGCGAATGCTCAAGAAATTTAATTACAAAACTCCACATGAATTGTGAGTGGAGTTTTGTAAAAAATAAAAATTTAATGTCTATTTTTATTGTCCTAGTTTAGAAGAGAACTCTTTTTTTTATTTTTCTTGTAATAAGTTTATGAATTATTTGAGAAGCAACAAAAGTTTTTCCAGTACCGGTAGCCATAACAAACATTAGCCTTTTTCTACCTTTGACTATTTCTTGAACAACTTTATTTATTACATTATCTTGATAATATCTAGCTGTACTAAAACCTTGAACATAATAGTTAGGGGTTGATACTGCTTCTCATTCATCATTACTTATACTTTTTTCTTGTTTATGTCTCTCTATTAATTCATCAACAGTAGGAAAATCTTCTAACTTTAGGTCTCTTTGTTTGCCTGTAATCTTGTCAAGTTCTACAAAACTGTCACCGTTAGTAGAATAAGCAAAGTCACATTTTAATATGTCGGCATATCCAATTGCTTGTTGTAGACCATGACTAGGTGATTTAGTATTGTTTTTAGCCTCAATAACAGCTAATGCTACATTATTATAATAGAGAAAGTAATCAGCAATCTTTCTTTCAGATCTTAAAGTTTTTCTATCTGGTAAAATTTTAATGGATCCATCAGTAAAGTTATATTCAGTACTAAGATTTTTGCCAATTTCTCATCCTTTTTTTTCGAGTATAGGATTTATGAATTTTATCTTGATATCTTCTTCTGACATTTTACTTTTTTTAATCATTAAAATCGCCTCACTATTTCTTAATATTAACTAGAGACCACATAATATGTATCATTATTATATCAATTGTAAATTCTTAATTGTATAGTTTAGTTTGATACTAGCATAAATTAATACAATATGAGCTAAAATAAATATAAAAGTTCCTAATTGAATTATAAAGAAGGTTTAAAAAAAATCATTTGCTTTTTAAATGATGAAAAAAGGTAATTAATTCATAACAAATGAAAATATATTAGTATGCTTATTTAAAAGTGTTTTGGTGATAAGCAATACAAAAAATATTTTTAGTCCGCCTTAACAAGTTTCAACATTTTATTATGAACAGAAAAAACATAACTTATAATTGTATTTAGCCAAGTTTTTGCTACAGAATTTATAAACAACAACAGTATTTAAAAAAAATAAAAATCTGCTTTTCATTTATTTTTTCTAATGTATAATAATATTGCTTTTTAAACACTAGCCAAAAAAAGCGGAGAAGTAGCTCAGCTTGGCAGAGCGCTACGTTTGGGACGTAGTGGTCGCAGGTTCAAATCCTGTCTTCTTCACCATGGGGGATTAGCTCATTTGGCTAGAGCGCCTGCCTTGCACGCAGGAGGTGGTGGGTTCGAATCCCATATCCTCCACCATTTTTATGGCGTTGTAGCTCAGTTGGTTAGAGCATTCGGTTCATACCCGAAAGGTCAAGAGTTCGACTCTCTTCGACGCTACCATTATATGGAAAAAGTATCTAACTGAAGGACCTATAGCTCAACGGTTAGAGCAACCGGCTCATAACCGGTTGGCTACTGGTTCGAATCCAGTTAGGTCCACCACGGGTGATTACCCAAGTCTGGCTGAAGGGACTAGTCTTGAAAACTAGCAGGGGCTTCACGGCCCGCGGGGGTTCGAATCCCTCATCACCCGCCATTTGCTCTTTAAAACAAAAAAACTTTATATCGCGGAGTGGAGAAGTTGGCATCTCGCAAGGCTCATAACCTTGAAATCGCTGGTTCGAATCCAGCCTCCGCCACCAATTTGGTCCAGTGGTAAAGTGGTTTAATACGCCTCCCTGTCACGGAGGAGATCGCGGGTTCAATTCCCGTCTGGACCGCCATAATGGCTCTGTAGCTCAGTAGGTAGAGCAACGGATTGAAGCTCCGTGTGTCGCTGGTTCGATTCCTGCCGGAGCCACCATATCAAATATGCCCTAAGGGCTTTTTTTAATGCTTTTTAGCCCTAAAGTAAACAATTTAAGTAAAATACTATATGTATTAATGAGGTATATATGAAAACTAAATTTATTTTTACAACAGGTGGTGTTTTAAGCGGACTTGGAAAAGGTGTTACAGCTGCTAGTGTTGGAAACTTATTAAAAGCTCAAGGCTTTAACATTTTTGTGCTTAAATTAGATCCATATTTAAATATTGATCCAGGTGTTATGAATCCATTAGAGCATGGTGAGGTTTATGTAACTAGTGATGGTGGTGAAACTGATTTAGACATAGGACACTATGAAAGATTTATTGGTATAAAGCTAACTAAAGAGTCGAACTTTACAACTGGAAGAATTTTTACTAGAATTTTAGAAAAAGAACGCCGGGGAGATTATAACGGCAAAACTGTGCAAATAGTTCCTCATGTCATTGACGAAATTATTTCAATTATTCTAAACTTAGCTAAGCAAAAAGATCCTGACTTTATGCTTATTGAAATTGGTGGGACTGTGGGAGACTTAGAATCAAGCCCATATATTTATGCAATTTCAAAATTTGCTAGTTTATATCCTGAAAATGTTATGTTTTCTCACTTAGCTTTTGTGCCTTATCTTTCAGCATCTAATGAATATAAATCTAAACCTAGCCAAGTTTCAATTTCATCTTTAAGATCATTTGGCATCAACCCAAATTTATTATTACTACGCTCACAAGAAGGTATTGACACTTCAATTATTCAAAAAGTAAGTGCAAATGCTTTTGTGAAACCTGAAAATGTAATTAATATTCCTGATAAAGCTAATATTTATGAAATTCCACTATTTTTAGAATCAAGTGGCATATTACAAATTATTTATAAACATTTTAAAATAGATAAGTCTATTGACTATGAAGCAAATGCCCCTTGAAAAGAATTTGCAAACAAATACATTTCAAAAAGATGCAAGCCACTAAATCTTTTATTGGTGGGTAAGTACACTGGCTTAGAAGATGCATACTTATCAATTATTTCATCACTTAAGATTGCTTCAGCTCATCAAAATATCGAATTAACCTATAAATTAGTTGATTCGGAAAAAATAACTTCTGATAATATTAACTCAGAATTAGATGGCTATGATGGTGTAGTTATTCTACCAGGCTTTGGAGTAAGAGGCTTTGAGGCAAAAGTAAATTTAGCACAATATACCCGCAGTAATAAAATTCCTACATTAGGAATTTGCCTAGGTTTTCAAGCCATGACAGTAGCTCAAGCCAGAAATATAGGTATTACAAATGCAACTAGCAAAGAATTTGCAGACCAATCAAGAGAGCAAGAATTTGTACTAACTCCATTTTATGAAAATGGTGATACAATGAATATTGGTGGTACACTTAGACTTGGTGAGGATAAAATCAAAGCCAAAAATGGCACACTTGCACAAGAAATTTATGGAAAAGCTGTGTTTTATGAACGCCATAGACACAGATATGAAGTAACAGATAAATACAGAACATTATTAGAAGATCATGAATTTACTTTCTCGGGTATTCATCCTGACTTAAATGTTGCTGAAATATGTGAAGTCAAAAATCATCCATTTTATTTAGGTGTGCAATATCATCCTGAATTTACAACACAGGTACTTAAATCAAATCCATTATTTGATTCATTCTTAGCTAAGACCTGAGAAAATAAGCAAAATAAATAAATTTAAACTGAGCCCACTTAAAAGTGAGCTCTATTTTTTTATAGTTTAATAAACCTTGTGATTGTACCTTACAATCCTATAAAACAGTCAAATTAGTCATTACTAAATAACAAAATATAATATGCAAGCAATAATTTAAATTTATATAAAATTAATTTTTTATATAATTCATAAACTTATAATAAGTTTATGTAGCAAGTTTAATATAATTATCAAACTTATTATTCATAGGGAGCAATATGCCAGAGATAGATTATAAAGAAACACTAAATATGCCTAAGACTAATTTTGAAATGCGGGCAAATCTTACTGTTAAAGAACCACTTTTTAGGGAAAAGTGGGAGCAAAATAATTTATATGCTAAGGTTTTAGAGAAAAATAAAAATAACACTCCATTCATACTTCATGATGGTCCACCTTATGCAAATGGCAGCATTCACATTGGTCATGCATTAAATAAGATTCTAAAAGACATTATTGTTCGTTATAAATCAATGCGCGGGTTTTATTCTCCATATGTTCCAGGATGAGATACCCATGGATTGCCAATAGAACTTAAAATGCTTACTGATGCAAAAATTAATTACAAAGTTATTTCACCTATTGAGTTAAGGAAAAGAGCTTCTGAATATGCAGATGCTCAAATTGAAAATCAAATCTCTCAATTTAAGAGTTTGCAATTATTAACTGATTTTAAACACATTTATAAGACTAAAGAACCTAAATTTGAAGCTGCCCAATTAAGATTATTCAAGAAAATGGTGTTAGATGGTTTAGTCTATAAAGGTCTTAAACCTGTTTATTGATCTCCTTCTAGTCAAACTGCTTTAGCAGAGGCAGAAGTTGAATATTATGATGTTGATAGCCCTTCAATTTATGTTGCATTGGAAATTGTGGACAAAAACGGCTCACAGAAAGTAAAAAATGGCGATAAATTAGTAATCTGGACTACTACTCCATGAACACTTTTAGCTAATGCTGCTGTGGCAATTGGTGAAAACTTTACATATTGCAGAGTTGAACACAACAATCAAGGCTATATTGTTGCTAAGGAATTAGCTAATAAATTTATTGAAGTCTGCCACTTTGATGAAGCTAAGGTTACAATTGACTTTAATGCCAGTGAATTAATTAACATTAAATATAGAAGTGTTTTAAATAATTTAGTTTGCCCAGTTGTTATTGGACACCATGTAAGTTTGGAAAGCGGTTCAGGATTAGTTCACATTGCTCCATTATTTGGTGAAGATGACTTTCAAATAGGAACACTTAATTCATTAGAAATGATTATGCATGTTGAAGACGATGGTGTGCTTAATGAGCAAGCTGGCAATTATAAAGGCATGTTTTATGAAAAAGCAAATGCTCAAATTTTTGATGAATTAATCAGCAAATCAGCCTTATTAGCAAAAGGCACTATTAGACACTCTTACCCTCACGACTGAAGAACACATAAACCTATTTTATTTCGTGGAACACCACAGTGATTTGTTTCAATTGAAAAAATTAAGCAGCAATTACTAAAAGAATTAGAAAGTATAAATACTTATCCTGAATGAGCTAAAAAACGCTTAATTAATATGATAAGCGAAAGAAAAGACTGAACAATCAGCCGGCAAAGAACCTGAGGTGTGCCTATTATTATCTTTTATGATAAAGATGGTAAGCCAATTATAAATTCAGCAATTTTTGACTATGTAATTGATTTAGTTGAAAAGCACGGGACTGATATTTGATGAGAAAAAGAGGTTGATGAATTATTACCTGAAGAATTTAGAAATAATGGCTATAGCAAAGAAATGGACATTATGGATGTCTGATTTGATTCAGGAACTACATCATTAGCTGTTGAAATTGATAAGAACTTAAAACCTCCATATGATTTATATCTAGAAGGAAGCGACCAGTATCGTGGATGATTCAATTCATCATTGATTAATTCAGTAGCCTATACTCATAAAAGTCCATATAAACAAATAGTTAGTCATGGTTTTGTTTTAGATTCAAAAGGCGAAAAGATGTCTAAATCTAAGGGCAATGTTGTTGACCCACTTAAGGTTATAAAGAAATATGGTGCAGATATTTTAAGACTTTGAGTAGCTAATGCTGAATATACTAATGATGTTAATATTAGTGATGAAATCATTAATCAAAACAGTGAAATTTATCGTAAGATACGTAACACAATTAAGTTTTTATTAGGAAACCTAAATGGCTATGAATATGATGAATCAGTTAAAAGAACTGGCATTCATCAATATATAATGAATGAGCTTGAATTAATTAAAGAAAAAGTTTATAAGGCATATGATGAGTATAACTTTTCTAATGTTATAAAGACCATAAATAAATATGTTGTTGAATTATCTAGCTTCTATTTAAACATAACAAAAGATATTTTATACGTGCACGAGTTTAATTCTAATGAAAGAATGATGACTTTAGCAAACTTTTATGATATAACTAACTTTTTGATTAAAGCAATAGCACCTATTATTCCAACTACAGCTGAAGATGCATATATGCATTTTAATAAAATAAATAAACTAGAAAGCATTCACTTAGAAAGCTTTGATGTAGTTAAGAAATATGATGCAAATGTTTTAAAAGAGTGAGATGAGTTTTTTGTTTTAAAAGATGAAGTTAATTTACTATTAGAAAACGCTATTAAAAATGGTTTAATTAAGAGAACCAATGAAGCTAAAGTGACAATTAAAAATCCTAGCGAATTAATCAAGGGATATGATCTTAAACAACTATTAATGGTAGGAGTAATCGAATTTGGAAATGTTTCTAAAGTTGAATCATTTAATTCAGTAAAGTGTAATAGATGTTGAAACCACTTTGCTCCAGCTCAAATCAAAGACAATTTATGCCCATTATGTTATAAAATAGTACAAAAAATAAATGGAAAATAATATGAGAAACAAAAAAGAAAACAAAGAAACTTTTATACAGAGAATTAAAACATTTTATAGTTCTTGAAAAGTTTACATAAAGACAAATTACACATCAATATTAATCAAATATGCCATATTTATAGTAACATTTGTAATTTTATTAGTAATTGATCAAGTAACTAAAAATGTTTATTTTTATCCAGTTCCTGATCCTAGTGCTTCTTCAGGGTTTAGGGGAGATCCTACAGTAGTATTTGACTATGGAATAATTGGATTTAGGTCAGTTGCCCACCATGGTGTTACCATTTTTTCTAGATTCGGTCAGCTTTCTAATGCAACTTTTAATTTCATCCATTTTACTAGCATTCTTTTATTCGTTTTCTTGTTAACAATCCCGCTTTTTGTAAAAACAAATTTAATGATTGTTTTATGTGCTGCAGTAGCGGCAGGCGACATAGGTAATTTCATTGACAGAATGAGATTTAATAACACAGTTAAAGATATTATATTTTCACCATTTATTGAAAAGTGATCAAATAGAGAACTAGGAACATTTAATTTTGCAGACACTTACATTATAGGTGCAGCAATATTTATGGCAATTGCTGTGTTAGTCAAAACATTCTTATTGCCTAATAAAGAAGACTTATATGAAGAAAATATGATTAATGAATTATTGGTTGATCCTGTTGTTTTAGAACAAGCTAATAGTGCTAATAAAGCTAATTAAATTTTAAAGAAGGCAATATGCCTTTTTATTTTCTTAAAATTAGCTAGTTCTTTCAAAAATGCTAAAAATAGCACAAATTAAGGCTAAAAATATGGATAATTCCACATTCAAGCAATTAATTTTGCATAAGTTTTAAAATATATATTTAGATAATTAGTTTCTAATTATTTTATTTATTTGTAATGAGGTTTTAAATGAAGGCAAAAAAACTACTATGAGGAATAGCTCCACTAATGGCATTAGCACCAATAGTTGCTGCTAAATGTGGGGACGGTAATGAAACAAAATCTATAGTATTTCAAATAGGTCACCGTAAATCATGACCTCTTTCTGGTGGATTAGCACCTTTTGCAGAGTATTACAACAAAACATTTAAAGGCCAAAAAGATTTTATGCCTGTTAAGATGTCTTATGCTGATGATCATAATACAACATCAGAATTTGTTTTAGCTAGAAGAGCAAAAGACAATATAGAATCAGGAAACTTTAAGGATGTTCCAAACATTATTCTTGGTGCTCAATCTGGCGCATACGTAATTAACCAATATAACAGATTAATGGACCTTAGTGATGTTGGAATTAAAAAAGATATATTTAATCAAAGCATAGCTGATCTACACTCTATATTATCAGGTCAAGCAGATAAATCTAGAGTTTACAACATACCTTTTGATAATGCTGACACAGATGCATTGGCATTTAATTTAGATGCACTTTACTTTATGCTTAAAATGATTGAAGATGGTAAAGGAGAAGTTGACTGAACTGCAGATATTCCAAAAAGAGCTAAAGAAGCAGCACAACCTGGCAAAGGTAATGACTTACCAGAAAAAAGCATTTGAAGAGCACTAAAACTCAAAGAAGGTGAACCATTTAAAGGTTTTAAAGTTGACGAAAAGACCTTTAAATCAATGGAAAAAATACGTGAATTAGCTGTTAAATTTCATGATGGAACAACATTAGATCAAAGTAAAGTTGACGCTGACACAATCACTGGTGAAGTTTTATCAATTGACTACAATGCTCAAGCATTTTTAAAAGAGTTTAAGTCTAGAATTGGAAAAACTGAAAACGATGTCATTTGAAAATTAGTTTTAACTGGCGATCAAAAGAAGCCAACACGTGTTGAATACAATCTTCCAAATAATCCTGAATATGTAAAAATATTTAAAGAATTATGAGATACATATACAACTAAGTCAATTAAAAGACATGTAAAGAAAGTTAACGAAAATAGCAAAGTATTTTCATCAATTAAGTATATGGAACATGGGATACAAGAATGAGGTTCATGAAACATTCGTGAATTTAAGAGCGCTATTAGCATTTTAGCTAGTGTTGGAACTAATCAAAGAATGCTTTCAAGTGTGTCTAGAAAACTATTTTCAAAATTAAAAGATGGAACACTAGTTAAAGACTTTGAAAAAAATAATGCTAAGTTTGAAGATGTTTATTTATTACCACAACTTACATTAATGTCTGAAGGCAAAGATCAAATTTTTGCTGAAGGTGGATCAAGTATTTTGGCTGTTGACACATCTAAAGAAAGAGACACTAATACACCTGAAAACAGGGCTACTAAGAAATTCTTATCATGACTATACACAGGAAAAAACACTCACACTGGAACAGAAGAAGAAAACTGGAAAACATTTGCTAAGTTATCTGGATACATAATGCCACTTAAAGATGTAATTAGTGATGCTAATGAAAAATGAATGAAAGATGAAATCGAAAGACTTCTTAAAGAAGTAAGAGAAATCGAAAAGAAACCTAACGCTACCGAAACTGAAAAAGAAGTAGCAAACAAAAAATTCTTTACTTTAAATAATTTAAGAAGTGCTTTAGTTTCTCTTCAATCAATACTAAATCTAGAAAAGAAT
Organism: Mycoplasmopsis bovis PG45; assembly: GCF_000183385.1. GTDB lineage: Bacteria > Bacillota_I > Bacilli_A > Mycoplasmatales > Metamycoplasmataceae > Mycoplasmopsis > Mycoplasmopsis bovis. The sequence continues at coordinate 695,131 of NC_014760.1, read as the reverse complement.
AAAGATAAAGTTTTAGTTAAAGCATCAGTTACTGATGATGCTACTAGTCAAATTGCAGGCGCAATCGATGGAGCATTATACAGATCAACTATTCATGATGGTCATGAAATTGCAGATGCAGATAAACTAGTTGAAGGATTTAAGCAATCTGTTCAAAACACCCCAAAATAGCAAGCGCACCTACAGTTTATAAGTAACAAAAAATAGGCAGAAAAATTCAATCTGCTTATTTTTTAATAAATTTGCTATATAATAAAAATGCATTTTCAAGGTGCTAAGCAAATAAATATTTTTTTCTTTTTATAAATATTTTTTGATATATAATAATAAAGCTTTATGTTGAAGCAGGTTGCCGATTTAGCTCAGCGGTAGAGCAGCTGGCTGTTAACCAGTTGGTCACAAGTTCGATCCTTGTAATCGGCGCCATAAATGGTCTGTTGGTGAAGCGGTTAACACACATGGTTTTCATCCATGCATGCACGGGTTCGATCCCCGTACAGACTACCATTTGGAGAATTAGCTCAGTTGGGAGAGCATCGCCCTTACAAGGCGCAGGTCGTGGGTTCGAGCCCCTCATTCTCCACCATTGCCGCCTTAGCTCAGTTGGTAGAGCAACTGACTTGTAATCAGTAGGTCGTAGGTTCGAGTCCTATAGGCGGCACCATAATTTGAGCGCGAGTGGTGAAATTGGCAGACACGATAGATTTAGGCTCTATTGCTTAACGGCATGAGGGTTCAAGTCCCTCCCCGCGCACCAAAATTCTCTTTTTATACTCTGAAAAGAGTTTTTTTTACACCTTTTTATTTGTTCGTTTATTGTATACATTGTTTAATTAATAACACACATTTCTCCTTTCTTTTTTCTTTGTTTATAAACACATTTTAATTTTTCCTTTGATGTAATTATTTACATATTTCTTTTTTTCTTGTGTTTTTCATTGTGTGTTATTAATGTTCTCTCTCTTTAAAAAACAATTTTCATTTTTTGTTGTTATATTTCAATTGTTTTTATCTTTATTCTTATAACCATCCAAAATGGGAAAAATGCGACAATTTTCCCATTTTTTTCTTTTTTGACACTATTATTAGCAATTTAGCCATATTGTTTTGGAGGTAAAAAATGATTTTATATAGAATAGGTGAAATAATTCATAAACATAACTCAAACATAATATTTGAAAGTCAAGGGATAGGTTATTCATTGATACTGCCAGATCCAGAAAGGGTTGATGTTAAGCAAAAATGCAAGTTGTATTTATTTGAAATAAAAAATGAATATCAGTATGCAACATATGCTTTTAAAGATTTTAAAGAAAGACTACTATTTGTTGATTTAATATCTCTTAATGGCATTGGACCAAAAGCAGCATTCAATATATTAAATTTTGGATTCGAAAAAGTATCAGCGTTAATAGCAGAAGGCAATGTTGAAGCTCTCATTAAAATTCCATATCTTAACCCCAGAATGGCAAGGCTGATTGTGGCTGAATTACAGGCTAAATGGTCAAAAATGATTAGTCCTAAAGAAGTTGCAAAAATAAGTGTATCAACCAACACAATATCTGAAGCTAAAGAAACACTTAAGATGCTAGGTTTTAAAACTAAGCAAATTGATAATGCATTAGCAAAGGTGTCAACAACTGATGATATTGAAAAAATGATTGAAGAAGCAATTAAATTAATTTCTACTCAAAACTATGAACCAGCTACTGCTTAGACCAACCAGCTTCAAAGAGTTTATCGGTCAGAAAAAACTAATAGTTACAGTAAAAGCAATGATTGATGGCTCTCTGCATAGAAATGAAGTGTTAGACCACATTCTTTTTTATGGACCACCAGGTACTGGTAAGACAACTTTAGCATCTTTAATTGGCAATGAATTAAACAAAAAAGTTCACTATTTACAAGGAGCTTTATTAGAGAAAAAGTCAGATGTTCTAAGTGTATTTGCAAATGTTAATGAAAATGACATTGTATTTATTGATGAAATACATAGTATTAATAAATCGGTAGAAGAAATAATTTATAATGCTATGGAAGATTTCAAAATTGACATAATTATAGGTCCTGAGGGAAATTCTAAGGTTATGAGAATGAATCTTAAGCCCTTCACATTAATAGGTGCCACGACTAAATTAAACTTGCTTAGTCAGCCTTTTAAGGATAGATTCGGCCTACTTGCTAGACTAAGCCAATATAGTAATGAAGAAATAGTTAAAATACTGCAAAACAGCAAGAAAAAGCTAAAAGTTGAAACTGATAATGAAGTATTAATGCTTCTGGCAAAATATTCTAGAAATACTCCTAGAATTGCTAATCATTTACTAAAAAGAGCATATGACTTTTCATTAAAAAATAATCAGAATATTATTGATGCAAAAACCACATATCTAACATTTAAGCATCTTGAACTCTTTGACTTAGGACTTAACAAAGAACATATTGAATACTTATCACTGCTTAGCAATTCATTTTATGATAAATTTGTTTCAATAGATGCAATTTCTGGAATTCTAAATATGAACAAGGACAACTTAATCAATGATATTGAGCCTTATTTACTGTACTTGCAACTTATTGAAAAATCCCCTAGAGGCAGAAGAATAACCACAAAAGGAGTTGATTATCTAATAAAAAATAATCTTAATATTTATACTTAAAACAAAAAGTACTAATAATATATAATATAGTCTATTATGTCAAACTTTAAAACTAACTTTAAGACTTTTTTTAAGAATCTATTTAGCCCAACGAACTGAAAAAGATGACTCTTACTTTCTCTTTCTATTGTGGGCATAATATGTGCTATTGTTTGCGGTGCATTCTTTGCAATTTTTAAGCAAGCTAATCGTTCAATAGAATATGGTGAAGGTGTGAGATATCAAATTGAGGCTAAAATTCAAAATGATAATAAAGAATTGCCCGCCTCAAATAAAGTATTGAATGATATTGGGCAATCACTAAAGTATCGTTTTTCTAGTACAAATGACTCTTCAGCTAATGTAGCTGTCATCGGTAATGGAATAATTCAAGTAACTAGAAATAAACCGCTTGCTGATTCAGAAAAAAAAGCCGAGTTTGAGAATTCAATTATTAAAAAAAGTAGCTTAGTTGTAACAGACATAAATATGAACCCCCTTTTTATCAATGGTAAGTTTGCCGATCCTGCTAACTTTGATAAAGATAAATTAAAAATTGATTATAGTAATATTGAAAAATATGCAGTTCCTCTTAAAACTGACAGTGCTACTGTAAGGTTTAATCCAATTGCTTCAAGATATCAAGTTACTGCTAAATTAGAAGATAATCAAGCTATTTTAGAGTGACAAAAAGCTACTGAGCATATTTCTAAACAGCCTGAAAAAATAATGTTCATGTGGACAAACCTTGATGAATTGTATAGATTTGCTAATACACCACTTTTTAAAAATGACTGAATAGCTGCGAAAGAAAATGCTGCAAACTTCACATTTGTTGGCAACAGGCCATGGGATCCACAATTAAGAAAATTAAACACTATTAAGAAAAGTCAATTTGATGGCTCTAAATATTTAGTTAATATTACTGAAATTAACAGACCTTTAAATGATGAGACTTTCGTAATAACGACTACTGACACTAAAAAATCTACTTCAGATGCCTTAGCTTCTTCAATTAACTTTGGTTCTAATAAAAACTTAAATTTAAAAATATACGGTGAACCAGTTTTATTCACAAAAGAGAAAAGTGAATTCAAGTTTAACTACATATGAATAGCTTTAGCTGTTGCATTCTCATTAGTTTCAATAATGCTAATGGTAAATTATGGCTTATTAGGTTCTCTAAGCGTTATCTCAATGGCACTATACATATTTTTAACATTACTAATGTTTACAGTTTTAAGAGGCGAGTATTCACCATCTAGTTTTGCAGGTCTTTTTGCTTCGTTAGTTATAAACTCAATACCTTTATTCACAGCTTTTAATAGATTTAAGCATGAAATTTATAAAGGTGAATCAAAAGTCAAAAAAGCTTATAAAACAGCCCTTAATGCTAATTTTATATCGTCATTTGACATGTATATTGGCACCTTGATATTGTCAATAATATTCTTCTTCCTAGGAACACCAAATACCCAAGGATTTTCAATAATGATTACTTTTGGCTCAATATTTGGTATCATTGCAATTTTAATTATCAATAGATATCTAACATTTTTATGTGTTAATACTGATTTATTTGACAAAAAAGTTAATTTGCTTGGCATAGTATCTAAAAAAATTGGCAAATTTAACACCGAAGCAAAATACAAAAAAGTTAACTATGTTAACAAGTCAAAATTAACTGTTATTGCACCTGTAATATTTATTAGTGCTGCAATTATTACATTCATTACTTTAGCATCAATTAATAAAGATGCTTGGGCTGGATTTAATTTAACAGGTCTTTTTGCTGAAGCTTCTAAAGTTAATATAAACTTAGAATTTACTAAATTTGGAATTATTCTAGGTATATCAATAATTGCAATCATCATTTATTCTTTGATTAGATTTAAATGAACATATTCTATTGCTATAATCACAACTTTAGTTCAAAATTTATTAATAACATTTGCTGTATTCTTAGTGTTAAGAATACCATTAAATGTATACACAATTCAATCATTTTTATGAGTGATATTGCTAACCGTTGCTAATACATTTATCATTTTTGGCTCTGTTAAATCAAAAATGAATTTATTTGAAAAAGATGAGGCATTAAGCAAAGAACAAGTTAGATATGTTTCAAATAGTATTTTCTACGAATCATTTAAAAATAATTTGTTCTTCTTAATAGTTTCCGCATTAGTCTTCATAACCCTTATTGCATTTGTTGGCGCTATTGATATATTTACAAGTGTCATTATGTTAATTTTGGTTGTAGTTGCAATTTATTCAACACTATTTGTTGGTGTTGCTGTATGAAGTAAATTAGAAGAAAAACGGCAAATGAAAGTCCAACATAGAATTGACACAAAATATTGAGTATTTCCTAATGAACCTTCTGAGCAAGTTTTCCCAGGAATTAATAATTATTTAGCATAAAAATTCACCACTATGTGGTGTTTTTTAATATAATAAGTATCCTAACTTTTTGAAGCAAGGAGGTTACATTATGTTTTATTTGCTTAATAAACCTAAAGGCCACTCTTCATTTGCAATCATAAATTCATTTGCAAAAGAAAATATGATAAAAAAAATAGGCCACACAGGAACACTTGACCCTTTAGCTTCAGGGCTTTTATTAGTAGCAACTGATGATGACACAAAATTAATTCCTTATATTAAACATAATAATAAGTCTTATGTTGCTACCATTCAATTTGGAAAGCAAACTGATACTTACGATTCAGAAGGAATAGTAATTAATTCTTCAGAATATAAACTCACCAACAATAATGTTCTGAAGGTATGCAAATGATTAGAAAGCCAAACTGAACAAATACCCCCTTCATTTAGTGCTAAAAAGATAAATGGAATAAGAAGCTATAATTTAGCCAGAAGTGGCAAAGAAGTGAAATTACAAAAGCAACCTATAAAAGTATTTAGTGCTAAAATAATAAGCTTTAACATTGAAAAACAACAATTAGTGATTTATGTAGATGTATCAAAAGGCACATATATAAGAAGCTTAGTAAATGACTTAGGACTGTACCTAAACACATATGCTTATATGACAGAACTAGATAGAGTGAAAATTGGTAATTTAGATATATCACTGTTAAATGGTAATGGTTTTGTTGCAATAAGTGACAATCATTTATTTTCTATTCCACACTATGAGCCGTCTATTGCTGAGATTAATAAATTAAAAAATGGCATCAGCATTATTAATAATAAAAACATTGCTAATGGCGATTATATTTTAAAAACAAAGCAAATAAATTGAGGCATTATTAGTGTTGATAACGAAATAGTAAAAGTTAAGAAATTATTTGGCAAAAGAATCAATGAAATAGAAAAAGGAGTTTCAGATGACTAGAATTGAAATACAAAACAATATTAAAGCTGCTGCTTTTGATATTGACGGCACTTTATTAGAACATGGTCAGTTACAATTTAATGAAACCGTTTTAAATACTTTTAGACAGTTAAAATCTAAAGGCATAACAACTATTCTAGCATCAGCTAGAGAGTTTGTAACTATTGGTGAGTTATTAAATAAATCTAACGACATTGACTATTTTATAGGTGCAAATGGTGCATTTGTTTATGATGTGCAAAACAAAAAAATTATTTATGAAAAAATAATTAAATACAATGAGCTAAAAGTTTTATATTCTGAATTCTCTGATTTTAAGCACTGTGAAAACTTCCTTTTAACTGATATAAACAATGCATTTAAATCTCCTAATATGATAATTGATTCATGATTCTTAAAGCCACATATAGACAAAATAATAGATATGGATTTTAATAAAGTTGATAAGAATCATATGCACATTATTGCTTTAGGAACAAAGACTGAAGAAGATTCAAGTATGTGTTCAGAAAAAGCGAAAGAGCTAATTAAACAACATAATATGAACCTAGAAATAACCGCAAGATGAAGCAAAGGTGTATTTATTGGACCAAAGAATTCAACAAAGTCATCAACTTTAAAATGACTTTGTGAATATTTGAATATAAACAGAGACAAAAACTTAATTGCTTTTGGTGATAGCTCAAATGATTATGAAATGTTAAGAGACGCTGCCTATGGTGTTGCAATGATGAGGGCTAATAACTGAGTCAAAAGTGTTGCTAATGATGTAACACTAGATTGTGAACATAATGGTGTTTACTTAAAACTTAGGGAATTAGGATTAGTAGTGTAATTTACTGTGCACAAAATATATAATTTTAAATATGAGTTTTAATGTATATAGTTTTGATAAGCTACCAAAATTCAATAATCCAATTTATTTAATTGGTGTTTTTGAGAGTTTCCATTTAGGTCATAATTTCTTGTATGAAAAAGCAAAAGAAATTAAAAAAAATAGTGCACGTGATATTGTGATCGTGTTTTTTAAAGATGTAGAACATATGTTCAAAAACAAAGATGGCTACATTTTTACAAACTTTGAAAACAGAATCCAAGAATTTGCTAATCTAGGGTTTACTAACGGCATATATTTAGAATTTGAAAAATTATGAGCACTAGATGCTGATTCATTTCTGAAAAAATTGTTGAAAAATCAAGATGAATCAATAGATGTTGTAGTGGGTAAGGACTTTCGATTTGGTCTGAATGCTAAAGGGAATATAGATACAATTATGAATTTTGTTGGTGCTGAAAGAGTTCATCCTGTTGACATTGTAAAAATAGGCGACAATATCAAAGTTTCTACAACATTTTTAAAATCTTGCATAGAAATTGGTGATATTGAATTAGTTAATTCGCTTAATTTATACATTTACTCATTTAGTGCGCAGATAAATGCAGATGATAATGAGAATAAAGTTAATTTAGTAACTGATAGTAATATTGTGCCATTAAAAGACGGTATTTATTTATGCTATATTGAAATAAATGAAATGACTTATTATGCTGTTTTAAAGGCCAATATAGACAATCTTGAAGTTAAATTCCTTGATTTTGAACTAAAATCAGGAGTAACTGATTTAAAATCTAGAATTAGAGTGCTAAAATCATTAAGATTTATAAGTTCAATTGCTGATGATATATTTTTAGATGAAGACATAATAAAAGCCAAAAAAATACTGCTTAATAGACCTAATTATGATAAAATATAAAAGCATTTATTTTCAACAATGCAATTTTATACTTGGTTTAATTAATGAATTAAAACTAGGGTAAAACATATTTATATATGGAGATTTAGAATGATTTCAAAAGAACAAAAAGCTCAAATTGTTGCTAAATATGGAGCTAACAAAAAGGACACAGGTAATATTTTTGTCCAAATAGCTATCTTAACAGCTGAAATTGAGGACTTAAAACCACACTTTTTGGCTAACCCAAAAGACAATCACTCTAGACGTGGTTTTATAGCAAAAATCACAAAAAGAAGAATTTTGCTACAACACTTAAAGAAGGAAAACTTTGAACTTTACAACAAAGTTTTAGCTGAATTAAATTTAAGAAAATAATTTTTGAAAAGCACACAAGTGCTTTTATTTTTTTTAATAAGACCAAAAATTTCACATACATATCTATAAAAAAGCTGTCAAAAGCAAGTTGTGTATAATATATTTATTACCATTTTTTATAAACTTATATAGATATGGAAAGAGGAATTTTATATGAAAAAAGTTATTTATGACTATGAATATGCCTTTAAGGACAACAACAATAAGGACGGTGCAATAATATATTGCCATGGTCATAATTCTAAACCTGAAATTTTTGAAATGTTTCAAAATTACTGAACTAAGACTAACTACTATGCACTTCAATTCCCTGGCAACAATTTAGTTAAACCAGTAAAAGATCATAAGCTTAGTGTGTATCAATTTGCACAGTTATTAATTAACTTCATTGTTGATAATGGATTAAAAAATGTTACTTTAATTGGCCATTCGATGGGCGGCGGAACCATTTCATTAGCCTACAAACTAAGACCAGATTTAATTGGAAAATTAATTTATATTGCACCAATTAATAAGACAACTTCTTTAAGCAAGGGCAAATATAAGAGAAATTTTGAACCCAAAACATTATCTGAATATCATGATTTCTTAAGACCACTATACTATAATTTTGATGCACTAATTGCCAACTCTGAGTTTAGCGAAGAAGTTAAAAAAGCTTTTGATCCTGAAAGATTTAGTAACCCATATATTAAAGAGTTAACAATGTCAATGGATGCTAGTCTTTATGACGAAATTGAGAGTTCATTAGATTCTATAACAGTGCCTACATTGCTAATTTTAGGTGAAAAAGATGGGGTTATTGATAGCGAATCGTGCTTAGAATATTTCAAAGAACATGTTAAAAATCTAGAAAGCGTTATTGTTCCTAAATCATCACACATCATTTACTTAGAAAACTGACCAGTTTTTATCGATGCAATGGATAAATTCCTAAACAAATAACATTACTAAGTTAGCAAAAAAGTTGCTAGCTTATTTTTTCTTTTAGGCTTATAAATTAAATGAATTAGTCAAATTTGTTTCTACAAATTATTTAGTATTTCAATAATGCTTTATAATATATAATTATGAATTTAGATGAAGTAAAGAAAAAAGATAATTTAATTGAAATAAATGATTTAATTTTCAAATACTACAAAAAACAAAAAAATGAGAGCATAAAGATTGACAAGCTAGAAATACCAAAAAATCAAATAATAGCACTCCTTGGTCCTTCTGGTTCTGGAAAGACCACACTTTTAAATTTACTACTTGGTTTTTTAAAGCCAACATCTGGAAAAATTAATATTGAGAATAATCCTAAGATTCACGAAATTTCTTACATTATGCAAGAGAACTCAATTTATGAAAATGTCAGTGTGTTTAATAATGTTTTTTTAAGCGCCAAAAACTATGAAAAATGAGTTGATAGTGTCAGACTTGCGTTTTTTAATGAATATTTTGCTAATGCAAATGATCCTGAATTAGTTTCTAAATATAATCCATATTTAGAAAAGATTTTTAAGTCAAAAAGCTCAAAGATTTCTAAAAAACTAAACTTTTTCATACTTGTTTTAAAACTGTTTTTTGACAAAAAAAATCAAAGACAAATTTGGTTTTTTTAAGTCTATGAAACTAAAAACTTTATTCAAAAAAGAGTTTGAAATTGTTGCTAACAAAATAGGCATAGGAGAGTTTATTCATAAAAATGTTAATGAGCTTTCTGGTGGCCAAAAGCAAAGAGTTGCTTTTGCCAAAGGTATTATAAAAAAGACTAATTTGGTACTTATGGATGAGCCCTTTTCGGCATTAGATGCTAAGATTAAAGAATCGACTATTGAATGATTAATTAACATTAAAAAAGAATTTAATTTAAGCATAATTGTTGTTACGCACGATCAGCAAGATGCTTTAAAGCTTAGCGATTCAATTATTTTGATGGATAATGGAGTTATTCAGCAATTTAGTTCAGGTGCTGATATGTATGAAGATCCAAATAATCTCTTTGTTGCTAAATTTATTGGTTCTCCTGAAATTAACTATATTGGCACTGTTGATAATATTAGTTATTACATAAGGCATAATAAACTTACAATTATTAAAGATCAAAACGGAAGCTTTGAAATCATTGATAGAAAAGACTTCGGCGACAAAATTCATTATACTGCCAAGTTTAATGATAAGGTTTGATCTTTAGTTACTAAAGACTGAACTATTTCAATTGGGCAAAGAGTGAATGTTAGCTACAAATTCGAAGATGTTTTAGCTTTTGATATCTATGGCAATAGAGTATTAAGAAGTAAATAAAATTAGTCTAAATAGCCTATAAAATAGGCATAGACAAATAAATGCAACTTATCAAATGAGGAAGCATGAAAAATAATGAAACAAAGCGAAAAGCATTATCCATAGCACAAATAGTTCTACTTATATTGCCACTAATTTTATGCATTTTTTTCTTTACTATATCTCCCATAATACACACATTTATAAAATCACTTAGATATAATCCCAATCCAGCTGATCTAACAAGGTATGTAATTAGCACTCAAAATTATGATGGCATATTATCCGATCCTAATTTTAAAGCTGCAATCTTTAATTCGACAATAGTATTATTAGCTGGCACGAGTATTTCAATGGTTTTAGCACTAGCGTTTGCTTTAATTATTAATTCAATAGTTTCGACAGTTACTAAAAGAGCAATCCTATCACTAATTTATTCTCAATTCTTTATTTCTGGTTTTGCAGTAGGTATTGCTTTTACATTATTTTTTGGAAGCAAAGGCTTATTTTTCTACCTTATTGGTTTAGATAAATATAGTTTTACATCAGGAAGCAAAAGAATTTCAATATGAATTTATTATGTAATTTATCAAATATGAAGATCATTGCCATTTAATTTAGTTCTTTTTGCTGCAGCAATATCTAGAGGTGAACTAAAATACGCAAAACTTATGAAGTGCGACAATTTATCAAGAGCCCAAAAAGTTAAGTATGTATATGCAAATGAAATATCAAAAGTGTTCTTTTCAATACTATTTACTAATTTTATATTTTCATCCCTTATGTATCCACAAGCCATTTTAGAACGTTCATTTGACCTAGATTTAGAAAAAGCTCATACGCTGACTAGTTATACTGCTAAGTATTTAGGACTAGGTAGTAATCCGGTTTTGACTTATCCAAGGGGTTATTCGTCAGCTTTCTTTAGTTTTGCATATTTAGTTTCATTACTGTGCTTACTTCAATTATTAAGACCTAAAACTATTAAAAAGATTGTAAATCTATTTAAGAAAATAAACTTAAAAATAAAGCAAAGAAAGGTTTCAAATGCTACTAGCTAAAAAAATATTTTTTGGAATACTTAAATTTGCGCTAATTGGCCTTTTATGTATTATGTTGCTTTTTCCGCTTTATTATTTATTACTTCATTCATTAGTTTCGCCCAAAACAATAACTGATAATAAAGCTACACTAACAATTCAAGAGTGAAATTGGTCAAATTACGCAGAAGCCTATAAAAAAGACTTTTGAGTCGCTTTTGGATACACATCTTTATTTGCTTTATTTTTAATGACTCTAAGAATTGTAACCTATTCTATGGCTGTTGCAGGTCTTTTAAAAATGAATAACAGGTTTCAGAAAATATTTCAAAATTTCTTCTTAGTAATAAGCTTAGTACCTGAATTTTCAATCTATTTAAGTCTAAAAACTTTCTTAATAAGGTTAGATTTATACGGAACAGCATTTTCATTTGTATCTAATTCTATATTTTCGTTCTTTACATTTACCTATGTGTGAGATTTAGCTAAAAGTGCTCATAATGAAAAGTATAAAGTTATGCTAAATGACAATCTCAAGTGAAATCAGAAAATCACATATGTTTACTTGCCAAAATTGAAATTGGCATACTTTTTGTTGATTGTATTTGCTTTCATTACAGCCTGAAATGACTATTTGTGGCCAACATTTGTGCTTCCATCAACAAGCAATGTAAAAGGTTTTACAAATATAACAATCTGATTTTTAAACTTAGGAAAAGAATCTGCTGAGTTTGAAAATACAGCCATTCAAGCTGCTGGAGCTGTAATTTCAGTTCTTATACCACTAACAATTTATGCTATTTTCTCAAAGAAAATAAATAGATTCAATTAATAAGTTAAGTGGAGTATTTTTCTAAAAGGCCTATAAAATAGGCTTTTATTTTCATATTTTTTTTAACAAAATTTTAGTTTTAGCATGTATTTTATTAAATGTAATATAAAATGTTAATGTTGTTTTTAAAATATAAAGGATTTAGAAAATGAATAAGAAAAAATTATTGTTTGGAATTATTCCATTAGCAGCAGCTGCTCCAATGATTGCAGCATCATGTCAAAAAAATGACAAAAAAGTGGTGTTTCAATTTGCTCAAGATAATTATTGGCCTTTGCCTAAGATGCTTGTACCTTTAGTTAAGTACTACAACACAACATTTAGTAAAGACAAAGACTTCTTACCTATAGAATTACAATTTAGTGACAAAACAAAAACCACTAGTGAGTTTGAATTAATTAAAAAGGTAAAAAATGACATTGAAACAAACAATGAAGCAGCATTGCCAAACCTTATTCTAGGAGCACAATCTGGTGCTTATGTACTTAATCAACACAAAAGATTAATGGATCTTTCTGACCATGGAATAACTAAGTCAATATTTAATAAAAATATTGCGGACTTACACTCAAAACTACCAGGACAAAAAGGTAATGACAAAATTTATAGCATTCCATTTGATAATTTAGACGTAGATGCTGTTGTTTATAATCTTGAAGTTTTAGATTATATGTTTAAAATGATTAAAGCGAACGGCGGAAAGGTTGACGAGAATGCAGAAATTGTTAAAAAAGCAACCGAAGCTGGCAAAGAAGGTGTTGGTTCTAAATTGCCGGAAAATACTATTTGAAAGGCATTAGAGGCGAATAGCAATAAAGCTTTTGAGGGACTTACTGTAAACGATGAAACATTTAAGTCTGTTGAAAGTATTAAGGAATTTGCTAAAAAATTCCATGAAGGCACTAAGCTAAATGAATCAAAAGTTAATGATGATACATTAACTGGTGAAGTTATTTCAGTAGATTATGCCAATGACTTATTATTTAAAGAACTTCACTCGCAAATTGATAAAGACAAGCTTGTATATGATTTAGAAGAAACTGGCAATCCTGAAAAACCTGTTACTGTTAAATATAACATAGTTCAAGATCAAGACATAAAAAGCAAGTTTAAGTTATTGTTAAGCAGTTATAAAGAAGCAATAAAAAGACATGCACACAAAGTAGGTGCTAACAACAAGGTTTTCCAAACGATAAATTTTGGTAACAAGGGCGAAAACTCTAGCATAAATATCGCTAGATTCAAAAGCGCTATAGGTTTTGCAGCAAGCGTTGGCGTTAATTCAACAATGTACAGTAGTAGACTAAAAGAAAGTCAAGGTAAAAACGACCCTGATTTTGCTAAAAAAGTTGCTTCATATGAAGATGTTTATATGGATCCACAATTAACAACAATTAAAAAAGGTTCGCAAAAAATATTTACTGAAGGAGGTTCTAGCTTACTAGTGTTAAAATCTAAAGACAGTTCAATGAATAAAGCTGTTGTAAAGTTCGTTAAATGATTATTTGAAGGAACCAATAATGCCTATAATCAAGGGGTAGAGGAAAACTGAAAAACCTTTGCTAAATATTCTGGCTATATTATGCCACTAGCCTCAGTTGTAAATGATAAGAGTCTAAATTGATTTGAAACTGAAGCTGAAAAGCTAAAACAAAAAAGAGCAAATAATTCTATCAGTGATGAAGAATTTAGAATTTTAAACTTTCTAAGATCAGCTTATGTTTCTATTAAATCAATTAGAGATTTTGAAAAAGATAGTTCAATAATTGCTAAAAATAATGTTCAAGATGATAAAACCGGACAAATATATAACTCAATTAAATCAGCTGCAGTAAAATGAACTGATCATAATTCTCCATCAGAAATAAAAGAAGATGACTTAATTAAATCAATTGAGAACGAAGTAAATCATAAATAAAGCAAAAAAATACTGAAAATCAACTTCAGTATTTTTTGTTAATTGTTTTTCCTACGTTTCCCACTTAGTCGCGAAAACACTCAGTTTTCGGCGGCTATATTTTTTTATAAAAAAAATATAATTTATTATACTTTTATGCTTAAATATGATATAATAAAAACATGAAAAAGTCGAAAAATGATGCAAAAAGACAATGAAGAACATCAATAGCAAGAGTTAAAAAAGGTGAATACTTATCAATTGGAGTGCCAAGACCAGATAACAAAGGTTTTGTATACAGATTAGGATATGGTTATTTGCATGAATTAAAACAATATCACGATGATCCGCTAACAATTATCAAAGCAATTATTGCAAACTTTCCATTGTCTTGAACAAAAGAACAAGCAAGAACTAAATTAGATGAGATTTTTAAAGAGAAAAAAGAGACCAAAAAAGAAGTTTTAGAAAGGTTTAAAGGTTACGAAGTAGTTGAAAAACTATTTGATTATTTCAATATTTTTAATGATTGTTCTCCCACAAAATCGATAACATTAAAAGATGTTGTTTTACAGTTGATTTATCAAAGAATTAAAAATCCAATAAGTGTTTTTAACACTTATATGACAGCAAAAAAAGAAAAAATAGACACTTATTCAAAAAATTCATTTTATAGATCATTAGACTATATAGCAAAAAACAAAGATGAAATTTTAAGAAATTTAAATGCAAAAATTTGTGCAAATACTAATAGAAAAATTGATGTATTATGATTTGACGCAACAACTACTTATTTTGAAACATTTTCTCGTGAAGGTTATAAAAAACCTGGCTATTCAAAAGATGGAAAATTTAAAGAAGACCAGATTGTTATAGGCATGGCAACTGATGAAAATGGGATACCGTTACACTACAAAATATTTCCAGGAAATGTTACTGATTCGAATACTTTCATACCTTTTATGCTTGAAATTGCAGATATTTATGAAGTTAACAGTGTAACTATAATTGCTGACAAAGGAATGAGTGTTAATAGAAATATTAGATTTTTAGAATCTAAGAATTGAAAATACATAATCTCATATAGAATGAAAGCTGGAAGCAAACAATTTAAAGAGTATGTATTAGATGAAAAAGATTATGTAAATGATGGTGGTTTGATATACAAAACTCGTGATATTGCATCTTCATACAATAAAAAAAGAATTAATGGACATTTTAGAAGACAAATAATTAGTTTTAGTCAAAAACGAGCGACTAAAGACAAAAACGATAGAGATATTTTAATTCAAAATTTCACTAAGAAAATGAATAAAGATAATCTTGTTTCTTGTGATGATCTAGCGGGATCTAAAAAATATAGATTCTTCAAACCTATAAGCAAAGGTGCATTTTATGAACTTGACATAGAAAAAATACAAGAAGATCAAAAATATGATGGATACTATGTTTACGAAACAAACAGAACAGATTTATCAGTAAAAGAAGTTATTAATTTATATTCAAAACAATGACAAATTGAGTCTAATTTCAAGACATTAAAAGGTAAATTATCTCTTCGTCCAATGTATTTATCAACTTGAAACCATATTGTTGGTTACGTTTGTTTATGTTTCATTTCATTAGTATTTTTAAACTACATCATCTACACTCTAAATTTAAAATTAGGACTGACTGAAAAAAGTAAAATTACTGAGCATAAAGTGATTAATGTTATCAAAGAAGTTAAAGAAATTGAAGTATTTGTAAATAAACAAAAAATCGAAACTATACAAGTTTATAACGACGAGTTACAAGAAAGTTGGCAAACTTATCAAATATTATTAGAACTTTTAACAAAAGAAAAAGTCACTTAGACATTACATTATAAAAAAACATAACTTATGAAATCAAAAATTTACATAATTATGTTTTCTTGTTTTATGCTTAAACTGGGAAACGTAGGAAGTAAATCATAAATAAAGCAAAAAAATACTGAAAATCAACTTCAGTATTTTTTGTTAATTGTTTTTTTGATTGTGAACAATGAAACTGATTTTTGAATCCTTAGCGTTATTTACATATTTTGTTAAGTAAAAATGGTATTCCTTAGTTGAATGCGCATGTGAGCCAATTAATGAATATGAAACACTAGGGTTATTTTCAAGATTTGTTTCAAATGCAAAAAGTTTATTCAATTCTTCAGCTTTCTTCTTAAATTCATTTGTGTCTAATTTACCGTTACTTTGGGAAACGATAGAATTTATTTTTTCAAAGATTTTATCAGCAGTTTGTTCTGTGCCAAAAGCTGCATTTTTAAATATTTTTCCAATAATAAAGCTATCATCTAGATAATGATTTTTATCATTTTCAGTTACTTTTGATAAATCAATTTCATCGCTGTGAACATCATCAGCTTTTTCAACATTATTTAAACCAATATTTTTTCATGTTATGGGTGCATAATGCTTAGTTCCATTTTTGTTCATTACAAAAGTTAGTGTTAACCCATCATTGACTGAATTAATAAAATCATTTGGGACAGAGTTTTCAAAATCTATTGAAATATCTTTCAATGATTCTTCATTAACTTTTAATAAGCTTGATTCTAAAAAGGAATTTAGTAATTTAACTTGTTCTGCAAATGAATTTTTACTTTTAAGCTGATTTATAATAGTTTTAGGGAAAAAGCCTTTTCCCTTTTCAGATACTTTAGATGATAAAACTAGTAAGTTATCAAAAGCAGAAAATGTATTTTTTTCTTTATCTTCATTAACTGTAACAATGCTATTTTTAAATGATTTATATGAAGAAATTGCATCATTTGTGTTTTTTATTCAATTATTGATTTCTTTGCTACTTTTAATATCAACTTTAGCATTTAGAGCATTTTTAATATCAACATATGTTTTTAAAAAGCTATATTTTTCTTCTGAATTTAAAAAATCTATAACTGATTTTCTGTTGTTTTCATACTTTGTTTGTAAATCTTTGAGTTTAGATTCATTATTGCAACTAGCAGCTACTAAAGGAATAGCTAAGACGGGCGCTAATATTCCAATACTACTTAATATTTTGATTTTTTTCATAATTTGTTCCTTGCTACATATACTATATATCTTTTATTGTGAAAATATAAAATTAACAATTTGAATATTAAGTCCTATGATTAAATTTTAATCATTATACAGTAATGTTGAAACGAAGATTATAAATATTAAGCATACAAACTTTAAAGTCTATAAAATAGATTTATTAGTTAAAAAATAAATATGGAATATATGCGTGCAATACTCATGATTAAAATTAAAATGCTTGTTTCAAATAATATATCTAGTTCAATCCAATTCCAAAATCTTTTATATAATTAATATTAAGTATGAATTTGAGTAATATTCCTAGTAAGAAAAAGACTGTCATAATTTATGGAACAATATGCCTGCTAGCAATTATCACATTAATTGCTTGTGTTGTTCTTATTACTAAATTTAGTAATAGTCAGTCTAAAATATGAGCCTCTGCAGTAGTTGGACTAACAATTAGTGCAATTATTGCAAGTACTGTGGGATTACTGCTTATCAGAATGTATTGGTCACAAAATGCAATTATCAAGAAGTCATTTAACTTTTTTATAGATGAGATAATAAGTCATAATTCAATTGGCTTGCTAATTTATGACAATAATTTCAACATTTTATGAACTAGTTCATTTATAAAAAATAAATTTGGTCGCAAATGAGTCGGATATACATTAGCCGAGTTCTTTAAGTATTATGATTCAAATTTTGATACTAATTTACAAAGCATAAATTTTAAAGATAATGAAAATTATTATCATGCAGAAATATGGCCACTTAAAAATTGCATAAGCATAAAAGACATTACTTTAGAACAGCATATGATTCAAATTTATTCTAATCAACTTCCTGTAATTGGCGAAGTAGAAATAGATAATTATCAGTTATATCATTCAATACTTTCAAAAGAAGAACTTTATAAAGTTAACCAAGAATTTATAGCAATTTTGGACGAATTAGTTACTAAATATAACTTTGTATATCGTCAATATACTAATGGAAAATTCTTAGTGTTCACTAATAAAGAATCAATTGATAAAATGGTAAGCGTTGACTTTAGTTTCTTTTCAAAGATTCACTCTGCGCTAAAAAATTCAAAAATAAATAATCATTTGATTTCTATTTCTGCAGGTTTTGCATTAGGCTATCAAAACCTATGAGAAAAAACAGAGCAAGCCAAAAACGCTTTATTACAAGCTCAAAGTCGTGGTGGTGATCAAGTTGCAATTTTCTCAAATGTTGAAAGACCAAAATATTTTGGTTCATCTAGTGAAATACTTTATGACATTAGCAGAACTAGAATTAAGAGAATTGCTGATGTTATAGAAAGCAAATTAAGAGATCCAAAAATCAAAAAAGTTATATGTTATGGCCACTCAAATGCTGACTTAGATGCTATTGGCTCATCATTAGGTATTTGAGCCTTAGCTAAAGAGTACAACAAAGAAGCATATATTTGTTCGGTAACTCAAGATTCAACAACTGAAGCAGCAATTGAAAAAATTATTCCTAAAGATGAAGAGATTTTTATTAAACCTCAAGTAGCAAATAAAATAACTGATGAGTCAACTTTAGTATTTTTATTAGATAACTCTCAATTAGATAGAACCGATAATAAGGACTGTATAAACAATACAAAAGTTAATAATATTTTTATCCTAGACCACCATAGATTAGGCTCAAGCATCGATTTTTGTCCAAGTGTTAATAGATATATTGATTCAGCTGCTTCTAGTGCTTCTGAAATAGTTACTGAAATTTTAATGTTCGTGCAAAAAGTAATTTCAATTAAACCTTTTGTTGCTCAAATGTTACTAAATGGTATATATTTAGACACTTTGCAATTTACTAAAAAAGTTAACGCAAGAACTTTTATTGCTGCAGGCTGATTAGAAGAAAAAGGAGCTAATTCAGCAAAAAGTAGTGAAATCTTAAAAATCGATGAAGATACTTGAAATGATGTAAATGATCTTTTATCAAACATACAAGAAGTTAAACCTGGATACTTTTTAGCCTATAAAGATATCCCACTAACTAATGATGTTATTTCAATAGCTTCTGAAGAAATTTTAAAAATTAGTGGCAGAAAGGCATCATTTGTTATTGCAAAACTAAAAGGTACAAAGTTTTATAAAATGAGTGCTAGGGGATTGGATGTGAATGTTCAATTAATAGCTGAAGCAGTAGGTGGTGGTGGACACTTTGGCACAGCAGCAGCCGTATCTAGTGAAGAATTTAGCACATTTATTGATAATGTTAAACAAGCGATTGTGAGTGAGAAAAATGAAGGTTATACTAATTAAAGACTGTAAAGATGGCAAGGCAAACACAATTATTGAAGTATCTGACGGATATGGATCTAATTTCTTAATTAATAAAGGCTTTGCAGTGCCATATAATGAAAAAACTAAAAAGCAATTAGAGAAAAAGTTAAGCGATTTAACTGCTAGTGAAATGGAAGCGCGTCAAAGTGCATTGGAATTAAAGGAAAAGCTTGAAAAAGAAGTATTAAAATATGAATTAGAAGCTAATATAGACGGCAATAATAATTTGAATGTTCATGGTGCAGTTTCAACTAAGGATATTGTTAAGACTTTGGTTAAATTAGGCTATAAATTAGACAAATACGCTGTTCAAAAGGTACACTTAGTTGGCAGAGGGTTGCATGAAATTGATATCATTGTTTACAAAGATATTATTGCTAAACTAAAGGTGGATATAATAATCAATGTCAAATAACTCCGAGTATTATGAGATAAGCAGCCTAAGCAAGTATTCAAATCCTAATTTAGAAGCATCATTGCTTGGCTTAGTTTATATAAATAACCAAACAGCAAGCAAAATTATTCCTTATTTAACTAAGGAAGATTTTACTGTTCGTGAGCACGCTTTGTTTTTTGAAGTTTTAAAAGACTTATTCTTAAAAAACATTTCAATTAATTTTGATCAACTTATGTTTTATAAGTCTAAGAATAAGCAATATAACTTCATTAATTTTGAATTCTTGTTACATATTCAAGATTCTGCTGGCTTAAGTAATAATATTATTCAGTACTTACAAGAGTTAGAAAGACTAACAAAATTAAGAACAATTGAACTTAAGTTAAGTAGAGTTTTAAATAAATTAAGTACAAATACAGCAGTAAGCGAAAGTGAAGTGATTAGCGAACTTCATGACTTGCTTTTAAATATCGACAAAAGCAAAACTAGTCAAGACTTCTTAACTGTTGAGGAAGTAGCAAAAGTTGTAGTTGATGATTTAGTTAAAAAAAGAGAACTTAATATTTCTAATATTAGCGGAGTACCTAGTGGATTTGAAGCATTAGACACACTAACACAAGGGTTTCAGCCTGGAGAAATGATTGTTTTAGCTGCTAGACCAGGTATGGGAAAAACCGCTTTTGCCTTAAATATAGCTAAAAACGCCAGTTCTGCTTCCAGGAATAAACCTGCTAAAAAGGTTGTATTTTTTACCTTAGAAATGCCTTCATCACAACTAGTTACTCGTTTATTTGGCATTAGCACAGAAATCGATTTATATAAGTTTAAAAAACCTAGTGAATTATCACAGGAAGAATTAGATAAAATTACCATCCATCAAAAAAGACATCTTAACCAATTAAACTTATTTATAGATGAATCAGCTAAAACTGACTTGCCAACATTGCTTTGAAAATGCCGTAGGCTTGCTAAAACTAATGGAATTGATATGATAATTATTGACTACTTGCAATTATTAAGCGTCGATTCAAGCAAGCCTTCTAGGGATAGACAAGCTGAAGTTGCAACAATAAGTAGAAATCTTAAAACACTGGCTTTAGAATTAAAAGTTCCTATTATTGCACTAAGCCAGCTTAGTCGTGAGGTTGAAAAAAGAGAAGATAAAAGACCTATATTATCAGACTTAAGAGAATCAGGAACTATTGAGCAAGATGCTGATATTGTTTTATTTTTATATAGAAAGAACTACTACAATAAAAATAAAATTAATTTTAAGGATAAAGACTTAAGCGCACAGCAAAAAGAAATGTTAGAACAAGGCTTTATTGGCGATGTAACAAATTTACTTATTGCAAAGCACAGAAATGGTACACAAGCTGATATTAATTTATTATTTAGGTTAAACTGCGGTAAATTTGAAGATCTTTACTATAAATATGATGAAGTCAACGACTCCTTTAACTTCAATAAAGGAGATGAATAATGCCTCTCTATTTAAAAATTATTTCAACTATAGGAATGATTTTATTGCTATTGCTTAGTTCGATTTTTAGCGCAAGTGAAACTGCATATACTAGTCTAAGTCCAGGCAGGATTGAAACTATGGTTAACAACAAAGAATTTGGTGCAAAATTAATTAAAAAGCAACACAAATTCTTTAATCAATTACTTAGCACAATCTTAATTTGCAACAACATTGTAAATATAGCGCTTTCAGCAATAACTTCTTATCTTTTGAGCGTGTGATGACTAGCAAACTTGCATGAAGTTAATAAATATAATGTCATTATCTCAACAGCCATTTTAACCCCGATTGTAGTGTTATTCGGTGAAATTTTGCCCAAATTAGCTGCTAAAAAATATCCTGTTGCTGTATCTAAAACCTTTTGTTATGTATTGCAAGCTTTTTATTATATTTTCTGACTATTTACTTATCCAGTAAGCAAAATTGGCAGAAACATTTATATTACAAATACTGAGCAAGATGTTAAGGGCTTGATAGATATTGCACAAAACGAAGGTGTGCTAGAAACTAATGAAAGCATAATGGCTCAAAATGCTTTAGACTTAGATAGTACTAAAGTCTCGCGTCATTATATTAAGCTAAAGGATGTTTATTTAATTAACTATAATGATAGTGTATCAGATGCTATAGAGTTATTTAAAAAAACAAATTATAGTCGCCTTCCTGTTAAAAAAGATGACAATCTTATTGGAATAATTCATCTTAAAGATATTTTTTACTTACAAAAAGGCAAGGTAATTACATATTTAAAACCTGTTCCAACAATTTCAATGAACACTAGCTTGTCATTAGCTTTAGAAAAAATGCGTATTCAAAAATCACAAATGGCATTTGTTACTGAAAATAACTATAGTACTGATGTTATTGGTTTAATAACAATGGAAGATATCATTGAAGAAATTATTGGTGAAATATATGACGAATATGATGATGAAGAGTGAGAAGACTTTCACGAAATTAGTCTTGAATTATTCCACGCTTCTGGAAAAATGAAACTAAAAGAAGTGATTAAAAGGCTAGAAATTGAAGTTGAAAGCATTGAGCCTAATGAATTAAATATGTGCCTGTTTGAATTTATCAAGCACAGAGTTGGCTACTCTCCGAGAAAAAATACTAAATATACTATAGGCGATGTTCATTTTAGAATACTTTCAATAACAAATTCAAAGAAAAATGATGCAAAAATTGAAATTGAGTTAGGTAACAAAGTTGATATGATGGAAACATCAACTAATCAAATTGTAGTTTAAATAGATAATTTTACTAAAAAGCCTATGAAATAGAGTTTTATGTAATAAATGACAACAAAATAAAATACTTTTAAAATTATTTTACTTTTGTATAATATTATTACATTTTTGCAAATGTAGTTCAATGGTAGAACTCCAGCCTTCCAAGCTGGTCATGCGGGTTCGATTCCCGTCATTTGCTCCATATGTTTGAGTTTTCAAGCTAAAAATTAGAACCAAGGTTAAAGTCTTGGTTTTTTATTTATTTTGCCTTTTTATAGTGTAGCAAGTATTATCTGGCTATTTAAATAATTTATAATATTAATGTAGATATTATTTAAGTGTGAGGAGATATCTTTTATAAAAAGATAAATACATTATGAAAATGAATAGGAAAATACTATTTAGTATAAAAGTTATACCCCATAATACTATACAAAATGTCGCATTTTGAACAATGTAGACATTTTTTTATTTATTTTTCTGACAAAGACTTAAAAAATGCTGCTAATGTCATCATAAAAAAATTAATTTTATTTATTTCTCTATTTAAATTTTGTGTTATAATATAGTTATAATGCTATATATTTAGGAGAATTTGAAAATGGCAATTCCAGTTGAAATAAGACAAGTTGAAAGACCTAAAAACACAGTTGTAAAGAATTACTTTGGAAAATTTAAAGTTGTAAAAAGAACCAGCAAATATGTGAATGGAAAAGCAATTCCAAAAGATTTGGCAATTGTTGGCGAAATAGTAGATTACAAATTTGTTCCTTTTGAAACACCTATCCCAGTAGGTACAAGATCTAAGAAAAATCAAGAAAAAACAGATATAAAAGACTATGGTAACATAGCAATTTTTACAAAAAATAGCAATGATATTTTGGAAAAATTACTAACACATTTTGATTCATCAACAGCTTACAAATTATATGTAATTGCTATTCTTAGATGTGCCTATCCAAAAGCCGTTAATCGTGATTTAAAGTTTTACTATGAAACTTCATTTATGTCTGAATTATTTAAAAAGGTTGGTTTATCTGAATCATTATTACCAGACTTCTTTGAAAAAACTGGTAGAGCATATTCAAATATACATAACTTCATGTTAGATAGAATAAATGAGTTTAAAGGTAGAGTGCAAATTATTGATGGCACACTTAAATCTTATAATTCAGATGAAGTAACTTTTTCTCAATGATCAAGAAAAGGCAAGGTTAAAGGTAGCAAAGATTTTACCTTACTTTACACTTGTGTCTTATATACCAAAGAGCCAATTTATCACAGACCATACCAAGGAAATATGCTGGATTCGACTATTTTTGAGGACTTTTTGGAAAATGTGCCTAGCACTGGCGAAATATTAGTTGCTGATAAAGGCTTTAGAACTAAAGCAATTACAGAGCTTTTAGAACAGAATAAAAATGTTAAGTATCTTTTGCCATTAAAGAGAAATACAACATTAATTAGAGAAGAAAAACTTGATGAAAACTTGACTCCTGTGAAAATTAAAGATAAGCAATTACTAGGGTCTAAAAAGCAAATAAATGGAAAGTTTTTTTATCTATTTAAAGACTTAGAAATAGCTGGCAAAGAAAGTGTTGGAAACTATCAAAAACATCTAAAAAGAAATACATTTAACATTGATGAATTCAATAAAAATAATCAATTTTTTGGTGTCATTGTTTTTGAATCCAATGTTGACCTTTCATTAGAGGATGTATACACACTATATGATCAAAGATGAGAAATTGAAGAAATGTTTAACTTTTACAAAAATATTTTGGAACTATCAAAAACAAGAGTTCATTCAGAAATGAAAGTTTACACAACAGAGTTTATAAACTACTTGTCACTAATAATTGCGACAAAAGTTAAGAACAATTTTATAAGACTAAATCTTCATCAAAACTACTCATTCAGACAGATTATAGAATATTTGAGAAGTTACAAAGTTGAAGTAATAAATAATACAGAATGAAAAAAACGCAAGGTGTTGAAATATGTTCAAGACCTTGCGGAATTGTTAGAAATATAGCATTACACTAAAACTTTTTTAATTTAGTATATCTGCAATATCATCTGTAGCAACTGTTCCATTATTAGCTGCTAAATGCGGCAACACTCAAGGTTTGGATAAAGTAATCAAAACCTTAAATTTAGGTGAAATTAATGTATATGAAGACTTAAAGCTAGACACCCCTGGTGAAAAACACATATTAAATGCTTTAGCCAAAGCTAATGATACAAAGGAAGTAAAAATTGACTTATCTCAATTAGAAGCTAAAGACATTAAATCAACTGGAGCTGTTATAGAGGCTAAAAAAGATTCTAAACTTTATAGTGGAAGAATTCAAGTCACTTTTACATCTAAAAAGGTAAAAAGAGTTGATATTTCTACAGTTAAGAAGGAAAATCTTAGTGGCATTAGTAACTACACTGGTGTAAAAGAAATGGCTACTATCTTAAGAAAAGAGCTTAGTTTACCTAACTTAAGTGAAAAAGATATAACTATTACCCTAGATTCTGCAGCAACAAATGATAAGGAAGGAAAATTAATAGTTATTTCAAACCCCGATTCTGAAAATATTTTTGGCAAGCTTGAAATAGTTTTACCAAAACTAGCACCGCTAGGCAACAATGTTAAATTAGTAAGCGAATATATAACCAAATTTAAGGCACAAGCTAAAAAGATGGAAGATAATTTAAGAAACATTACTAAATGAGAAGCCAGTGAAGAAAGCAAAAAACAAGAATTTGAAAATCTAGCAACAAAAATTAAAGAAGTTGCTACTAAACTAAAAGATAAATATACTAAAACTGTTGAAAAATTAGAACAAGCAATCAAAGGCAAAAATGACATTGATAATGATGAGTTTAATAAGTTAAATGTTGACATATCATTAGTATCAGTTGCATATGACTCAGCAGTTAAACCTAAAGTAAATGGTAAAGTTACAACAGACTATACAAAGATAATGAAAGACCTTAAAAAGGTTGCTAAACCAAAAGATGGATCTAAAGAAGCAGAAATATCAATTGATTTTAGTAACTAACACTTACGACAAAAAATATAGAGTTTTCTATATTTTTTGTTATTCAATAAATGACTTACTTTTATTTCATGTTAGTGTTCTGAATTTTAACTCCTATATAAAATTGGCAGGAAATATCTTTTTTAAATAAAGATATAAACAATTATGAAAACAAATAGAAAAATAAGTCAAGATTGATATTTCTGAACTAGAAGTATCTAACATACAAAAAACAAGTGTAGTAGTTAGTGTTAAGAATGAAAGCAAAAAGTACACTGGAAGTGTAAATGTATCATTTACACTTAAAATATCTGAAGCAAATGCAGATAAAAACGATAGTACAGCTGACAAAAAGGACTTATCTACAGTCAATAAAGATAATTTTAAGTTTTTAACAAATTTTCTTTTTAGAACATAAATATTAGAGGCATTGCAAAAAGATTTGTCATTGCCAAATCTAAATTATGAGGATTTTACTTTT